>NZ_JAPKNJ010000002.1:0-364844 GCF_026343945.1 Kaistia algarum
CTTGAGGTTCGCGAACTGCTGTCGTCCTATGACTATCCGGGCGACGACATTCCGATCGTCAAGGGTTCGGCTGTCGTGGCGCTGAACGATGGCGATGCCAAGCTGGGCGAGGATGCGATCCTCGAACTGATGACGGCAGTGGACACCTATATCCCGCAGCCGGAGCGTCCGATCGACCAGCCGTTCCTGATGCCGATCGAAGACGTGTTCTCGATCTCGGGCCGTGGCACGGTGGTGACCGGGCGCGTCGAGCGCGGCATCGTCAAGGTCGGCGAGGAAGTCGAGATCGTCGGCATCCGCGACACGAAGAAGACGACGGTTACTGGCGTCGAGATGTTCCGCAAGCTGCTGGACCAGGGCCAGGCCGGCGACAATATCGGCGCGCTGATCCGCGGCGTCGACCGTGAAGGTGTGGAGCGCGGGCAGGTTCTGTGCAAGCCCGGCTCGGTGACGCCGCATACGGTGTTCAAGGCCGAGGCCTATATCCTGACGAAGGAAGAAGGCGGCCGTCATACGCCGTTCTTCACGAACTACCGTCCGCAGTTCTACTTCCGCACGACGGACGTGACGGGCGTTTGCACGCTTCCCGAAGGCGTCGAGATGGTGATGCCGGGCGACAACGTGTCGATGGAAGTGACGCTGATCGTCCCGATCGCGATGGAAGACAAGCTGCGCTTCGCCATCCGCGAGGGCGGCCGTACCGTCGGCGCCGGCGTCGTCGCCAGCATCATCAAGTAGGCTTAACGATCCGGACGGGGCGCGCGACCTACCGCGCGCCCACGTTTCTTGAGGACAGAAATCGATGAACGGTCAGAATATCCGGATCCGGCTCAAAGCGTTCGATCATCGTATTCTCGATGCTTCGACGCGTGAGATCGTGAACACGGCCAAGCGTACCGGCGCCCGCGTTGTCGGCCCCGTGCCGCTGCCGACTCAGATCGAGAAGTTCACCGTGAACCGGTCGCCGCATATCGACAAGAAAAGCCGCGAGCAGTTCGAGATGCGCACCCATAAGCGCCTTCTCGATATCGTCGACCCCACCCCGCAGACCGTGGACGCGCTGATGAAGCTCGACCTGGCGGCCGGCGTGGACGTCGAAATCAAGCTCTGAGGCGAGCGAGGACATGATGCGCTCTGGATTGATCGTACAGAAGGTGGGCATGACCCGCATCTATACGGATGCGGGTGAGCAGGTGCCGGTAACGGTGCTCAAGCTCGATAATTGTCAGGTCGTCGCCCACCGGACGGAAGACAAGAACGGCTACACTGCGGTCCAGCTCGGATCGGGTCTCGCCAAGGTAAAGAACACGCCGAAGGCCGAACGTGGCCACTTCGCGAAGGCTGAAGTCGAGCCCAAGCGTAAGGTCGTCGAGTTCCGCGTTTCGCCGGACAATCTCATTGAGATTGGCGCCGAGCTGACCGCCGAGCACTTCGTCGTTGGCCAGTTCGTCGACGTTTCGGGCACTTCGATCGGCAAGGGTTTTGCCGGTGTCATGAAGCGGCATAATTTCCGTGGCGGCCGCGCGTCGCATGGTAACTCGGTCTCGCACCGCGTCCATGGTTCGACCGGTCAGCGCCAGGATCCGGGCAAGGTCTTCAAGAACAAGAAGATGGCCGGACACATGGGTGACGAGCGTGTCACCACGCAGAACCTGAAAGTCGTGCGCACCGATCTGGAGCGTGGGCTGATCATGGTCGAGGGTGCGGTTCCGGGCGCCAAGGGCGGCTGGATCGAAGTTCGCGACGCTGTCAAGCGCGTGCTTCCGAAGGACGTTCCGATGCCCGGCGCCATCAAGTTGCGCGCTCAGGCAGCGGAAGCTCCGGTCGAAGCGAAGGAGACCGAATAATGGATATCAAGGTCACCACGCTCGACGGTGCCGAGGCAGGCGAGATCTCGCTTTCGGACGAGATCTTCGGTCTTGAGCCGCGCGGCGACATCCTGCAGCGCATGGTTCGCTGGCAGCTTGCCCGCCGCCAAGCTGGCACGCACAAGTCGAAGGGTCGCTCGGAAGTCTCCGGCACGACCAAGAAGATGTACAAGCAGAAGGGTACCGGCGGCGCACGCCACGGTGCCAAGACGGCTCCGCAGTTCCGCGGCGGCGGCAAGGCCTTCGGTCCGGTGGTGCGCAGCCATGCGCATGATCTGACCAAGAAGTTCCGTGTCCTGGCGCTGAAGCACGCGCTGTCGGCGAAGGCAAAGAGCGACGATCTGGTCGTCGTCTCGGATGTCGTCCTCGACCAGCCGAAGACCAAGGCCGTCAAGGAGCGTTTCGCCAAGCTCGGTCTTGCGAACGCGCTGATCATCGACGGTGCCGAGGTGAACGCCAATTTCGGTCTCGCCGCGCGCAACGTTCCCCATATCGACGTGCTGCCCGTCCAGGGCATCAACGTCTACGACATTCTGCGCCGTGAGAAGCTCGTGCTGACCAAGGCCGCGGTCGAAGCGCTGCAGGAGCGGTTCAAGTGAGCAATCCGACGCATTACGACATCATCCGCAGCCCGGTGCTCAGCGAAAAGTCGACGATTGCGACGGAGCAGAGCAAGGTTGTCTTCAACGTCCTGAAGAGCGCGACGAAGCCGCAGATCAAGGCTGCTGTCGAGGCGCTGTTCAAGGTCAAGGTGACGGGCGTCAACACGCTGGTTCGCAAGGGCAAGGTGAAGCGGTTCCGCGGCATCATCGGTAAGCAGAGCGACGTCAAGAAGGCGATCGTGACGCTGGCCGAGGGTCAGTCGATCGACGTTTCGACCGGTCTCTGAGCAAGAAGAATAGGCTGAAGCCATGGCTCTCAAGCATTACAAGCCGACTACGCCGGGACAGCGCCAGCTTGTGCTCGTCGACCGTTCGGAGCTCTATGCCGGCAAGCCGGTCAAGGGGCTGACCGTTGGTCTGCGTCAGAGCGGCGGTCGCAACAATCTCGGCCGTGTCACGGCCTATGGTCGCGGCGGTGGACATAAGCGTGCCTACCGCATCGTCGATTTCAAGCGCCGCAAGCTGGATGTTCCGGCCGTGGTCGATCGGATCGAGTATGATCCGAATCGCACAGCCTTCATCGCGCTGATCAAGTACGAGGATGGCGAGCTCAGCTACATCCTGGCGCCGCAGCGTTTGGCTGTCGGTGACACGGTGATCTCGAGCGCCCAGGCCGACGTCAAGCCCGGCAATTGCATGCCGCTCGGCGCGATGCCGGTCGGCACCATCGTCCACAATGTCGAGATGAAGCCCGGCAAGGGTGGTCAGATCGCCCGTTCGGCCGGTGCCTATGCGCAGTATGTCGGCCGCGATGGCGGCATGGCGATCCTGCGTCTGAATTCGGGCGAGCAGCGTCTCGTCAGCCAGGCCTGTGTCGCGACCGTTGGTGCGGTTTCGAACCCAGACCACGCGAATATCTCGATCGGCAAGGCTGGCCGCAACCGCTGGCTCGGCAAGCGCCCGAGTGTTCGCGGCGTCGCGATGAACCCGGTCGACCATCCGCATGGCGGCGGCGAAGGCCGCACCTCGGGCGGCCGTCATCCGGTCACGCCATGGGGCAAGCCGACCAAGGGCAAGAAGACCCGTAACAACAAGTCGACCGACAAGTTCATCGCGCGCAGCCGTCATCTGCGCAAGAGCAAGTAAGAGAGGCTTTCCATGTCGCGTTCCATCTGGAAAGGCCCGTTTGTCGACGGTTATCTCCTCCGCAAGGCCGAGAAGAGCCGCTCTTCGGGCCGCGGTGAGGTGATCAAGATCTGGAGCCGGCGTTCGACGGTTCTGCCCCAGTTCGTGGGCCTGACCTTCGGCGTCTATAACGGCCAGAAGCACATCCCGGTTATCGTCAACGAGGACATGGTCGGCCATAAGTTCGGCGAGTTCTCGCCGACGCGGACCTATTACGGTCATACGGCCGACAAGAAGGCGAAGAGGAAGTAAGATGGGCAAGCCGAAGCGCGAACGCGCGCTGAAGGACACCGAGGCGCGCGCGATCACGCGCATGATCCGTGTCTCTCCGCGCAAGCTCAATCTCGTCGCCCAGCTGATCCGGGGCAAGAAGGCCAGCGCCGCTCTGGCGGACCTGACCTTCTCGGAGAAGCGCATTGCTCGCGACGTGAAGAAGACGTTGGAATCGGCGATCGCCAACGCCGAGAACAACCATGATCTCGACGTCGACGCGCTCGTCGTTTCGGAAGCCTTCGTCGGCAAGGCGATGGTCATGAAGCGCTGGTCGCCCCGCGCCCGTGGCCGTGTCGGCCGGATCGAGAAGCCGTTTTCGCATCTGACGATCGTCGTGCGTGAAGCTGAGGAGGCCGCCTGATGGGCCAGAAAGTCAATCCGATCGGCCTGCGGCTCGGCATCAACCGGACCTGGGACAGCCGCTGGTTCGCCAACAAGGGCGAATATGGCAAGCTGCTTCACGAGGACCAGAAGATCCGCGAAGTCCTGATGAAGGACCTGAAGCAGGCTGCGGTCTCGAAGATCGTGATCGAGCGTCCGCACAAGAAGTGCCGCGTGACGATTCACTCTGCCCGTCCGGGCATCGTGATCGGCAAGAAGGGCGCCGATATCGACAAGCTGCGCAAGACCGTCAGCAAGCTGACCGACAGCGAAGTGCACATCAATATCGTCGAAGTGCGCAAGCCTGAGATCGATGCGACCCTGGTCGCGGCTTCGATCGCCCAGCAGCTCGAGCGCCGCGTGGCGTTCCGCCGTGCGATGAAGCGTTCGGTCCAGTCGGCGATGCGCCTTGGTGCCGAAGGCATCCGTATCAACGCGTCGGGCCGTCTCGGCGGCGCCGAGATTGCGCGTCTGGAATGGTACCGCGAGGGCCGGGTTCCGCTGCATACGTTGCGCGCCGATATTGATTACGGGACGGCGACGGCGCATACGGCGTACGGCACGTGTGGAATCAAGGTTTGGATCTTCAAGGGTGAAATCCTTGAGCATGATCCGATGGCGTCCGAGCGGCGTCAGACCGAAGGCAATGAACAGGGCTCCGGCTCCGGCGGCCGTCGTCGCGACAACGCGGCGTAAGGTCGGACCGGCTGAAGTCTAGAGAGAACGAAAATGCTGCAACCGAAGCGCACCAAGTTCCGTAAGCAGTTCAAGGGCCGCATCCATGGCTTGTCCAAGGGTGGCACGGACCTGAACTTCGGCGGATTCGGCCTCAAGGCCCTCGAGCCGGAGCGCATCACCGCGCGGCAGATCGAGGCGGCTCGCCGCGCGATCACCCGCGCCATGAAGCGCGCCGGTCGCGTATGGATCCGCGTGTTCCCGGACGTTCCGGTGACGGCGAAGCCGACCGAAGTCCGCATGGGCAAGGGAAAGGGCGCTCCGGAATACTGGGCGTCCCGCGTCAAGCCGGGTCGGATCATGTTTGAGGTCGACGGTGTCGACGAAGAGACGGCGCGCGAAGCGCTGCGTCTTGGCGCGGCGAAGCTGCCGATCAAGACGCGCTTCGTACAGCGCATCGCCGAGTGATCGGCGGACACGAGGACAGGGCCATGAAGGCGAAAGACATACGGCTGCAGACGGCCGATCAACTCGAGACCGAGCTCACGAACCTCAAGAAGGAGCAGTTCAACCTGCGCTTTCAACGGGCGACTGGCCAGCTTGAGAACACGGCGCGTGTGCGGCAGGTTCGCCGCGACATCGCCAGGATCAAGACCATAGCCGCGCAGAAGAGCGCGGCGGACAAGCGCTGAGGAGACGAGGATGCCGAAACGCGTTCTGCAAGGCAGCGTCGTCAGCGACACGAATGACAAGACTGTTGTCGTTCTGGTCGAGCGGCGCTTCACGCACCCGGTCATGAAGAAGACGGTGCGTCGTTCGAAGAAGTATCAGGCCCACGACGAGGCCAACACCTACAAGATCGGCGACCAGGTCTTCATTCAAGAGTCGAAGCCGATCTCGAAGAACAAGCGCTGGGTCGTCATCGGCACGGAACTGTCGGACGGCAAATAAGACGAGGTTTGTTGCCGCTTCGCCCGATGGCGGAGCAGCGACCAGGAAAGTAGGCGGCCAGTCATGATTCAGATGCAGACTAACCTCGACGTGGCGGATAATTCCGGCGCTCGTCGTGTGATGTGCATCAAGGTTCTCGGCGGTTCCAAGCGGAAATATGCTTCGGTCGGCGACATCATTGTCGTCTCGATCAAGGAAGCGATTCCCCGGGGCCGTGTGAAGAAGGGCGATGTGATGAAGGCGGTCGTGGTCCGCACGGCCAAGGACATTCGTCGTCCGGACGGCAGCGTGATCCGCTTCGACAAGAATGCGGCCGTCTTGATCAACAATCAGAAGGAGCCGATCGGGACTCGTATCTTCGGGCCGGTGCCGCGCGAACTTCGCGCGAAGAACCACATGAAGATCATCTCGCTCGCGCCGGAGGTGCTGTGATGGCCGCTAAGATCAAGAAGGGCGACAACGTCATCGTCCTGACGGGTAAGGACAAGGGCAAGTCGGGCGAAGTGCTGAGTGTGATCCCGACCGAGCAGCGTGCAGTCGTGCGCGGCATCAATGTCGGCCGCAAGCACCAGAAGCAGACGGCGAGCGAGCAGGGCGGCATTGTTTCCAAGGAACTGCCGATCCATCTCTCGAACATCGCCATTGCTACGAGTGATGGAAAGCCGACGCGCGTCGGCTTCAAGATAACCGAAGACGGGCGCAAGCAACGCGTCGCAAAGCGTTCGGGAGATGTGATCGATGGCTGAGGCAGCTTACGAGCCGCGGCTCAAGACGTTCTACCAGGATGAGGTCCGGGCCAAGCTCGTGGCCGAGTTCGGCTACAAGAACCCGATGGAGGTTCCGCGGCTCGACAAGATCGTCCTGAACATGGGCGTCGGCGAGGCGGTAAACGATTCCAAGAAGGTTGGCACGGCGCTGGCGGATCTCGCCCAGATCGCAGGCCAGAAGCCGGCAGTAACCAAGGCGCGCAAGTCGATTGCGACCTTCAAGCTGCGCGAGCACATGCCGATCGGCGGCAAGGTGACGCTGCGCAAGGCGCGCATGTACGAGTTCCTGGATCGTCTGGTGACGATCGCTCTTCCCCGCGTCCGCGATTTCCGCGGCCTCAACCCGAAGAGCTTCGATGGCCGCGGCAATTATGCCATGGGCATCAAGGAGCACATCATTTTCCCGGAGATCAACTACGACAAGGTTGATCAGGTCTGGGGTATGGACGTGATCGTCTGCACCACGGCCAAGACGGACGACGAAGCTCGCGCCTTGCTCAAGGCGCTGAACTTCCCGTTCCGTTCGTAAGCGTCGTCGGAAAGGACGAGGATCAGATGGCTAAGAAGAGCTCCATCGAGAAGAACGATCTGCGGCGCAAGCTGTCGAAGCAGTATTCGGGCCGTCGCACGAAGCTGAAGGCGATTGCGAACGACGAGTCCCGGCCGCTGGAGGAGCGCTTCCAGGCGCGCCTCAAGCTCGCCGAGCTGCCGCGCAATTCGTCGCCGACTCGCATTCGCAATCGTTGCGAAGTGACCGGCCGCCCGCGCGGCGTCTATCGCAAGCTGAAGATGTCGCGTATCGCATTGCGCGAACTCGGGTCGTTGGGTCTGATCCCCGGCCTCGTCAAGTCGAGCTGGTAAGGAGAACGGTCCGATGACGATGACCGATCCTCTGGGTGATATGCTCACCCGCATTCGTAACGCCCAGATGCGGCGGCAGTCGAAGGTTTCGACCCCGTCCTCCAGGCTGCGCGAGAACGTTCTCGGCGTGCTGCAGTCGGAAGGTTATATCCGCGGCTTCACGACGGTCGATACGGGCGACGGCAGGGCCGAGCTTGAGATCGAGCTGAAGTATTTCGACGGCGAGCCGGTTATCCGCACGATCGAGCGGGTTTCCAAGCCGGGCCGCCGGGTCTACGCGTCGGTCAAGAGCATTCCGCGGGTCAAGAATGGCCTCGGCGTTTCCATCCTTTCGACGCCGAAGGGCGTCATGTCGGATGCTGACGCTCGTGAGCAGAATGTCGGCGGTGAAGTTCTGTGCCAGGTATTCTGATCTGGTTTGACGCGAAACACGAACCGGACGGATTGGTCTGATGTCTCGTATTGGAAAGAAATCGGTGGCCGTGCCTAACGGCGTGACAGCCACCATCAACGGCCAGACGGTGTCCGTGAAGGGCCCGAAGGGCGAGCTTTCCTTCAACTTCACCGACAACGTAGCGGTGGAACTGACGGATGGTGGGCTCAAGGTCACCCCTCGCGACAACAGCCAGCCGGCCCGTGCCGCCTGGGGAATGTCGCGGACGATGATTGCGAACCTGGTCAAGGGCGTGACGGACGGCTTCACGCGGAAGCTGGAGATCAACGGCGTTGGCTACCGCGCCGCGGTGCAGGGAACCAACCTGCAGCTCGCGCTCGGATATAGCCACGACGTGGTCTATCCGATCCCGGCCGGCATCACGATCCAGTGTGCCAAGCCCACGGAAATCCTGATTTCTGGCATTGATCGCCAGCGCGTCGGGCAGGTTGCAGCCGAGATTCGCGAATACCGCAGTCCGGAGCCCTATAAGGGCAAGGGCGTGAAATACGCCGAGGAAAAGATCTTCCGCAAGGAAGGCAAGAAGAAGTAACGGAGACCGTCATGGCCAACACGATCAAGGAACGGCGCAGCGCGCGCGTTCGCCGTGCGATCCGGAAGGTCGCGTCGGGACGTCCGCGCCTCAGCATCCATCGCTCTTCGGAGCATATCTACGCGCAGGTGATCGACGATGCGGCGGGCCGTACGCTCGCTTCCGCCTCGACCCTCGAGAAGGATCTCCGCGCGAGCCTCAAGACCGGCGCCGACAAGGCAGCGGCCGAGGTGGTGGGCAAGCTGGTGGCGGAGCGCGCGAAGGCCGCTGGCGTCACGCAGGTGGTGTTCGACCGCGGACCCTACCTTTTCCATGGCCGCGTCAAGGCGCTGGCTGACGGAGCTCGCGAGGGCGGTCTCGATTTCTGATGCGCCTTAGGGCCTGCATCTAACAGAACAACAGGACGATTGGATCTTTCGATGGCAAGAGAGCAGCGGGAAGAGCGCGACAGCGAATTCGTCGACAAGCTCGTTCACATCAATCGCGTCGCGAAGGTGGTGAAGGGCGGACGGCGGTTCGGTTTCGCCGCCCTCGTCGTCGTCGGCGACCAGAAGGGCCGGGTCGGTTTCGGCCATGGCAAGGCGCGCGAAGTGCCGGAGGCTATCCGCAAGGCGACCGAAGCGGCGAAGCGTTCGCTGGTTCGCGTTCCGCTGCGGGACGGCCGTACGCTGCATCACGACGTGTTCGGCCGCCACGGCGCCGGCCGCGTCTTCCTTCGTGCAGCACCTGCCGGTACCGGCATCATCGCCGGCGGCCCGATGCGCGCCGTGTTCGAGACGCTCGGCGTCCAGGACGTCGTTGCCAAGTCGATGGGCTCTTCCAACCCCTATAACATGGTGCGTGCGACCTTCGCCGCGCTGGCGGCCGAAGACAGCCCGCGCAGCGTTGCGGCTCGTCGTGGCATGAAGGTCTCGCTTCTGCAGTCTCGTCGCGGCGACGCGGTCGAGGCGTCCGCGGAAGCGTGATCGCGGTTCGATTTCGAGGATATTGAGCGATGGCCAACAAGACCGACGGCAAGAGCGCTGCTAAGACGATCGTCGTCGAGCAGACGGGCAGCCCGATTCGCCGGCCCTCCGATCAGCGTGCGACGCTGCTCGGTCTCGGCCTCAACAGGATCCGCCGCCGTTCGACGCTGCAGGACACGCCTGCGGTTCGCGGCATGATCGCCAAGGTGGCCCACCTCGTCCGCGTTGTGGACGGGGCGTAGGCCGCGAGAGGAATAGTTCGATGAAGCTCAATGAGATCAGTGACAATCCCGGCGCCCACAAGGATCCGATCCGCGTAGGCCGCGGCATTGGTTCGGGCAAGGGCAAGACCGGTGGTCGCGGCGTCAAGGGCCAGAAGTCGCGTACCGGTGTCGCGATCAAGGGCTTCGAGGGCGGCCAGATGCCGCTGCATCGTCGCCTGCCGAAGCGCGGCTTCCACAACATCTTCGCGAAGGACTTCAACGAGGTCAGCCTCGAGCGTGTCCAGGTCGCGATCGATGCGGGCAAGCTCGACGCGACCAAGGTCGTGACGGTCGAGGCCCTCAAGGAGGCCGGCGTGCTTCGCCGGATCCAGGACGGCGTTCGTCTGCTGGGTCCGGGCGAGCTTAAGGTAGCGGTCCAGTTCGAGATCGCTGGTGCTTCGAAGCCCGCGATCGAGGCGGTCGAGAAGGCTGGCGGATCCGTCAAGGTCCTCGCCCCGAAGGTTGCCGAGGAAGCCGCTGAGGCGTAAGCCTCCGGCGCATCCGACCGGAGGCGCGACTTGATGTTGCGCCTTCGAGGGACCACTTAGTGCCCCTACGGGGCAGTGGGGCCCGTCTCTCGGGCCCGATCGGAGCGGCGAATGGCATCTGCGGCTGAACAACTTGCGGCCAATCTGAATTTCGGCGCGTTCGCCAAGGCCGATGCACTCAAGAAGCGCATCTGGTTTACGTTGGGCGCGCTTCTGGTCTATCGGCTTGGAACTTATATTCCGCTGCCGGGGATCAATCCCGAGGCGCTCGCGAGTGCCTTCAACAATCAGCAATCGGGCATTCTCGGCCTGTTCAACATGTTTTCCGGCGGTGCCGTCGGACGCATGGCGATCTTCGCGCTCGGCATCATGCCGTATATCTCGGCCTCGATCATCATCCAGCTGATGACTTCGATCGTGCCGTCGCTCGACGCTCTCAAGAAAGAGGGCGAGGCGGGCCGCAAGATCATCAATCAGTATACGCGCTACGGAACGGTGCTTCTCGCCGTGGTCCAGGCTTACGGCATCTCGGTCGGGCTTGAGGGCGGCACGAATATCGTCATCGATCCGGGCCTGTTCTTCCGCATCACCACCGTGCTGACGCTCACCGGCGGCACGATGTTCCTGATGTGGCTCGGCGAGCAGATCACGTCGCGTGGCATCGGCAACGGCATTTCGCTGATCATCTTCGCGGGTATCGTCGCCAACCTGCCGCATGCGCTGGCCAGCATTCTCGAACTCGGCCGTCAGGGTGCCATCGCGACCTGGGTTATCCTGCTGGTGGCGGTTGTCGCCGTCGCCGCGATCGGCTTCATCGTCTATATGGAGCGGGCGCAGCGTCGCCTGGTCATCCAGTATCCGAAGCGCCAGGTCGGCAACCGGATGTTCCAGGGCGAATCATCGCACCTGCCGCTGAAGCTCAACACGTCGGGCGTCATCCCGCCGATCTTTGCTTCCTCCTTGCTGCTGCTGCCGGCGACGGTTGCCAATTTCACGGCAGGGCAGGGACCGAGCTGGTTCAACACGGTTGTAGCGCTGCTGGGCCACGGCACGATTCTCTATATGCTGCTCTATGCGGCGATGATCGTGTTCTTCTCGTTCTTCTACACGGCGATCGTGTTCAATCCGGTCGATACCGCCGACAATCTGAAGAAGCATGGCGGCTTCGTCCCGGGCATCCGCCCTGGGCAGAGAACGGCCGAGTATATCGACTACGTGCTGACGCGTATCACCGTTCTCGGCGCGGTTTACCTGGTAATCGTCTGTCTGCTGCCGGAATTCCTGATCTCGGCTACGCACGTTCCCTTCTATTTCGGCGGCACGTCGCTCCTCATTGTCGTCAATGTGACGATGGACACTGTGTCACAGGTGCAAGGCCACCTGCTCGCGCATCAATATGAAGGGCTCGTGAAGAAAGCCAAGCTTAAGGGGAAGAGGCGATGAGGCTGATACTGCTCGGACCGCCGGGGGCCGGCAAGGGCACGCAGTCGGCACGTATCGTCGAAAGGTTCGGTATTCCGCAGCTCTCCACCGGCGATATGCTTCGCGCAGCAGTGAAGGCGGGAACGCCGGTAGGGCTTCGGGCGAAGGCGATCATGGATGCCGGGAACCTCGTTTCCGACGAGGTGGTGATCGGCATCGTTGCGGAGCGGATCGAGGAAGCGGACGCCCGCAAGGGCTTCATTCTCGACGGGTTTCCCAGAACAATCGCCCAGGCTGACGCGCTTGAGGCGATGTTGGCGAAGAAGGGCCTGACGCTTGACGTTGTCGTTGAGCTGAAGGTGGATCGCGCCATCCTCATCGATCGTATCGTCAAGCGCGCCGAGGAGACGAAGGCGCGCGGCGAGGCGGTTCGCAAGGATGATGATCCGGAAGTCTTCAAGACACGGCTTGCTGCCTATGATCGCGATACCGCGGCGATTGCTCCTTATTACAAGGGTCGTGGCCGTTTGATCGAGATCGATGGCATGCGGCCGATCGATGAAGTCTGGCAGGAGGTCGAAAAGACACTCCAGCGTCTTGACGAAACGGTCGCTACCCGATAAGGGTCGCGCCTCATTTCGGATTGGCGTCGTCGTTCCTCGAGAATCGCGGGACGGCGGCGTGTTTGCGTCATGGAAACCCCGCGTGGGCCGGCCTCCACCGGATGCGGGGACAACGAGGTGCCGATCCCGGTTGACGGGCGGCTTAAATGGAGACGGCAAGTGGCCCGTATCGCAGGCGTCAATATCCCGACGAACAAGCGCGTGATCATCGCGCTTCAGTATATTCACGGCATCGGCGCGAGGAACGCGCAGGACATCATCACCCGGACGGGCATCGATCCGTCGCGTCGCGTGAACGAGCTCTCGGACGCCGAGGTGCTGCAGATCCGCGAGGCTATCGATCGCGACTTCGTCGTGGAAGGTGATCTTCGCCGCGAAGTCGCAATGAACATCAAGCGTCTGATGGATCTGGGCTGCTATCGCGGCCTCCGCCATCGTCGCGGTCTGCCGGTTCGCGGCCAGCGCACGCATACCAATGCGCGCACCCGCAAGGGTCCGGCCAAGCCGATCGCCGGCAAGAAGAAGTAAGTTTCAAGAGTTAGGGGCGCTAAGCCTCCGGTGGAGCCGCCGGCATTACGGCGGTGTCGAGATCGAACATAAGGACAGAGAATGGCTAAGGACACGACGCGCGTACGTCGCCGCGAGCGCAAGAACATTTCGTCGGGCGTAGCGCATGTGAACTCGACCTTCAACAACACGATGATCACCATCACGGACGCGCAGGGAAATACGATTTCCTGGTCGTCGGCCGGCATGATGGGCTTCAAGGGTTCGCGCAAGTCGACCCCGTATGCGGCGCAGATGGCCGCGGAGGACGCCAGCAAGAAGGCGGCCGAGCACGGGATGAAGACGCTTGAGGTGGAGGTTTCCGGTCCGGGTTCGGGCCGTGAGTCGGCGCTCCGCGCGCTGCAGGCTGCGGGCTTCACGATCACCTCGATCCGGGATGTCACGCCGATCGCGCACAATGGCTGCCGGCCGCGCAAGCGCCGCCGCGTCTGAGGCTTCTACGGGGCGCAGATTGCTGCGCCCCGTATGACTGCGCATGGGCATTTCGCGCCTCGAACTCATCGAGGCGCCACGCGATCCGAACCGTCGGAGCGCGTTGAGATCAAAAGGATACGATCGTGATCCACAAGAACTGGCAAGAACTGATCAAGCCGAACAAGCTGGAAGTCTCGCCCGGCTCCGATCCGAAGCGCCTTGCGACCGTCGTTGCGGAGCCGCTGGAGCGCGGCTTCGGCCTGACGCTCGGCAATGCGCTGCGGCGTGTGCTGCTGTCTTCGCTGCAGGGAGCGGCCGTCACCGCCGTGCAGATCGACGGCGTCCTGCACGAATTTTCCTCCATCGCGGGTGTGCGGGAAGATGTCACCGACATCATCCTGAACATCAAGGAAATCGCCATCAAGATGCAGGGCGATGGCCCGAAGCGGATGGTCGTGCGCAAGCAGGGGCCTGGCGTCGTCACCGCTGGTGACATCCAGACGGTCGGCGATATCGAGGTGCTGAATCCCGAGCTGGTGATCTGCACGCTCGACGAGGGCGCCGAGATCCGCATGGAGTTCACGGTCAACACCGGCAAGGGCTACGTCCCGGCCGATCGCAACCGCCCGGAAGATGCGCCGATCGGCCTGATGGCTGTCGACAGCATCTATTCGCCGGTCAAGAAGGTGTCGTACCGCGTCGAGAACACCCGCGAGGGGCAGGTTCTTGACTATGACAAGCTGACGCTCACGGTCGAGACGGACGGATCGCTTCGCCCCGACGACGCCGTCGCCTATGCGGCGCGCATCATCCAGGACCAGCTGTCGATCTTCGTCAACTTCGAAGAGCCGCAGAAGGAGACGACGACGGAGACCATTCCGGAGCTCGCCTTCAACCCGGCGCTGCTCAAGAAGGTCGACGAGCTCGAGCTTTCGGTGCGCTCGGCGAACTGCCTGAAGAACGACAACATCGTTTATATCGGCGATTTGATCCAGAAGACCGAAGCGGAGATGCTTCGCACTCCGAACTTTGGCCGCAAGTCGCTGAACGAGATCAAGGAAGTTCTCGCCCAGATGGGTCTCCATCTCGGCATGGAGGTCACCAATTGGCCGCCGGAGAACATCGAAGAACTCGCCAAGCGCTACGAAGATCATTACTAAGAATTGTCCCACGGCGTGAGCCGCCGGAAAAGAGATTGAGGAGAGTCCCATGCGCCACGGTAAATCCGGCCGCAAGTTCAGCCGCACGGCGAGCCATCGCAAGGCGATGTTCGCCAATATGGCCGTTGCGCTGATCACCCACGAGCAGATCACTACAACGCTGCCGAAGGCGAAGGATTTGCGTCCGATCGTCGAGAAGCTCGTCACCCTTGGCAAGCGCGGCGATCTGCACGCCCGCCGTCAGGCGATTGCCGAGCTGCGCGATGTCGAAGCCGCCAAGAAGCTCTTCGAGACGCTGGGTCCGCGCTACAAGGAACGTCAGGGTGGCTACACCCGCGTCCTGAAGGCCGGCTTCCGTTATGGCGACAACGCTCCCGTCGCGGTGATCGAGTTCGTCGAGCGCGACGTCGACGCGAAGGGCGCCTCCGACCGCGCCCGCGCCGAGGCCGCCGAGGCCCAGGGCGAGAGCGTCGCGGCGTAGTCGCTGGATGTTCGATAGGTTTTGGAAAGGGCGGCCTTCGGGTCGCCCTTTTTGTTTCGGCGGTCCGAGAGGCTTTGTGGCTTGGACTCGTCATAGTTGCCAAGAAGAGTGGCAATTCCGGAGAACGCCACCTCAGCGGTGGTCTGGCGGCGGAAAGGCCAGGATCTCGCGCGTGTAGCTCTCGACGACGAGACTGAACGGCTTGCCGTCGGCGCGCTTCAGGACCGCCCGGTTTTCGAGGAGGAGGGCCGGGATCATGAGAGCGGCGGCGGAGGATGCTTGCGCCGCCAGTGGCTGCATCTCCCAGCCCTCTGGCAGCGGCCGCCAGAGAATCCGGGAATCGATTGTCGTTCGGGTGAAGCCAAGCGGCTTCACCACGCGGCCGAAGGAAGTGTCGGTGGTTTCGAGTTCCCGGTTCATCGCGTCGGTGAGCAGGGACGGGACATACCAGTTGTCGGCTTCCGACAGCACCTTGTCGCCGCAGGTGAGACGGACCCGGCGATAGGCGACGGGCTCGTCCGATCCAACGCCAAGTGCTTCGCGCACCCCGAAGTCGGCCGGCTTTTCGGCGCCGCGTACGCGATCAGCGACGATCTTCGTTCCGGGCGGGGCGAGGTTATGCGCCGCGCACCAGCGATCCAGAACCAGCGTCGCGCTCGGATTGGCGAGCAGCTCTGAACTCAGCGACTGGATGAGGGCGAGGGCCTGCAGCCGGCTGACATAGGTGTCGGGCCAAACCGGGCTGGCCGTATTGAGTTCAAACGCGGCGCCAGTCGCGCCCGCTGAAAGCATCCAGGTGAGAAAGGCAGCTAGGATTGTGCAGCGCATCGCGAACTCCTCTCAACGCTTTTCGACATGGTTTACGTTGAGAAGCAAGCTTGGCTCGGTCATGAACGGGTCGACCGAGAAGGCACGGGGAAGGGGCTGGTCGTCATCGGTCAGGCATGCGCGGATCAAACGCGACCGCAATGCACCCTAAGCCGATGAGCCCGAGCAGGACGGCACCACACCAGTAGAGTACCGGCTGGCGTCCCTTATCGAAGCAGTGGTACATGCTTGGCATTTCGCCACTCTTGAAGCCATATGCCAATAGAGCCAGAAAAAACACACCTAAGCTGAAGAACGTGATCCTGTCTCTCAATCGGCTTCCCTCGGCCGCTGCGTGATTGTGGTTCAGCGCTCCCCCTACAGCTTCTCCACCTCGGTAAACCGGAACAGGAAGCTCGGTTCTGTCATCGACTGGTCGAGCGACAGACGGCTGGAGCGGTAGCAATCGGGCTCGTCGGGGAAGAAGGAGCCGGAGAAGCGGATGGAATCGCCATTGGCGAGCTTGCCGAAGGCGGCGGCCAGCGGCGTGCCGGCGATGACCAGCGTCTTATCTTCGATGTCCGACATGGCGTTGTTCCAGGTCTTCACCAGCGTGCCATCGGGCAGGCTGACCGAGACGATGGTGCGTCCGCCGGCGTCCTTGTCGATCTCCTTGATGCGGCCGACCCAATCCTTGATGGCCGGATTCTTCACGGCGGCGCAGATCGCGGCGGCGCGGCTCGATTGCAGCGCGCCGCGATCATCGATGCTGGTGCTTTCATATTCCTGGCGGGCGGCGGTCACGACCTTGGTGAAGGCGGACTGGTCGCGAGCCTGCTGAGGCATGAGCGCTGCCAGTTCCGCCGCTTCGTCGATCTTGGGCGCGGCCGGTGGCGCCGGGGCCGGGGCGGCAGGCTCTGCCGCATCGGCGGATGCGTCGTTCAGCGGCGCGGATTGGCCTGCCATGGGCTCGCCCTCACCGCCGACGATCTTGGTCGTCGTGACCGTGACCGGCTCCGGCATCTTGGCGGCCATCTGCGATTCGTCCTTCGCCGCCAGATCGGCGGCGGGTGCTGCGGGCGCCTCGGCCATTTTAGGCTCGTCCGGGGCGGGCAGCGAGTCGGCCGACTTCACCACCTGCGGCTCGACGGCGGCAGGCGCAGGAGAGCCGCCAAAGACGAGGCGCGGCAGACGGAGGGCGACGAGATCAGGCTTGGCGACGACCCCGATCGTTCCGCTGACGAGAAGCAGCAGGCCGAGAGCGAGGATCGTGGCGCTGCCGGCGCGCAGACCGTTCAGGATCAGCGGGATGCCACCGGCGAGAATGCCGAACACGCCCGCGATGAACAAAGCTACCCAGAGCATGGAAATCCTTCTTGCCCCCGCTCTATTATCCGCAAGAAGACCGGCGCGCCAAGAGCCGGTTGCCCAAATAGGCGGTTGCGCCAATGCGCCGCGCGCGTCCGGTCGCCGCCGCATGGGTGCTGGGCCACGGCATCGCCGCAATTCATGTAACATCGTCGAGGCGACAATGTCTTCAGGAGGTTCCGCGTCATGAGGCTGCGACTTGGGTTGTCCCTTGGGTTTTCCCTCGCGCTGTCTTTCCTCTGGCTGGCTGTTGCCGCCGATCTCCCCGCTCGCGCGGCCGAGCGCGCCGTTCCGCAGAGCGAGGCCGAAATCGGCCTTTCCTTCGCGCCGCTGGTCAAACGCATTTCGCCCGCCGTCGTCAATGTCTATGCCTCTCGGGTCGTCCAGCAGCGCATGTCGCCCTTCATGGACGATCCGTTCTTCCGCCGTTTCTTCGGCGGCGACGATTCGGGTGGCACGCCGAGAAAGCGCGTACAGCAGTCGCTCGGCTCGGGCGTGATCATAGATCCGTCAGGCGTCGTGGTGACGAACTACCACGTCATCGCCAATGCCGACGAAGTGAAGGTCGCCCTCTCCGACAAGCGGGAACTCGCCGCCGACATCATCCTGAAGGATGAGCGGATGGACCTCGCGGTGCTGCGGCTCAAGGGTGGCAAGGGGCCATATCCGGTGGTCGGGCTTGCCGATTCGGATGCGCTCGAGGTCGGCGATCTGGTGCTGGCCATCGGGGATCCCTTCGGCGTCGGCCAGACGGTTACGAGCGGCATCGTCTCGGCGCTCGCCCGCAGCCAGATCGGCGCTTCGGACTACCAGTTCTTCATCCAGACCGATGCGGCGATCAATCCCGGTAATTCCGGCGGCGCGCTGGTCGACATGAAGGGCAGACTCGTCGGCATCAACACGGCGATCTATTCGCGCTCCGGCGGGTCGATCGGCATCGGATTCGCGATCCCTTCCAATCTGGTCCGCATCGTTGTCCAGTCGGCGTTGACCGATGGCAAGGTGCGCCTGCCGTGGATTGGCGCCGATTTTCAGGACGTGACGTCCGACATTGCCGACGGGCTCGGCATTGACCGGCCCTATGGAGCGCTGGTGACGGCGGTGCGCGAGGACGGCCCGGCCGCGAAGGCTGGGCTCGTCGCCGGCGATCTCGTCGTCAAGGCCGACGGCCTCGACATCGACGATCCGAACGCGCTGCATTACCGCCTCGCAACTCGCGGCATCGGCGTCACGACGGAGCTGACCGTTCTGCGCGGCGGCAAGGAGACGAATTTGAGCCTCGCGCTGGAGGCGCCGCCGGAGGTGCCGCTGCGCGACGAGACCGAGATCCGGGCGCAATCGCCCTTCACCGGCGCCACGGTCGTCAATCTTTCGCCGGCCGTCATCGTAGATACGGGCTATAAAGGTCGACGCGAGCGCGGCGTGCTGATCGAGAAGGTCGCCGATGGTTCGATCGCGGCCAATGTCGGCTTTCGGCCCGGCGATGTGGTCGTCGAAGTGAATGGCACGCCGATCGACACGACCCGCGTCCTCGTCAGCGTTGCCGACCAGCAGGCGGATCTGTGGCGCCTGACGATCGAGCGCGACGGGCGGCTGATCCGCTCGTCGATCGGCGGCTAGCGATGGCCAATTTGTTCGAGGCGGCCGGACTGGAGCGGTCGGCGCCGCGGCCGCTCGCAGACCGGCTGCGGCCGGCTCGCCTCGCTGATGTCGTCGGGCAGGATCATCTGGTCGGCGAGAGCGGCGCGCTGACGCGCATGCTGAACTCGGGCTCTCTCGGCTCGATGATCTTCTGGGGCCCGCCGGGCACCGGCAAGACGACGGTGGCGCGGCTGCTGGCCGGCGAGACCGACCTGCATTTCGAGCAGATCTCCGCCGTCTTCACCGGCGTCGCCGATCTGAAGAAGGCGTTCGACCAGGCAAGGGCGCGGCGCCAGATCGGCAAGGGCACACTGCTCTTCGTCGATGAGATCCACCGCTTCAACCGCGCCCAGCAGGACAGCTTCCTGCCCGTGATGGAGGACGGTACCGTCACGCTGGTTGGCGCCACGACCGAAAATCCGTCCTTCGAACTGAACGCCGCGCTGCTTTCCCGCGCCCGCGTCCTCGTGTTCCATTCTCATGACGCCCACTCGATCGGGCAATTGCTGGAGCGGGCCGAGGCGACCGAAGGCAAGACGCTGCCTCTCGACGAGGAAGCGCGCGAGGTGCTGGTCCGCATGGCCGATGGCGACGGTCGCGCCTCCCTGACGCTCGCCGAAGAGGTCTGGCGTGCGGCGAGGGAAGGCGAGGTCTTCGACGCCAAGGCGCTGCAGGAGATCGTGCAGCGACGCGCCCCGATCTATGACAAGGGCCAGGACGGCCACTACAATCTGATCTCGGCATTGCATAAATCGGTGCGCGGCTCGGACCCGGACGCGGCGCTCTATTATCTGGCGCGCATGTTCGACGCCGGCGAGGACCCGCTCTATCTCGGACGGCGGCTGGTGCGGATGGCGGTCGAGGATATCGGCCTCGCCGATCCGCAGGCGCTGGTCATCGCCAATGCGGCCAAGGATGCCTATGACTATCTCGGCAGCCCGGAGGGCGAGCTCGCCTTCGCGCAGGCCTGCGTCTATCTCGCCACCGCGCCGAAATCGAACGCCGTCTACACCGCCTTCAAGGCGGCGACCCAGGCGGCCAAGCAGGGCGGCTCGCTGGTGCCGCCGAAGGTGATCCTGAACGCCCCGACCAAGCTGATGAAGGGCGAGGGCTATGGCTCGGGCTACCGCTACGACCATGACGAGCCCGACGCCTTCTCCGGCCAGGATTATTTCCCGGAGGCTCTCGGCCGGCAGAGCTTCTACGAGCCGGTCGAACGTGGCTTCGAGCGCGAGATCCGCAAGCGGATGGAGTATTGGGCGAAGCTCCGGAAGGAGCGGGGCGGGGAGTAGATCGCCCCCGCGCTCCCAGATGGCGCGGCGGCAGACGACGCGTCGACGCTATTTCAGCATCTCGTTTGCGCGCGTCGTGAAGGCGATGAATCTGGCGATCGACCAGCGTCCGTCGGGCTGGCGGCGGAAGATGTCCATGCCCTCCTCTTCGGTCGTGTCGGTTCCGTCCGCCGTCTTTGTCGTCAGCGTCCAGGTCAGGCGGACGATGGCGATGTCGCCTTTCATGATGATCTCGTGGATGTCGGGCCCGTCGTATCGAAGCTCCAGTCCTGTCTTGGCAAAGATCTTGGCGATGTTGGAACACATGGTCTGCTGCGTTCCGTCGGTGATCTCCGGCACGGAATAGATCAGATCCGGCGCGAAGAGATCACAGACGCCGGCCGCGTCGCGGGCGTTGAACGCCGCCGTCCAGGTCCGGAAGCGCTCGCGGATCGCTGCCTCGTCGGCGGAAGCGTCCGCATAGGCGGGCAGGGAGCCGAAAAACAGCGAAGCTGCGGTGAAGATCATCGCCAATCTTTGGTGAGACATGAGTTCCTCCCGGTGAGCCGCAACCGTCCGGTCCGGTGTGCCGGCATCTGCAATCTGTCTGAGTATCAAAGCAAGGTCGCTTGAACTCGTACAAGAAGATTGTACAATGGGGCCATGGCCCGCTCGACCACTTATTCGGCCCTCCGCTCCAATCTGAAGCAGGAACTCGACGCAGTTTGCGCCGATCATGAGCCACTTCGCGTCGAGCGCAAGAATGGCGAGGCGGTGGTCGTGGTCTCGGAGGCGGATTTCGCCTCGCTCGAAGAGACGGCCTATCTTCTGCGCTCGCCGGAGAATGCGAGGCGACTGATCAGCGCGATGCATGGAGATCGCTCCACCGACCGGGTCTTCGGAGGTGTCGATGAGCTCCGCGCGAAGCTTGGTCCTGGCCGCTGAGGCGCTCGACGACCTGATGTGGTGGACCGTGACCGATGCGCGGAAACCCGGTCGCATCCTCAAGCTGATCGAAGAAGTGCTGCGAACGCCGACGACCGGCACCGGCAAGCCCGAACCGCTCAAATATCTCGGCGGCTCTGTCTGGTCGCGCCGGATCGATCAGGAGCACCGCCTCGTCTATGCGGTGGAGAGCGACTCGATCCGCATGCTGCAATGTCGCTATCATTATGAGCGTCCGTGAGCGGAACACCGGGATGGGAACTGGATTTTATGATCGCCAGATTGCCGAATGGCGCGCCGCGGGCTGGACGATCGTGCAGTGCATTCGCGAGTTGGCCCACGCTCACGGGCTGCGGCTCGGTGAGGCGAAAGAGATTGTCCATCTCAGCCCAGCCTGGGCGGATGTGCGTCGGCAACATGATACGTTTCATGAGATCGTCGAAATGACTTTCCATCAATTGACGGCAGGCACCATGTTCCTCATCGGCCAATACGACTCCCCCTTCGTCCGCCGCGTCGGGATCGCGCTGAAGCTCTATGGCGTCGCCTTCGAGCAGAAGCCGTGGTCGACCTTTGCCGATGCCGACAAGATCGCGCCTTTCAATCCGCTGCGCCGTGTTCCAACTCTGGTTCTGGACAGCGGCGAGGTGCTGATCGAGAGCGCGGCGATCCTTGATTATCTCGACGAGGAGGCCGGTCCCGAGCGTGCGATGATCGCCGATCATGGTCCCGATCGGCGCCGGGCGCTGCAAATCTGCGCGTTGGCGACGGGTCTCGCCGACAAGGCGGTGATCCTGTTCTATGAGGGCGTGCTGCACCAGGAGAAGTCCGACGTCTGGGTCGCGCGCTGCAAGACGCAGATCGCCGAGGTGTTGGGCGTTCTGGAGCAGGATCGCGTCGCCCGCACCACACCTTGGTGGTTCGGCGAGACCATCGGTCACGCCGATATCGCGGTCGCCTGCGCGCTTCGCTTC
This sequence comes from Kaistia algarum, assembly GCF_026343945.1. Lineage (NCBI taxonomy): Bacteria > Pseudomonadati > Pseudomonadota > Alphaproteobacteria > Hyphomicrobiales > Kaistiaceae > Kaistia > Kaistia algarum. Next base: position 21,939 of record NZ_JAPKNJ010000002.1, read on the forward strand.
GTGCGCGACGTGCATCCGGCGCTGTTCGGCGATCATCCGGCGCTGCTAGCCCATGCCGAGCGCTGCGAGGCGATGCCCGTCTTCGCCGAGATTTCGCAGGCCTTCAGCCCACCGGCCTGAGCGTCAGGTCTGCGGTTCGAGGCGGCGGCGCCACCACGTCGCGATCGCCGCGATCAGCGCCAGGATGAAGAGCAGGCCAAAGCTCGTCTCGACGGCGCCCAGCATCGGGTGACCGTAGAAATAGACGTCGGTATTCGTCGCCCCTGCTATGACCTCCGTGCGCCAATGCAGCATCGAGGCTGAACTGGCAACGCCGAGGCTGACGCCCAGCATCCGGGCAAGGTTGATCAGCGCGCCGGCCTCGCCGGCAAAGGCCGGTGGCGCCGCCCCCATGGTGGCGCTGTTGTTTGGCGCCATGAAGAAGCCGAGCCCGGCGCCGAAGACCGCGAGCGCGGCCATGCCGATCATGCGCGAGGGCGTCGCTTCCAGCGCCACCAGAGAGAGGGTGAGCAGCGCGATCGCCGCCAGCGCCATACCGAAGAGGGCCAGCGTCGCGGTTCCGAAGCGCTTGACCAGAGCGCCCGCGAACGGTGCGGCGATACCGAGCGCGATCGGGATGGCGGAGAGACGCAGGCCGGCGCGCTCCGGTGGTTCATCCAGTCCTCGAATCGCCGCATAGGACATCAGGTAGAACATGCCGTAAAGCAGCGCGAAGGCGAGCAGCACGGCGAGGACGCCGAGCGAGAACGGCTTTGACGCGAAGATGCCGAGATCGATCAGCGGCGAAGCCGTCCGTTTCTCGCGCACGATGAACAGCGCCAGCAGGACGATGCCGCCGATCCCGAAGCCAAGCGCCGGCAGCGAGGCGAGGCCCCAGTCGGCGAGATGGTTGAGGACCAGCACCAGGCTGACGATCGACGGGCCGAGCAGCAGCGCGCCCTGCCAGTCGAATGGACGCGGATCGCGCTCTGTGTCATTCGGCAAGATGAGCCAGCCCGCCACGGCTCCGATGAGGCCGATCGGGACGGTGACCCAGAAGATCGCCTGCCAGCCGAACGCGCTGAGCAGCAGGCCGCCGGCGATCGGCCCGAGGCTGACGCCGACGGCCTGCGCGGCGGAGAAATAGCCCATGGCGCGGGCGCGTCGTTCCTTGCCGGCCGCGTGGTTGAGAATCACGATCGAATTGGCGCCGAGGCTGGCGCCGCCAATGCCCTGCAGAATGCGAAAGGCGATGAGTTCCGGCAGGCTGGTCGCCATGCCGCAAAGCGCCGAGGCGGCGACGAAGATCAATATGCCGGCGAGATAGAGCCTCTTGCGGCCGAACATCTCGCAGAGCCGGCCGAAGATGGGCAGCGCGGCCGCGAAGGCGAGCACATAGGCGAGCGCCACCCAGCTCGCCAATGTCTCGCGGGTCTGGAAGACGACCGCAAGATCGGGAAGGGCCAGCTGGACGACGCTGGCATCGAACTGGCCCATCGCGGCGCCGATGCAGGTGATGGCGACGATCGGCCAGGGATTGGAGTGCTGCCGCGCCGGGTCGGCTGGCGGTGGCGCCCCGGCCGTCGAATTTCCGCCCGCCTGCCTATCCGATACTGCCCCGTCCATCCGACCGTCCCCCGACATCCCGATTGCATGCAATGGCTAGCATGAGGCGCGCGGCGGATGGAACGTCTATCGCGTCCTCTTCCCTGCGCTTCGGCGCCGCGTATAAGCTGCATTACGATGGAACCTCGCCGGGACGAGGATTCGAGAAAAGAGAGGAACCGCCGATGAAGACCCGCGCCGCCGTCGCCTGGGAAGCCAACAAGCCGCTGACCATCGAGACCATCGACCTGGACGGTCCAAGGGCCGGGGAGGTCCTGGTGGAGATCATGGCGACGGGCGTTTGCCACACCGACGCCTACACGCTGTCGGGCCTCGATTCGGAGGGCAAGTTTCCGGCGATCCTCGGCCATGAGGGCGCGGGCATCGTCCGCGAAATCGGCGCCGGGGTCACCTCGGTCAAGGTCGGCGACCACGTCATTCCGCTCTATACGCCCGAGTGCCGCAACTGCAAGACCTGCCTGTCGCGCCGTTCCAACCTCTGCACCTCGATCCGCTCGACGCAGGGGCAGGGCCTGATGCCGGACCAGACGTCGCGCTTCTCCTGCTCGGACGAGACGGTGTTCCACTATATGGGCACGTCGACCTTCTCGAATTTCACCGTGCTGCCCGAGATCGCCGTCGCCAAGGTCCGTGAGGACGCCCCCTTCGACAAGATCTGCTACATCGGCTGCGGCGTCACCACCGGCATCGGCGCGGTGGTCTATACGGCCAAGGTCTGGGCCGGCGCCAATGTCGTCGTGTTCGGCCTCGGCGGCATCGGATTGAACGTGATCCAGGGCGCGCGCATGGTCGGCGCCGACAAGATCATCGGCGTCGATCTCAACCCCGGCAAGGTCGAGATGGCCAAGAAGTTCGGCATGACGCACTTCATCAATCCGGACGAGGTCGGCCGCGACAAGGTCGTGCAGGCGATCGTCGACCTGACCGGAGGTGGCGCGGACTTCTCCTTCGAGTGCATCGGCAATGTCCACACCATGCGCCAGGCGCTCGAATGCTGCCATCGCGGCTGGGGTGAATCGATCATCATCGGCGTCGCCCCCTCGGGCACCGAGATCTCGACCCGCCCGTTCCAGCTCGTCACCGGCCGCGTCTGGCGCGGCTCGGCCTTCGGCGGTGCCCGCGGCCGCACCGATGTGCCGAAGATTGTCGACTGGTACATGGAGGGCAAGATCAACATCGACGACCTGATCACCCACACCATGCCCCTCGACGAGATCAACACGGCGTTTGATCTCATGCATGAGGGGAAATCGATCCGGTCGGTGGTGGTCTACTGAGGCGGAGCGTGCCGCTGAGGGTCACTTCGGTATCGGCCGAACTCTATCGGTCGATCCGGCGGATCCGGGTGCCTGTCGGGCATTTGACGGTGCTCGTCGGGCGCAATGGCGTCGGCAAGACTAATCTCTATCGGTCGCTGGAACTGCTGGCCGCCGCCGCGCGCGGCACGATTACGCGTGAGATCGCGGAGGAGGGCGGGGTCGAATCCGTCCTTTGGGCGGGTCCGCGCCGCAAGGGCGACCCGGTCCGGCTGAAGCTGGAGGCCGAGTTCGGCGACCTCGCCTATTCGATCGAGATTGGTCTGCCGTCGCCGATCGACGAGGCGGCGCTGACAGCGACCGAGCCGATGGTGAAAGCCGAGGAGCTGGTTCGCATCGGCAGCCGCAAGCCGGTGACCCTCGCCAAGCGGCAGGGGCCGAGCGCCTGGCTCCGCGACGAGAATGGCGAGCGGCAGTCCTATGAAGTTGCGCTCGTCCCCTCCGAGACGGCGCTGTCGGGGTTTCGCGATCCCGGCCGTTTCACCGAGCTGGACCTCGTGCGCCGCGCGCTGCTCGACTGGCGCTTCTATCACGACTTCCGTACCGACAAGGGCTCGCCGATCCGGCGCCCGGCCGTCGCGGTCACCACGCCGACACTTGCCTCCGATGGCTCCGATATGGCCGCGACGCTCGCCACCGTGATGGAATTGCGTGGCGAAGCGCCAGCGATCGAGGCGGCGATCCTCGACGCGTTTCCCGGCGCGCGGCTTCAGCCCGTCTTTGCGGCAGGACGTGTTTCGATCGCGCTTCGGTTTGCCGATCTGCCGCGCGCGCTGGGCGTCCATGAGCTTTCGGACGGAACGCTCGCCTATCTCTGTCTTGTCGCGGCGCTCGCTTCCTATCGGCTACCCGGCTTCATTGCGCTCAACGAACCGGAAACGAGCCTGCATCCGGACCTGATCGCCCCGCTCGCCCGCCTGATCGCGCGCGCGGCTGAACGGACGCAGGTCTGGGTGGTGACGCATTCCGTCTTGCTGGCGGCGGCACTCGAGCGGGAAGGCGGCGTGGTTCCGCGGACTGTCGTCAAGCAGGATGGTGCCACCTGGATCGAAGGGCTGAAGCTCTTTGGCGAATTCGACGAGGGCTGAGCGGCGATGCGAATCTTCGCCTCTGTCGTGCGGAAGTTCGGGCTTTCCGCGTGCGATTGCAGTACGGTTCTTCCATGACACAAACTTTCGACACTGCGAGCCGGGCCGCGCCTGGAGACGTTCGTCGTTGGCCCAAGCTTCTGGCTGCCTATCGCGAACCCAACGAATGGCGCAGCGCATTCGAAATCCTGGTCACGGTCGTACCCTTCGCAGCCTTCTGGATTGCCATGTGGTGGCTGGTCCATGTCGGGTTCTGGTGGGCGGCGCTGCTGCTGGTCGTTCCGGCGGCCGGCTTTCTCGTGCGCCTGTTCATGATCCAGCACGATTGCGGCCACGACGCTTTTTTTCGCCGCCGCGACGTCAATGATTGGGTTGGCCGCATCATCGGCGTGGCGACGTTCACGCCGTATGATTATTGGCGGCGTACCCATGCGGTGCATCATGCCTCATCCGGCAATCTGGATCAGCGCGGCTTGGGCGACATTACGACGCTGACCATTGAGGAGTATCGCGCGCGCGGATTCTGGGGGCGGCTCGGCTATCGCCTCTACCGCCACCCGATCGTCATGTTCGGCATTGGGCCGGCCTATATGTTCCTGCTGCAATTCCGGCTGCCGATTGGGCTGATGCGGAGTGGCTGGCAGCCTTGGGCGAGCACGATGGGCACCAATCTCGCCATTCTGGCGGTTGCGGGGCTGTTGATGTGGCTGGTCGGCGTCGGGCCGTTCCTGATGATCCAACTGCCGATCGTCGTGGTCGGCGCTTCGATCGGTGTGTGGCTGTTCTATGTGCAGCACCAGTTCGAGGGCACGTTCTGGGCCCGTCCGCCGGAATGGACGCATCAGGAAGCGGCGCTGCATGGCAGCTCCTATTACGCGCTGCCCGGCTTCCTGCGCTGGATGACGGCCAATATCGGCGTGCACCATGTGCACCATTTGTCGAGCCGCATTCCCTATTACAATCTGCCCAAGGTGCTGAAGAAGCATCCGGAACTGGCTCATGTCGGCCGGATCACCATTCGGGAGAGCCTGAGTTCGGTGCGCCTTGTCCTCTGGGACGAGACGCGGCGCTCGCTGGTGCCGTTCAAGGGCTGGAAGGCCCGGGCGGCTGCCGCCGCCTGACCGCGGCGGCGCTTCGCCGATCAGGCGGCCAGCACCGCGCGGAGCTTGTCGGCGCCCGCGGCCAGCACTTCGCTTTTTTCCATCGTGCCGGAATGCGGCCGCAGCGGCACGCCGTCGAAGCGCGGCACGACGTGGAAGTGCAGGTGGAATACCGTCTGCCCGCCCGCCGGTTCGTTGAACTGGAACACCGAGACGCCATCGGCCGCGAAGGCCGTCTTGACGGCGACAGCGAGGCGCTGGACCACGGCGATGAGCTTGGCGAGCGCCAGCGGATCGGCATCGAGCAGATTGCGCGACGGCGCCTTCGGCAGCACCAGCAGATGGCCCGGCCCCTGCGGCATCACATCCATGATGGCGATGGCATCGTCGTCCTCATAGACACGCTGCGACGGAATCTCGCCGCGCAGGATCTTCGCGAAGATGTTGCTGTCGTCGTAGTCGGCCATGTCTCAAATCCTCGTTGGTGCTTCGAGTTAGGCGCGTTCGGCGGCTATCCGCAAGGCCGTGGCGTCGGGCGCGAGCCGGATCGCGCCTTGCTCGACCAGGGCCCGGTGGAAGGCGCGCTTCTTCGACGATGGCGAGGCCATATAGGCGGCACCGCATTCTTCCATCAAGGAGAGCCGTGTCGCCGTGATGGCGTCCAGCGGCAGACCGGAGGCAGCGAGCGCTGCCGTTCCCAGCATGGCGATGTCGAGCCGGTCGGACAGGCCAGCGAAATCGGGTTCGAAGCCGACCGCCTCCAGCGCGAAGAAGGTTTCGAACTGGCGCGGATCGTCGGTCGGGATCGAAAGCGCCTGCTCGATCGCCCGCGTCATGGTCGGCTGGTGGTCGCCATAGCGCACGAATAGCATCGGCCGGCCCGGATAGCGCGCGGCGAGCGCCGCCTTGAACGCCGCCCAGCTTTCCGCCGTCTCGTCGAGGCGGGCGCAATATTCGGCATAGGTCGGGTCGGGCAGGGCCCGCATGGCGAAGGCGCGGGCCGCCTCGCGAATTCCCGGCGGGATGATCCGCGTCTCATGCGGCCCGTGGTTGAAATTGGTCAGCGCCATGACGAAGCGCGGCGCCGGATCGGCATCGATCGAATGCACCAGCGCGGCCTGCGTCGCGGCGAAGAATTCGGTATCGGAATTGGTGATCTCGAAGGCGGCGAGGTCGAAGGGCGGCGGATAGGTGTCGGAGAAATGCCGCTCCTCGACGCCGATGCCAGCATAGAACGCGTCATAGTTCAGGAAGTCGCGCCGGCAGCTCGTCGCGAGCAGGGTGCGATAGCCGAGGCCTGCAAGCTCGGTCGGCAGCGCATGTGGGAAGCGGCCGACGCCCTTCTTGAACAGGAAATAGGAATCCGGACCGAAGCTCGCCGAAGAGAGACCGGTGAGCAGGCTGAATTCGGTCTGCCACGAGCCGCCGCCATAGATGTCGACATGCAGGCGGCCGCTATGTCCGCCGGCCGGCGCCAGGAACGCGCCGATCCTGTCGTCGACAGGGAGGCCGAAAAGGCGCGGATCAAAGACGGATTCGTGCTGCACGACGATGATGTCGGGGCGGGCGGACGATCGCGCCGATCGCGGCGCTGCGAGTGGCAGCGGCGCTTCGCCAACGTCCAGCATGCGCAGGCCATTCGTCGGCCACCAACTGGCGACATCGACGATCGAGGCGAGGAAGAACGAGAAGAAGCGCGCCCCGGCGTTCAGATCCGCCCGGAAACGACGGGCGCCGCCAGCCGCGACATAGGCGGCCATCATGGCACCGAACGAGGTGGCGAGGACCAGCCAGCGCTGTGGCCAGCCGAGCGTGTGTCCGCGCAGGAAGAGGCCGCCGAGGAGCGCGATCAGCGCCAGCCCGGCCGCCGTGGCGAAGGTCAGCATCGCCGTTCGCCGGTATTGGCGCACCATGAAGGGCAGCGTACCGGCGAAACTCAGCGCCAGATCGGCGAAGGCGAGCTTCATGCCGCTATGGTGATGCTTCACCGCCGAGGCGCCGGCGATGGTGAGCGACAGGACGAGGGCGAACAGCACTGCGCGGCCCGCATCGCCGAAGGGCAGCAGAAACAGCGCGGTCAGGAAGGCAAAGGCCGACATCGTGAACAGCACGGCCTTCGGCCGTCGCTCGGCGACCAGCAGGATCGCTGCCGCGCCGAGCCAGGCAAGGAGTGCTGTCAAGAAGGCTCTCCCGCGCGGAAAGGAACATGGTCTTCGAGGATCTCATGTTCGGCCGCGACCGCTTCGCGCTCGCGGCGCAGATAGTCGGAGATGGCGGCGCGGAAATTCGGGTCGGCAATGTAGTGGGCCGACCGCGTGATGACCGGACGGTAGCCGCGCGCCAGCTTGTGCTCGCCCTGCGCCCCGGCCTCGACGCGTGGCAGGCGGTTCGCGATCGCCCATTCGACCGCCTGATGGTAGCAGATCTCGAAATGCAGGAACGGAACCTCCTCGGTGGTTCCCCAATAACGCCCATAGAGCGCATCGGAGCCGATGAAATTGAGGGCGCCGGCGATGCGTCGGTTTCCCCGGCGGGCGAAGATGAGCAGGATGCGGTCGGCCATGCGCTCTCCTACGAGCGAGAAGAACCGCCGGTTCAGATAAGGCCGCCCCCATTTGCGCGCGCCGGTGTCGGTATAGAATTCGAAGAACGCGTCCCAGGCCGCCTCGTCCAGTGCCTTGCCGGTGACGATCTCGACCTCGATGCCGTCGCTAAGCGCGTCGCGCCGCTCGCGGCGGATCGCCTTGCGCTTGCGCGAGGCGAGCGCCTCCAGAAAATCCTCGAAATCGCGATAGAATGGGTTTTCGAACTGGAACTGCTGGTCGGCGCGAGGCAGGAAGCCGGCGCCTTCCAGGATCGCGCCATCCCGCTCCTCGAGGAAGGTGGCATGGATCGACGATCCGCCGATGCGCCGGTTCAGTTCCAACAGGCCGGCGGTAAGCGCGGCGCGGGCATCGTCATCGGAGCGGTTGCGAACGAGCAGGCGCGGCCCGGTGGCCGGCGTGAACGGCACCGAGACCTGGAGCTTGGGATAATACCGTCCGCCGGCCCGCTCATAGGCGTCGGCCCAGCCATGGTCGAAGACATATTCGCCCATGGAATGGGTCTTTTCATAGCACGGCACGATCGCGGCGGGGCCGTCCGTACCATCGAGAACGAGATGGCGAGCCCGCCAGCCGGAGCGCGCGGTCGCCGATCCTGAGGCCTCCAATGCTTCGAGAAAATCATAGGAAATGAAGGGGTTATACGGCAGTCGTTCAGAAACTGAATCAAGCGCAGCCGCGCCGTTTGCCGCCTTTAGGAACGTCGCCGCGTCCTCACCAAAGGGTCGGACGGAATCCCAGCCAGGATTGGCGCAAGCGTCCCACTCAAGCCGGCTGATCTCGGTCAGCGAGGAGAGGACGGTCAGCCGCGCGTCGCGGGATGCGGTCATGGAAGGCGGCACTCGCAAATGGGGGGACGGCGAACCATCCCACCATCTAGCGCGCAAGAGGGCAAGCGCAAGCGGATGTCGCGAGGGAGACTCAGCGCGTTTCCGCCCCCCCGTGCGTCCGAAAACGGTGAAGGAAGTCCATTCCTTACGAATCGGCGTCCGGATCGAACCCCTCGAACGTGATCTGGTCGGCGCAGATCCTGGCCTTTTCGCGCTGGTCCGGCGTGCGGATCGTCCAGGTGATGAGCGGGCCTTGGGTGGCTCGAAACTTCGAGGTGTGGAAGCTGGGCAGGCCGCCGATGTCGAAGGAGACGAAGCAGGCGCCGGCGGCGGGCACGTCCATCAGGTGCCGAAGCCGAAAGCGTCGTTCGCGCGAGAGGAAGCCCCAATCATTCAGGTCGAGATAGCGATCAGCGACGATGCCTCGCGGAATCGACGGCGCGAGGCTGCGCATTTCGATCATTGATTCGGGGTCGAATGACATGACGACGAATGGGCCGGAATAGGTGGCGAGGATCGGCGCAACCGCCCGCTCCAGACGGCGATTGCCGGAAAAATCGCTCTTCAATTCGATGACGAGCGGCGCGGCTCCGGCAACGCACTCCAGCAATTCGCCAAGCGTCGGCACTGAGTCGGGGGCGGCGCGGAAAGGCAGGGCCGTGAGCTCCGCGAGGCTCAGATCCTCGACGCGGCCCGTTCCCACCAGAAGACGGTCGACCGTGTCGTCATGGAAGACCACGACTTCACCGTCGCGGGTCATCTGCAGGTCGACTTCGATCGCGAATCGCTTGTCGATCGCTGCCTGTACAGCCGGGAGCGTGTTCTCGATTCGCCCTGCCGCGGCATCGTGATAGCCGCGATGCGCGATCGGGCGGGCGGTGAGCCAGGCCGGCGCGGTCATGTCATGCGATCTCGAGGATCGCTTCGATCTCGACGGCAACGCCGAAGGGCAGGCCGCCGACGCCCACGGCCGAGCGGGCATGGCGACCCTTGTCGCCGAAGATTTCGACGAAGAAGTCCGAGGCGCCGTTGATCACCTTGGGCTGGTCGGCGAAGCCGGGAGCGCAACGGACAAAGCCGACAAGCTTCACGACGCGCGCGACCCGGTCGAGATCGCCCAGCGCTGCCTTGGCCTGGGCGAGGATATTAATGGCACAGAGCTTGGCCGCGGCCCGGCCTTCCTCGATGCCGAATTCGGCGCCGAGCGCGCCGACAAATTCGATGCCGCTGCTGCCGACCGGGATCTGGCCGGACACATAGAGCATGCCGCGACTCTCGACGAAGGGGACGTAATTTGCGGCCGGCGCGGCCGGCGTCGGCAACAGGATGCCGAGGGCGGCGAGGCGGCTTTCGATGAGGCCCGACATGGTTGGCTCCGGAATTAACATACCGTGCGGATTTGGCCCGATTTTCCGAGCCTCGCAAGCACCGTTTGGAAAGGTTGCGGCGAAGGCGCGGAGAAAGAGCGTGGAACTTGCCACAATTTGTTGTTTCATATCCGTCAGATGGTCTGGACCCGTATCGTGACGTCCGGACGACAATGGAGTGCCGATGTTCGAGGGTTCTGTTGCCGCCATGCCGCGTTGCCGGGCAGGCGTCCTGCTGCTGGCGCTCGCCGCCGTTCTGTCGCCCTTGCCGGCCCTTGCCCTGCCGGCCATGGTCGCGCATCGCGCCGTCTATGACCTCGTCCTCGACATGGACAATTCCTCGGACAAGGTTTCCGACGCCGAGGGCCGCATGGTCTATGAGTTCGCCGGCTCGGCCTGCGAAGGCTATACGACCAAGCTTCGCTTCGTGACGCGGGTGAGCGACGAGGACGGCAATGCGCGGCTGACCGATGTTGCCACCACGACCTTCGAGGACGTCCTCGGCAAGACCTTCAATTTCTCGACCAAGAGCTTCGTCGACGGCACGATCTCCGAGGATTCGACCGGCACGGCGGAGCGGATCAAGGACAAGGTCGAGGTCAAGATGGCGAAGCCGAAGGCGCGCCGTTTCGAGATCACCCGCAATTTCCAGTTTCCCAACCAGCATCTGCAGACGATCATCGACGCGGCGCTGCGCGGCGAGCATTTCATGCAGATCGACTTGTTCGATGGTTCGGACAAGGGCGAAAAGGTCTATGCAACCTCTGCCGTCATCGGCAAGCTCAACAGCGGCGCCGACGATTTCGGCGACGAGGCGGTGGCGAAGAGTGCCGGGATCGACAAGGCCCGCCACTGGCCGGTGACCATCAGCTATTTCGACGGCCCGGTGGACGGCGAACAGTCGCCGACCTACGAGCTGTCCTTCATCCTCTACGAGAATGGCATTACGCGGCGCATGCGCTTCGACTATGGCGACTTCGCGCTGACCGGCAAGCTGGTGAAGCTGGACCTCGAGCCGGTGAAGGTGAGCGCGAAGAACTGCCGCTAGCGATGGCGGGACTACGGTTTTCCGGGAACGAGATCAATCTTCAGGCGCTTCGCTTTGATCGTTCCATTTACGCCGTATGATTCGGTCCAAGAGACTAGAAACAGGTCTTCCGCTTTGTCGAAGGTCCAATCAGAGACAATTCCAGACGCGTCGAACCAATCGAGCGAGATGTGCGTGATGCCCTCGAGAGAGATTATGACGACGACGTGCTTGTCCAAAACGTAGTAGCCGTTGGCATCGATCTGGTCGGTCATTACCCAACTGTGGATGCGGATCGAACTTGACTTATGGTTCGATAGATTGATTTCCAGAACATAGGCATCATGGAAATGGGTCGGGTAGCCGAACCAGTCCAAAAGTGCCTGCCCGCCGGGAATCTCCAATAGTGCAGATTTTTGATCCATTCGGCTCTGCGCTCCTATTGGTCAACGACTGGCGCGCACCTTCGCGACCGCCCCGGCCAACTCGTCGAAATGGCTGATGACGATGTCGGGGCCTAGGTCGCGGACATGCACCGGCGTGTAGCCGAAATCCACCGCGATGACGGGCACGGCGGCGGCTTTCGCCGTGTCGATGTCGGTCTTCGAATCGCCGACCATGATGGCGGCTTCTGGCTGGCCGCCGGTGCGCCGGATCGTCTCGATCAGCGCCAGCGGGTCAGGCTTCCGCGCTGCGAAGGTGTCGGCGCCGCAGATCGCGTCGAATCGGGCGGCGAGGCCGAGCTTCTCCAGCAGATCGACGGAGAGATACTCCAGCTTGTTGGTGCAGACGGCGAGGCTCCAGCCCTCGGCCGAGAAATGATCGAGCGCCTCGACGACGCCGGGAAATGGCTGGCTGCCATCGGCGAGATGGGCGGAATAATAGGCGATGTAATCGTCGAACAGCCGGTCGAGATCAGCGGCTTCGCGATGCGTCCCATTGGCGGCAAGACCGCGCTCTATCATCACCCGGGCGCCATGGCCGACCATGGAACGCGCCTCCAGGAACGGCACGGAGCGCAGCCCCTCGCGTTCCAGGATGACATTGAGCGTCGCGACGAGGTCGGTGGCAGTGTCGACGAGGGTGCCGTCGAGGTCGAAGACGAGGGTGGGGCGCATGGCTTCCTGCGGGCGGGGAGGGTGCGGAACCTATAGGGCAACGCGCGGCGGACGCCTAGCCGCGCATCGCTCCGCCGGACGTTGGCGTCATGGCGCGCGCATGCTAACAAGCCGCCGGACGTTCCTCACCGGAAATTGCCCCATGCCGACAGCCGATGAATTGAAGCAGATGGCGGCGCTGGCCGCGCTCGAGAAGGTCGAGCCGGGCATGCGCCTCGGGCTTGGCTCCGGCTCGACGGCGAACCATTTCGTCAAGGGTCTCGGCGAGCGGGTTCGCGCCGGGCTGGACTTGATCGGCGTCCCGACCTCAGAGCGGACGGCGCAGCTTGCGATCGCCGAGGGCATCCGCCTCGCCACGCTCGACGAGATTCCCTCGCTGGATCTGACGATCGACGGCGCCGACGAACTCGATGCGCAATTGCGCCTCATCAAGGGTGGCGGCGGCGCGCTGCTGCGCGAAAAGATCGTCGCCGCGGCCTCGCGGCGCATGATCGTCATCGCCGATGGTAGCAAGCTGGTCGAGCATCTGGGCGCCTTTCCGCTGCCGATCGAGGTCAACCTCTTTGGCTTCGGAGCGACGCGCGTGGCGATCGAGGCCGTCGCCTATCGCTTCGGCCAGCCGGCGACACTGACGCGGCGTCTTGCCGCCGATGGAACCCCCTTCGTCACCGATGGCGGCCATGCCATCATCGATGCATCTTTTGGCCTCATTCGCGAGCCAGAAGCCATAGGCCTCGCTCTTGCCGCTATACCAGGGGTCGTGGAGCACGGACTGTTCATCGGCCTCGCGACTTCCGCCGTCATCGCCAGTTCTGAAGGCGTGCGCTGGCTGCACGCCTGACATCATCCGCTCACCGGGAGCTCCCTTCATGAATTTCCATCGCACTACCTTCCGCGCAGCGGTGCTCGCGTTCGGAATCGTTGCCGGTCTTTCCGGTGCCGCCCAAGCGCAGGAGGTGACGCCTGAGCACCTCGCCGCCGCCCGCGAAGCTGTCGATGCCGCCAAGACCTTCAAGGGCTTCGACAATCTGCTGCCGCTGATGGTGCAGAACACGCAGAACCGGCTCATCCGCTTGCGCCCGGACCAGCACCAGCTGATCTCGCAGGTCGTCGACCAGGAATCTCTGCAGCTCGCCTCGCGCCGCGTCGACCTCGACAATGATGTAGCGCGCATCATGGCGAAGTATTTCACCCAGGAAGAGCTCCAGCAGATCGCGGCCTTCTACAAGACGACGGCCGGCGTCAAGCTCGCCGACCTGCTGCCGAAGGTCTCGAGCGAAGCTCTGCAGTCCGTCAAGGGCTGGTCGGACCGCGTCGGCGAGGAGCTCTATGAAAAGTCGGTGGCCGAGCTGAAGAAGAAGGGCGTCGATTTCTAAGACGCTGAATCAGGCGCCCAGCTGACATGTCCGAGTTTGAGGTCGATCTTTTCGTGATCGGTGCGGGGTCCGGCGGCGTGCGCGCCGGACGCATCGCGGCAAGCCATGGCGCGCGTGTCATGGTCGCCGAGGAATATCGCGTCGGCGGCACCTGCGTCATCCGCGGCTGCGTCCCCAAGAAGCTCCTCGTCTATGCCTCGCATTTCGCCGAGGACTTCGAGGACGCGGCCGGCTTCGGCTGGAGCGTCGGCGAGACTCGCTTCGATTGGGCGCGGCTGATCGAGGCCAAGGACCGCGAGATCGACCGGCTGAATGCCGCCTATATCCGCAATCTCGAGCGCTCGGGCGCCAAGCTCGAACCGATGCGCGCGGTCATCGAGGGGCCGCACGCCGTGCGCCTCGCCGATGGCCGGCTCGTGACGGCCGGAACGATCCTCGTGGCGACGGGCGGGGCGCCTTATATCGACCCGGCGCTTCCGGGGCGGGAACTGGCTATCAGTTCCAATGAGGCGTTCCACCTCCAGCGCCTGCCGGAGCGGATTGTCGTGGTTGGCGGCGGCTTCATCGCTGTCGAATTCGCAGGCATCTTCAACGGCCTTGGCGTCGAGACCACGATCCTGCATCGCGGCGACGGATTGCTGCGCGGATTCGACGAGGACCTTCGCCACAAGCTGCGCGAGGAAATTGAGAAGAAGGGCATCCGGGTCGTGCTCGGCGACCAGCCGGCAGAGATATTGAAGGCGGATGAGGAACTCGTCCTGCGCACGGCCGGCGGCCTTGAGATCGAGGCCGGTGAGGTGATGATCGCGACGGGCCGGCTGCCTAACACGGCCGGCCTCGGCCTCGAAAATGCCGGTGTCGCACGGGACGGGGCCGGCGCGATCGTCGTCGATGCCTATTCGCGGACCAATGTCCCGTCGATCTATGCGGTCGGCGATGTCACCAATCGGGTCAACCTGACGCCGGTGGCGATCCGCGAGGGCCATGCCTTCGCCGATACGGTGTTCGGCGGCAAGAAGATAGCCGTCGACTATGCCGGCATTCCCAAGGCAGTGTTCTCGCAGCCCGAAATCGGCTCCGTCGGCCTGACCGAAGCCGAGGCATTGGCCGAGTTCCCCGCTGTCGACATCTACCGCGCCGATTTCAAGCCGATGAAGCACACGCTCTCCGGCCGCGACGAGCGCATGCTGATGAAGCTGGTCGTCGACGGCACCAGCCAGCGCGTCCTCGGTTGTCACATCCTCGGCGCCGGTTCGGCCGAGATGACGCAACTCGTCGCGATCGCCCTCAAGATGGGCGCGACGAAGGAAGACTTCGACGCGACGATGGCCCTGCACCCGACCGCCGCCGAAGAGCTAGTGACGATGCGCCAGCCGAGCATGCGGCATCGGCGTTAGGGTTTCCGGTTGGGGGGGTGAAGGCCCTCACCCCAGCCCTCTCCCAGAGGGAGAGGGAGCGGCTGGATCCTTCATCGGCCTCGCGATCTCACGGAGGGGCGCCCCCTCTCCCTTTGGGAGAGGGTAGGGTGAGGGCCTTGCTTCAGCCGGACCACCGGGCAAGAAATCGGGTGGCGCCCGCTCTCCGACCGGGTCATCCTCCGCTCATGACCATCCTTCAGCCCTTCCCAACCCATGCCCGCCTCTATGGCGTCGTTACGACCGGCATTTATTGCCGGCCGGATTGCCCGTCGCGGCCGCCGAAGCCGGAGAATGTCCGCTTCTTCGCGAGCGGTGTTGAGGCCGAGGCGGCCGGGCTCCGGGCCTGCAAGCGTTGTCGGCCGGCGCTACACACGGCTGAAGCGGCCTGATGCCGGCAAAGCTTGAGCTGGCGCTGCCGGCCCGCTACCGCGCTGCCGAGATCCTCGCTTATCACGGCCGCGATGCCTTGAGCGTCAGCGAGCGTGTCGCCGGCGCGGTGATCGTCAAGCCGCTGCGGCTTGGCGGCGAGCCGGTCCTGTTCGAGATCGATCTTTCGGCGGGCGATGTCGCCATCCTTCGGACCGACCGCGATCTGGAAGCGCTGGAAGAAGCCCAGGCGTTGCATGTCGCTGGAAGGATGCTCGGGCTGGCGAGCGATCCGGACGGATTCGAGCGTCTCGTCGCGGCCGATCCCCGCGTCGCCGGTCTGGTTGGAATGCGCACCGGCCTCCGCATCCCGCTGACAGCGGACCCGTGGGAAGCGGTGTGCTGGGCCGTGATTGGCCAGCAGATCAACCTGACCTTCGCCGCGGCGCTGCGGCGGGCGCTGATCGAGCGGGCCGGCGTGGTTCATGGGCGGCAGGGCCTGCATCTCCATCCAACGCCAGCCCAAGTCGCGGAGCTCGATCCGGCGGAGCTCGCGACGATGCGCTTCTCGCGCTCCAAGGCGAGTTATCTGGTCGGTGCGGCGCGGTCGATCGCACAAGGCGAACTGGATATCGCAGCGATATCCGCACTGCCGGCCGGGGAGGCAGAGGCGGCGCTGGTGGCGCTGCGCGGCATCGGACCCTGGACGGCGCGCTACATCTTGCTGCGCGGCTTCGGCTCTCCCGATGTCGCGCCGGTGGGCGATTCAGGCCTCGCTACCGGACTGCAGCGCTTGTTCGGCCTTGCCGAGCGGCCGGACATCGCCGCGCAGGAGGCCGCGATGGCGGTGTTCGCGCCGCATCGCAGCCTCGCCACGGCCCATCTCTGGGCGAGCCTTACTTCGCTTTCGGCGCCGTCGTCGCCGCCACCGTCAGGCTAGCCTGCAGCGACTGGATGACCTGCTCGCCGAATTCCTGGATCCAGCCGCGCTGCTGGCCGATATCGGTGGCCTTGTCGGCGACAACCAGCCGGCAATAGGCCGTATTGATCGCATTGGCGATGTCGGCGGCATGTGCCTTCGGTTCCGCCTTCATCAATGCGAGCGGGAAGCTCGCGCTATCGGCGCCGGTCGCCGGCAGCGTCGGCGTGCCGATGATCTTGACCGCTTCCTCGACGAGACTGCCCGGCACGAAGCTATCGCCTGGGCAGGTCACGGCTCCCGTTGCCGCCTGCGGCTCGCTATAGACGATCGTCGAACCGGCCTGGATCGCCCAGATGATGTCGGTCTGCTGGCTCGGCTCGGCCGCGGTCTGCGGCGAGACGGCGGCCGCAGCCTGAAGCGTGAACTGCTTCAGCGCGGCGTAGCGCTGATAGTCCGGCAGATTGGCCTTGGCGACGAACGGGCAATACGCGGCGACCAGCGCGTCGACGATCGTGTCGGGCGAAGATCCCGGATCGGCGTTGTTGTAGATGTTGATCATCTCGCCGATGGATTTGGCACCCGCCGCGGCCACGGTGGCCAACTGGGCGACCGCGTCGGGATCGGGTCCGGTCGCGTCCGGCCCGCCGCCCACCTTCGGACAATTGAAGGATTCCGCCGACTGCGTGCCGTAGTAGGGCACGGCGGCGGCGCTGCGCCAGGCGGCTGCCATGGAGGCGGTGGCGTTGGTCGTGCCCTTGTTGCCCCAACTGCTGCGAACATAGTTGGCGAGGTCGGCGACCTGCTGGTCCGACAGGCGGCCGGCGAAGGACGGCATTGCGCCATAGCTGCCGCCGCCCGGCAATCCGCCGAGCACGGCCATCAGCACATTATAGGGCTCACTCGCCGTCACGGCCGGATTATCGGCCAGCGGCGGGATCGAGCCCGGTACGCCGACCCCGAGCGGCTGGTGGCAGGCTGCGCAATTGTCGACATAGAGCTGCGAGGCGCGCTTGTAGACATCGGCCGGCAGCGGCGACAGCTTCTGTGGCGCCGGCATGTCCGGCGGCGGCGGGCTGTCGAGCAGATAGGTCGCCATCGCGTTCAGATCGGCGTCGGCGAGATAGGCAAGGCTGTCATGCACGACTTCCGCCATCGGGCCGAACACGGCCGAGCGGTTCGGCGCCGAGCCGGTCTTCAGGAACTGGACGAGGCTTGCCTTGTCCCAGGTCTTGGCCAGCGCGGCGGAAGCGATGTCCGGCGCATAGAAGCCGTCGAGTTCGCTGCCGGTAAACTGCTCCTTGCCCTTGATCGCACCCATGACGTTGCGAGGGCTATGGCAATCCGAGCAATGGCCGAGCGCCTCGACCAGATAGGCGCCGCGGTTCCAATCCGGCGACTTGCCTGCGACTTCCGTGAAATAGGCCGGTGCGAAGAACAGTTCGCGCCAGGCGAGCATGCCCATACGGACATTGAACGGGAAGGCGAGCTGGTTGGCGGTGTTCTCTACCGGCTGCGGCGGCAGGCGGCGTATATAGGCCCAGAGCGCTTTGAGGTCGCCCTCCTCGATCTTGGTGTAGGCGTCGAAGGGCATGGCCGGATAGAGATAGGCGCCATCGGCGCGGATGCCGTCATGCAGCGCGCCCTTGAACTGCTCATAGGTCCATTTGCCGATGCCAAATTTCGGGTCCGACGTGATGTTGACCGAGTACATCGTGCCGAACGGGGTCGGGAAGGCGAGGCCGCCGGCATAGGGCTTGGAGCCGTCGCCGGTATGGCAGGGCATGCAATCGCCGGCGCGGGCGAGGTATTCGCCTTGCGGCACCAGCGAGGCGTCGTCGGCGTCAGCTGCCTGCGCCGCTCCGGCTCCAATCGCCAGGCTCGCCATTGCCACGACCATTCTGATGACATGCCGCATCTTGGTTCCTCTCCGTCGCTCCATCGTCCAACTATGCCATGGCCTTCGTGAAGGGGTTTTGAATATTTCCAGCCTTTCCTCCTCCTTGGCCGGCATCTTGGCGTCCATGGGCGTGAGCGTGTATAACCCTCGCCTTTCCCGGCAGCCCGGGAAGCGATGGGAGAGGCGCGATGAAGACGCAGTGGAAGCCGGATAGCTGGCGGGGCAAGCCGATAGAGCAGGTTCCCGTCTATCCCGATTCCGATGCGGTCTCCGCCGTCGAGGCGCGGCTCTCGACCTATCCGCCACTCGTCTTCGCCGGCGAAGCGCGAAAGCTCAAGAAGGGGCTGGCGGCGGTGTCGCGCGGCGAGAGTTTTCTACTGCAGGGTGGCGATTGCGCCGAGAGCTTTGCCGAGCATCACCCGGATAATATCCGCGATTTTTTCCGCGTCTTCCTGCAGATGGCGGTGGTGCTGACCTTTGCCGGTGCCATGCCCGTGGTGAAGGTCGGGCGCATCGCCGGCCAGTTCGCCAAGCCGCGCTCGACGCCAATGGAAAAGATCGGCGATGTCGAACTGCCGAGCTATCGCGGCGACAACATCAACGGCATCGACTTCACGCCCGAGGCCCGCATTCCCGACCCACGCCGGATCGAGGATAGCTACCGCCAGTCGGCCGCGACGCTGAACCTGCTGCGGGCCTTCGCCCAGGGCGGCTATGCCAATCTCGAGCATGTGCATCAGTGGATGCTCGGCTTCGTCAAGGACAGCCCGCAGGGTCACCACTACCAGGAGATCGCCGACCGCATCTCCGAGGCGATGGCGTTCATGCGCGCCTGCGGCATCGATCCGGATACGGCGCCGTCGCTGCGCTCGACGGATTTCTTCACCTCTCACGAGGCGCTGCTGCTCGGCTACGAGCAGGCGATGACCCGCGTCGATTCGACGACCGGCGACTGGTACGCCACCTCGGGCCACATGTTGTGGATTGGCGACCGCACCCGCCAGCCCGACAATGCCCATGTCGAATATATGCGCGGCGTGAAGAACCCGATCGGCCTCAAATGCGGACCCTCGTTGACGACCGACGGCCTGTTGCAACTGATCGACATCCTGAACCCCGACAATGAGGCAGGCCGGCTGACACTGATCTGCCGCTTCGGCGCCAACAAGGTGTTCGACCATCTCCCGGCGCTGATCCGCGCCGTCGAGCGCGAGGGCCGTTCCGTCGTCTGGTCGTGCGACCCGATGCATGGCAACACGATCAAGGCCGTCACCGGCTACAAGACGCGTCCGTTCGACCTGATCCTGAAGGAGGTCAAGAACTTCTTCGAGGTCCATGCCGGCGAGGGGACCCATCCGGGCGGCATCCATATCGAGATGACCGGCAAGAACGTCACCGAATGCACCGGCGGCGCCCGCGCCATCACCGATCAAGACCTCTCCGACCGCTACCACACCCATTGCGACCCGCGCCTCAACGCCGACCAGTCGCTGGAACTCGCCTTCCTCGTCGCCGAGCTTTTGAAGCAGAGCCGGCAGGGCCAGTCGAAGCAGGTGGCTGCGAGCGGGTTCTAGGCGTGGTCGAGGCGCTCCATCGCGGTTACTGCCTTTGTCGTGCCGTCACCTTCGCCATTGACGGCCCGATGGCGGCGGCGGTCGCCTGCCATTGCACGATGTGCCGGCGGCAGAGCGGCCATTTCTGGGTGTCGACCAATGTCGCCGAGGCGGACCTCGCGATTGAAGGAGCAGACAGCCTCGTCTGGCATCGCTCCTCGGAAGTCGCCGAGCGCGGCTTTTGCGGGAAATGCGGCTCGTTTCTGTTCTGGCGCCGCCCCGGCTCAGGCCGCATCGCGGTTTCGATGGGGTCTCTGGACCTGCCGACCGGGGTGGTCCTCGACCGGCATATCTTCGTCGCCGAGAAGAGCGATTACTATGAGATTGAGGATGAGGTGAAGCAGTTCGAGGGCGATGATTGACGCCTTACTCCAGGACGTTGCCCGAAAGACGTAGGCTTGCATGCAGAACACGGACGATCTCGACCGTATGGTCTGAAGGCCGATAAAGGATCAGCTAGGAACCAGCGACCAGATGTCGGATGCCAGTACCTATGTCCTCGCGAACAACGCCGGATAGCGGGTTTTCGGTCAATTGCAGCCAGCGAGTTTCGATCGCATCAAGCGACCGATCCGCGGCACTGACGCTATCCGAAGCTACGAATTCCCAGATATCCAGCAAATCGCTGTCGGCGCGATCGCTTATGACGATCGCGACCACGCTCAAGCCGTCCCCGAATGCTTGATCTCGTATCGGCGTCTGGCTTCAGCCTTGATGTCCGCCATCGACTGTCGGGAACTCGGCCCGCTGTCGATGCCCTCCTGGACCAGCGCCCGCAATTCCTCCAGCGTGTAGCCGAAGAGATCGCGTCTCTCCTTCCATTCGCGCATGGCGTCGCGGATCACCTCGCTGGTCGAGGCGAATTCTCCGGATTTCACGGCCGTCCGAATCTGCTCGGCCATTTCCGGCGTCAGTGAAACGGTGATCTTCTCGACGGAGCCATGGTCTCGTTTCTCCCGAACCAATCCCGTCATGGTATGCGAATCGCGTACCGCCGACAATCTCACCCCACCAGGACCGGCGCGCGCTCCGCCTTCGGCCTTGCAATGAACAGCGCAATCACCGCCGCGATGATGCCCGTTGCACCGGCGATCATGAAGGCGTCGAAATAGTTGCCCTGCACGGTCCGCATGTAGCCGCCGAAGAAGGCCGCGCAGGCGGCGCCCAACTGGTGGCCCGCAGCGATCCAGCCGAAGACGATCGGACCCTTGCGGTCACCGAAGGATTCCGTCGCGAGCCTAACCGTCGGCGGCACTGTCGCGATCCAGTCGAGGCCATAGAAGACGACGAAGAAGGAGAGGCTGTAGAAAGAGAAATCGCTGAATGGCAGGTACATCAGCGAGAGACCCCGCAAGGCGTAATAGACGAAGAGCAGCTTTCGCGGATCGATCCGGTCGGTGAGCCAGCCCGAGGCGGTCGTGCCGAACAGATCGAACAATCCCATCATGGCCAGCATGCTCGCCGCCTGCACCTCGGGGATGCCCATATCGGCGCAGAAGGAGATCATGTGCGTGCCGACGAGGCCGTTGGTCGTGAAGCCGCAGATGAAGAAGGTGGCGAACAGGTACCAGAAGGTACGCGTCTTCGAGGCTTCGACCAGCGCGCCAATGGCGTTTGACAGCGCGCTACCCTGTGTCGCCGCCGGAACCGGATCGCCTTCGCGGCTGCCATAAGGCACGAGCCCGATATCGGCCGGTCGTTCGGGAATCAGTAGGAATGCGATCGGCACCAGCGCCGCCGTCACCAGCGATATGGTAATGACAACGGCCTGCCAGCCTCCCCATTCGGCGAGCGCCGCCAGGCCGGGCAGGAAGACCAAGGTTCCCGTCGCCGTGCTGGCGGTCAGAAGGCCCATGACCAGGCCACGATTGGTGACGAACCAGCGGTTGACGATGGTGGCGCCGAGCACGAGCGCGACGGCGCCCGAGCCGACGCCGGAGAGAAGGCCCCATGTCGCGACGAACTGCCAGGGCGTGGTCATGAAAGCCGAGAGCCCGGTCGAGATCGACATCAGGATCAGGGCGTAGATCAGCGTTCGCCGAACGCCGAGGGTCTGCATCAGCGCCGCGGCGAAGGGGCCGGTGAGCCCGTAGAGAAAGATGCCGATCGCGGCGGCGATCGAGATCGTGCTCCGTTCCCAGCCAAAGGCGCTTTCGAGCGGCAGCATCAGAACGCCGGGCGCCGCGCGCAATCCCGCCGCCGAGAGCAGGGAGAGAAAGATCACGCCCGCGACCACGAAGGCGTAGTTCTGGCCGAAAGGCCGCTTGCGGAGTATGTTCATGTTACAGACCGTTCCGTACTACATAAAAGTATGATACGTACCGTTCTGTTACATCGTCAAGAGGGCAGCCATCATGTCGGCCGGAAAATTGGCGAGCGATGTCCAGGGCGCCGTGAAGCCGCGAGCCGCCGAACGGATACTCGCGACCGCAAAGGAACTCTTCTATCGGCAGGGCATTCGCGCGGTCGGGGTTGACGAGATCGTGTCACGCTCCGGCGTGACCAAGCCGAGCCTTTATCGTAGCTTCGCGTCCAAGGACGAACTTGCCGCAGCCTATATGCGGGAATATGACGCCGATTTCTGGGCGCGTTTCGAGGCCGCGCTTGCTACCGGTCCCGCCGGTGATCCGCGCGGGCAACTGATGGCGTTTCTTCGCGGTGTCGGGGAGCGGGCGCAGCGCGCCGGCTATCGCGGCTGTGGCATGACCAATGCCGGGGTCGAGTTTCCGGATGGCGACAACCCGGCCCGACGCGTCGCTGTCGCCAACAAGAGTGAACTGCGCCGGCGATTGACGGAGCTAGCCGCCGCCATGGGCGCGGCCGATGCCGAGATGCTTGGCGATGGCCTGCTGCTCCTGGTCGAGGGCGCCTATGTTTCCGGACAGCTTTTCGGCGAGAGAGGGCCTTCGCGCTCGCTGGCCGCGGCGGCGGATCGGCTTATCGAGGCGAGCCTTGCTCGCTGATTGATCAATTCAGTTGAACACTGCGTGCTGATCTATCCGTCTATCGGTGGACGGTGACCGAGCCTATCTTGGCTGCATGCCAAGGAGGCTTTCATGTCCCTTCCAACCTATTTTCTGTCGCACGGCTCGCCGATGCTGGCGCTAATGGATACGCCCGCGCATCGGTTCCTGGCGGAACTCGGCAAGACGATCGAGCGGCCGCGCGCCGTTGTCGTCGTTTCGGCCCATTTCGAGACCGCGGAGCCTGTTGTCGTTGCCGACGAGCATCCGGCGATGATCTATGATTTCCGCGGTTTTCCGCGTGCGCTCTACGAGATCACTTATCCCGCACCAGGCGACGCCGGGATCGCCGCCGAAGTGGCGGAGGACCTACGCGCTGCGGGGCTACCCGTGGCGGTCGAGGGCAAGCGCGGCTTCGACCATGGCACCTGGGTGCCGCTGTCGCTGATCTGGCCGAACGCCGATGTGCCCCTCGTCCAGCTCTCGATCCAGCCGCACCATGACGCCGCCTGGCACTACGCGCTCGGCCGCGCGCTGGCGAAGCTGCGCGAGGAAGATATCCTCGTGATCGGCACGGGCGCCGCGACGCATAATCTCAGCCTGTTCTTCAAGAACCCGAACGGACGGCCGGAGGTTGACGATCCGGTGGTCGGCTGGGCAAGAGAATTCGCCGACTGGATCGCCGAGCAGGCGCAAGCCGGCGATGTGGCCAGCCTCGTCGACTACCGCGCCCGCGCGCCGCATGCCGTCATGGCGCATCCAGAGGATGACCACTTTTTGCCGTTCTTCGTCGCGCTCGGAGCGGCAGGCGAGGGGGCCGAAGGACAGCGCATCCATAACTCGTACGAGTACGGCGCGCTCTCCATGGACATGTACCGGTTCGATTGAGCGAGGCCGTGCCCCAGCCGACTAGGCCGATTGCGGCAGCGATGCATCACTTTCGACGTCGACGATATCCGGCTTGGGAGCTTCGACTTCGATGTCCTCGACGTCCTCCACGGCACGCTCCGTCGTCGCAACGCTCGCCAGCATGCCGAGCGCGATTTCGCGCTCGCCCATGATGGCAAGGTTGGCGCCGTGGTCGATGAGATGGGCGACCTCGGCGTCGGTGCGGCCCCGGGCGATGATCTCGATATCCGGATTGATAGCGCGGGCCTTGGCCACGATCTGCCCCGCTTCGAATGCGTCCGGAACGGCGACGAGCAAATGCCTGGCGCCGCGGGGATTGGCCGCGGCGAGGACGTCGTCCTCCACCGCATTGCCACGAATGAGTTCAATGCCGTCAGCCCGGACCTCCTGCGAGCGCTCGGCGCCGTTCTCGATCACCAGATAGGGCAGGCCTTTTTCCTTCAGGCCTTCGGTGACGATCCGGCCGACGCGGCCATAGCCGACGACGATGCTGTGGCTGGAGAGCTCGGTCGGCGTCAGACCTTCGTCCGCATCAACCTTGCGTGGCGGCTCCGGCTTGGCTGCAGCGCTAGCCGCAGCTGGCGATGGGGCGGCCGCCGCCTTGCCCTCGTCGGAACGCTGGAACAACCGCTTGGCCAGCGCGAACATCAACGGGTTCAAAACGATGGAGAGGATGGCTCCAGCGAGGATCAGGTCTCGTGCCGTGGCGTTCAGAAGGCCGAGATCGGCGCCGAGCGCGGCTAGGATGAAGGAGAACTCGCCGATCTGGGCAAGGCTCGCCGAAATGGTCAATGCCGTCGACGTTGGATGACCGAAGGCGCGGACGATCAGGAAGGCGGCGATGGACTTGCCGATCAGGATAATAGCCAGCGTCGCGATGAGAAGCAGCGGCTCGCGAAAGACGATCGACGGGTCAAAGAGCATGCCGACGGAAACGAAGAACAGCACCGCGAAAGCGTCGCGCAGCGGCAGAGTTTCTTCGGCCGCACGCTGCGACAATGGCGATTCCGACAGGATCATGCCGGCGAAGAAGGCACCGAGGGCGAAGGAGACGCCGAACAGCGAGGCCGCGCCGAAGGCTACTCCGAGCGCGATGACCAGCACCGCGAGGCGGAAGAGTTCGCGTGAGCCCGTATGGGCGATGTAATGCAGGACCCATGGGATGACCCGGCGCCCGACAATGAGCATCAGCGCGACGAAGGCCGCGACCTTGCCAACCGTGATCGCCAGAATGCCGACAAGGCCAAAGCCGCTCTGCGCGGCAACGCCCGACCCCGAGGCTGTGCCGCCCGTGAGAATTTCGGCCAGAGCCGGCAGGAGCACCAGGGCGAGCACCATGGCGAGGTCTTCGACGATCAGCCAGCCGACGGCAATCCGGCCGCGCTGCGTATCGATCATCCGTCGCTCCTGCAGCGCGCGCAGCAGCACGACCGTACTCGCCACCGATAGGGCGAGGCCAAACACGAAGCCGCCGGCGAGCGGCCAGCCGACGGCCCAGCCCAGTGCCATGCCGAGCAGCGTCGCGACTGTGATCTGCACGATGGCGCCCGGGACGGCGATCGCTTTGACCGACAACAGGTCCTTCAAGGAAAAATGCAGGCCGACGCCGAACATCAGCAGGATCACGCCGATCTCGGCGAGTTCGTTGGCAAGGTTCTGGTCGGCAACAAATCCCGGCGTGAAGGGGCCGGCGGCGACACCCGCGAGCAGATAGCCGACAAGGGGCGATATCCTCAACCGGTGTGCAATCACGCCGAAGATGAAAGCGAGGACAAGGCCGATGACGATGGTGGCAATCAGGGGGGTGTAGTGCGGCACATTTCTTTCCGGTTGGAGTGGGTAGACAGTCTCACCGATTAGAGCGCTGAAACAACCCCTTGGCCGATTCTTTTGGCACTTTGCAGCATGTGAGGTACCAACACGAAAAAGGGGACCCTTTTGGGGCCCCCTTGGAATTGAATGCGTCGATGTCGCGATCTAATCGACGATCAGCCGTGCATACCGTCCGGCGGTACGGGCGTACCTGTGCTCGACGTGCGGGCCGGCTGGGGATCGGGAACCGCACCGCCATGCGAATTGTAGACGGCGTTCGGATCCGGCTCGACATTGCCGAGCACCGTGACGCGGGTGCCGATCGGCACGCGCTCATAGAGATCGATGATGTCCTGGTTGATCAGGCGGATGCAGCCCGAGGAAAGCGACTTGCCAATCGACCAGGGCTGCGTGGTGCCGTGGATGCGGTAGAGCGTGTCGACCTTACCCTGGTAGAGATACATCGCGCGCGCGCCAAGCGGATTGCCGGGGCCGCCGGGCATGCCGGTCGGCCATTTTGCGGCCTCGGGGTCGCGTGCCATCATCTCCTTCGGCGGATGCCATTTCGGCCATTGCTGCTTGGCCTGGATGGTCGCGTCGCCCGACCACGCGAAGCCCTGGCGGCCTACGCCCACGCCGTAACGGATCGCGGTCCCGTTCTCGAAGACGAGATAGAGAAAATGGTTCGGCGGATCGACGACGAGCGTGCCGGGCTGGGCGGCAATTTCCGGCGGCAGTTGCACGACCTGCCGGAAGAACTGCGGGTCGATCTGCTTGAGATCGACGGCCGGAACCGGGAACGGCTCGGTGTCGATCGCTGCGTACATTTCCCTGAAGCCCTGATCGATGATCGGGGCTCCGGCGGGCATGGTCGACAGCGACGAGGTTTGTCCGGCAGTCTGGCAGCCGGCCAGTGCGATCGGCATTCCGATCATGAACGACCGACGGCTTAGCTTGCCAGTCGCGATCCTAGGCTTCGTATCCGTCAAAGCCTTCCCTTTCACCATCCAAGCGGGGAGGACTCCAGGCGAATGGCCCGAGCCCAAAATGAACGCGGCATCAACTTCGAACGCGAGTCCGAAGGGTGTCGCATGCCTCAATTCATTGCGCCCTTAGTGGTTGCTTTCTCGTTATGCCGCAATGACAAAACGGTCACACGAAGGGCGATTTCAGTACGGTTCGGCATCGGCGGCGCAGGCGATGTCCAGCCTGTCTGAAGCGCGGAACCGGCCAAACCATGGCAAAAAAAGGAAAATCCGTTCTGCAGCCTTAGAGATCGGCCAGCGTTGCGGAATTGTCACGATATCGTGCGTCCCGCGTTACGCAGGCTCGTGGTTCCGCTATGAGGATGCTTGTCAGGATACGAGGATTCGCATGCGCTGGTCGCCGCAACAGGAAGATGCCCTCAAGGGCGTGGCCGATTGGCTGCGCCAAGGCGATTCGCCGGTATTCCGGCTGTTTGGCTATGCAGGCACCGGCAAGACGACTCTCGCCCGCCACCTTGCCGAGGGGATCGACGGAACGGTTGCCTTCGCCGCCTATACCGGGAAGGCGGCGCATGTCCTGCGCTCAAAGGGCTGCGAGGGCGCCGGCACGATCCACAGTCTCATCTATCGCCCGCGCGTCGGCGACGATGAGGAGCAGCCCGTCTTCGCCATCAACCATGACAGCGCCGCCTCGAAAGCAGACCTCATCATCATCGACGAGTGCTCGATGGTCGACGAGGAACTGGGCCGCGACCTGCTGTCGTTCGGGACGCCAGTGCTGGTCCTCGGCGACCCGGCGCAGCTTCCGCCGGTCAAGGGCGGCGGCTTCTTCACGGAAGCAGAGCCCGATCTGATGCTGACCGAGGTCCACCGCCAGGCGCAGGACAATCCGATCATCCGCCTGTCCATGATGGTGCGCGCCGGCGAGACGATCGAGCATGGCGACCATGGCGAGAGCCGGGTGATAGCGAGGCGTGAGATCGATGCAGCGCAGATCCTGGCGACGGATCAGGTGCTTGTCGGCACCAACAAGACGCGGCGCGCCTATAATCAGCGTATCCGCGAATTGAAGGGCTTGCTGGCGCCCATGCCGGCCATCGGTGACAAGCTCGTCTGCCTTCGGAACGACAAGCAGAAGGGCCTGCTCAATGGCGGGACCTGGACCGTGTCGAAGCTTGGTTCGCCGAAGCGCAGCCTGCTGCGGCTCGATCTCGTGCCCGAGGACGAGCCAGGCGCCAAGGCGGTGAAGGTCGCGATCCATCCGGCGTTCTTCGAGGATGGCGGCGAGAGCCTGTCCTATCCGCAGCGGCGAAATTCTGACGAGTTCGACTATGGCTACGCGCTGACGGTGCACAAATCGCAGGGCTCGCAATGGGATGACGTCGTGCTCTTCGACGAGAGTTACGCCTTCCGCGAGCACCGCGACCGCTGGCTCTATACGGCGATCACGCGCGCTGCGGAGCGGATCACGATCGTGCGGTAGCGGCTGCATGATTGCAGGGCGGACGGGCAGCAGGTAAAGCCTCGGCATGTCTAATCCATCCGTCACCGTCCGCTTCGCCCCGTCGCCGACCGGCTATCTTCATATCGGCAATGCACGGCCGGCTTTGTTCAACTGGCTGTTCGCGCTGAGGCATGACGGCGTCTTCATCCTGCGTTTGGACGATACCGACCGCGAGCGCTCGCGTGAGGACTTCGCCGATGCGATTCGCCGAGACGTCGCCTGGCTCGGCATCCAGCCCCATCGCTTCGAGCGGCAGTCGTTGCGGGAGACGAGCTATGCCGCCTCGGCCGAACGGCTGAAGGCTTCCGGCCGTCTCTATCCGGCCTATGAGAGCGCGGACGAACTCGACCGGCGGCGCAAGCGCCAGATGGCTCGCGGCCTGCCGCCGGTCTATGACCGGGCGGCGCTGCGGCTCACCGATGCTGAACGCGCTGCGTTGGAGGCGGAAGGCCGCAAGCCGCATTGGCGCTTCCGCCTCGACGAGACCGTCGGCGAAGTGCGTTGGGATGATCTTGTGCGCGGTCCGCAGCAGGTCACCGTCGCCTCGCTCTCCGATCCGGTCCTGATCCGCGAAGACGGCACCTTCCTCTACACGCTGCCCTCGGTGGTCGACGACATCGAGATGGGCGTAACCCACATCATCCGTGGCGACGACCACGTCACCAATACCGGTGTCCAGATCCAGCTCTTCGAGGCGCTCGGCGGCAGGGTTCCCGCCTTCGCCCATCACAACACGCTGACGACAGCGACCGGCGAGGGGCTGTCGAAGCGGACGGGCGCGTTGTCGCTGGGGTCGCTGGCCGACGCCGGCTACGAGCCGATGGCGGTCGCCTCGCTCGCCGTTCTGATCGGCACATCGCTTCCGGTCGAACCGGTCAAGGATCTGCCGACGCTGGCCGGCATGATCGACCTATCGATGGTATCGAAGGCGCCGGCGCGCTTCGATCCGGCCGATCTCGACGGGCTCAATGCGAAGCTGCTGCACGCCACGCCGTTTGCGGATGTCGCCGAGCGGCTCGCGGCAGCCGGCATTGGTGGCGGCGAGGCGTTCTGGAATGCCGTGCGCGGCAATCTGGTCCGCGTTTCAGACGCCGCGATCTGGTGGCGCGTCGTCTCCGAGAGGCTCGATCCCCCGCCGGCCGATCCTGCCGCATTGCCCATGCTCGGCAAGGCGCTGGAACTTCTCCCCGAGGCGCCTTTCGATAGCGAAACGTGGAAGCGCTGGACTGAGGCGGTGAAGGCGGCCACCGGCGCGAAGGGCAGGGCGCTCTACATGCCGCTTCGCGTCGCCCTGACCGGTCTCGAGCACGGGCCCGAACTTGCGGGCTTGCTGCCTCTTATTGGGCGTAGAAATACGATGGACCGACTCGCCGCACAGGCCCGCCCGCCGTCAGATTGAGCGAGGCGACCGGCGCCACGACATTGGGCTTGCCAACCTCGCCGGGGTCGAGCTGACCGTAGCGATTGGCCAGCGTTTCGGGATCCTCGCCGAGCGTCGGGCGGACACTGGGGATCGGGGCCAGCCCAGCGGACGAGAAGTTCATGACTGCTGGCGAATAGCCGCCTGCCACGATGTCGAGTGCCGTCGACTTGCCGCAGGTGCAGCCCGGGGTCAGGCTCTTGCGATAGGCGAAGGCGGTTGGCAGCTCGCTATAGCGCGTACGGTCGTCGATCGACAGCGCCTTGCTGCTGTCCTGTCCCGGATTGCGGTGTGCGTAGAGCACCACCTCGGTTCCGGGACACATTTGCTTGCAGACCTGCTCCTGCGCCGCAAAGGACGACTGGTTCGTCGAATAGGCGATCGGGAAATAATAGCCGTCGCAGGTGCGCACGCACAGCGTACGATATTTGCCCCCGCCGAAGCCCGTATCATAGCCGCCGCTATCGTTGCTGTCGTTGCGCTGGAGCACGCCCTGATCGGCCGGCACCGTGACCAGCTGACGTTGCTGCGTCGGAACGTCGGGATTGAACAGGCGCTCCAGGAAATTGCGCGGCCGGTTCTGCGTCGAATAGGATGCGTATTGGGCGCCGCAATTATTGTCGCCGAGCTGGCGAAGCAGGCTTGAGCGTTGGCCGCCGGCATTGGCCGATGCAGCACTCGCACTCTGCTGGTTGGTTTCGAGCTTGCGGAGATTGGACTTCATCCGCTCGATGCCGTTCATCACGGCGGCGCATTCCGGCTTCTGCTTCGACTGGAAGAACAGGAACCCGTTGCCGCAGCCGGACTGGCGGGCACGCGCCTGCGCCGCTGCAATCTCGGAGCGCTGCTGGTTCGCGGCGCCAGCGAAGGCCGCCGCCTTGTTGGCGCCCGATGCCTTCTGCAGCGAGGAAAGCTGAGCTTCCAGATTGCCACAGATGGAAGCCGCCCCGGCCCAATCGGCCGTACCGGCAAACATGGCGAGGACGACGGCAAGTCGCCTCAAAACGCTGGCTACGCACATTGCTTCGGTCTCGTTGGCGGCCTTGGCCCCTGCCGTCGGGTCGACCCGTCTGCCCCGGCTGCCATAGCACGGTCCGCCGGCCTGGTCATCCTCGTCGGGCAAAAAGCGAGGCGCCGAATCCCCGACATCACACAATATTCATCTAGTTCGGCGATGGCAGCCATCGCAAGGTTTGAGTGGTCATTTCGCAAGCAATATGCCTATTGGGCGCGCAAGGCGGGCCAAATGCCGAGGCCTTGCAATAGACTGAGCCACCCGATGAGCCTGCAAAGCACGATTTCCGCCCGGGGACCCGCATATCGTCCCTGGCTGGAAGAGGCACGCGCGACGATCAATCTCTCGCTGCCGCTGATCCTGACCAATGTCGCCCAAACACTGATCAACGCCACCGACGTCATCCTGATCGGCTGGCTCGGCTCGCGCATGCTCGCCGCCGGGGCGCTGGGCACCAATCTCTATTTCGCCTTCCTAATCTTCGGAATCGGCTTCGTGTCGGCGGTCTCGCCGATGGTTGCGCGCGAACTCGGCGAGCGGCGTCATTCCGTGCGCGATGTGCGCCGCACGGTGCGCCAGGGCCTGTGGGCGTCGGTCGCGATCTGCGTGCCGTTCTGGCTGCTCCTGTGGCACACCGAAGCGGTGCTCGTCGCCATCGGGCAGGAGCCGGAACTGGCCGCCATCGCGGGCACCTATATGCGCGGGCTGCAATGGGCGATGCTGCCCTTTCTCTGGTATCTCGTTCTGCGTGCCTTCATCGCAGCGCTGGAGCGGCCCTTCTGGTCGCTGGTGGTCGGCATTGCCGGTGTCCTCATCAATGCGATCGTCGTCTGGGGCCTGGTGTTCGGCAAACTCGGCCTGCCGGCGCTGGGCATTGTCGGAGCCGGCATTGGCAGCACGATTTCGGCGCTCGCCATGTTCGCCGGCATGGCGATCGTCTGCATGGTCCACCCAAAGTTCCGTCGCTACCACGTCTTCGGCCGCTTCTGGCGGGCCGATTGGCCGCGCCTGCTGGCGCTCTTCCGGCTCGGTCTGCCGATCGGCATCGCCGTCGCCTTCGAGGTGACGGTGTTCAACCTCGCCGTCTTCCTGATGGGCCTGATCGGTGCCGCCGATGTGGCCGCGCATGCGATCGCAATCCAGATCTGCGCGCTCTGCTTCATGGTGCCGCTCGGCTTCTCGCAGGCGGCGACCATCCGCGTCGGCCGGGCCTATGGCGCCGGCGACCGTGAGGCGATCCGCCTGGCGGGCTGGACGCCCTATGTGCTCGGCATCGCGTTCATGAGTTGCACAGCGATCACGATCTTCTTGGCGCCGGGCTTTCTCATCGGCATCTTCGTCGACCGTAGCGACCCCGGCAATGCCGAGGTGGTCGCTCTTGCCGTATCCTTCCTCGGCATTGCTGCGCTGTTCCAGGTGTTTGATGGGGCACAGGTGATCGGCGGGGGCATGCTGCGCGGCCTGCATGACACGCGGGTTCCCATGCTCTATGCGGCGCTCGGCTTCTGGGGCATCGGCGTCGCCACCTCGGTTGTGCTTGGGTTTGGCTTTAAGCTCGGCGGCATCGGCATCTGGATCGGCCTCGCCTGCGGGCTCGCCTCCGTCTCGATGCTACTGCTGCAGCGCTGGCTGCGGCGCGGGACGCTCCGCCTTGAGGGCACGGCAGCCTGATTATCAGCGCCGGACCCTCCCTCCGTCATGGAGCGTACCTATATTGGAGCCGCCCTCTCGCGGAGAACAACCATGCGCTTCGGTCTTGCCTCGGTCCTGTCGCTCGCCCTCCTCATTGGTGCCGCCGCGCCGGCACTCGCCGAGGATCCGGACTTGATCTTCAAGGAATCGACCACCTTCAAGTGGCTGACGCCGAACGACAAGATCGCGGTCTATGGCATTGACGATCCCGATATCGAGGGGGTCGCTTGTCATTTCGCCGCGGCCGAAAAAGGCGGTGTCTCGGGCATGCTGGGTGTCGCCGAGGAAACGTCGGACATTTCGCTCGCCTGCCGCCAGGTCGGCCCGATCGCCTTCAAGGGCAAGGTCGGGCAGGGCGACGAGATGTTCCGCCAGCGTCGCTCGTTCTGGTTCAAGAAGATGCAGATCGTGCGCGGCTGCGACGCCAAGCGCAATGTGCTGGTCTATCTCGTCTATTCCGACAAGCTGGTCGACGGCAGCCCCAAGAACTCGATCTCCACCGTCCCGATCATGCCTTGGGGCACGGCGACGGCGCCGCAATGCAAGGATTTCATCGACTGAGCCGGCGATCGATGCTTGCAGAGCGTCCGCTGCCGCACTAACCCCTAGGCGTTGCCACTATCCGGAGCCCATCCATGACCATCGCCGTCCGCACCGCCGATCCGAAGAAGCTCGTGAAGGGCGCGACCGGGGATTGGGAAGTGGTGATCGGCATGGAGGTGCATGCGCAGGTCCTCTCCAAGTCGAAGCTGTTCTCCGGCGCCTCGACGCAGTTCGGCGGCGCGCCGAACTCGCATGTC
The DNA here is from genome assembly GCF_026343945.1 of Kaistia algarum. Lineage (NCBI taxonomy): Bacteria > Pseudomonadati > Pseudomonadota > Alphaproteobacteria > Hyphomicrobiales > Kaistiaceae > Kaistia > Kaistia algarum. The sequence goes on from NZ_JAPKNJ010000002.1 coordinate 54,686, forward strand.
AGTCTCGTCGACGCGGCGATGCCCGGCATGCTGCCGGTGATCAACGCCGAATGCGTCGCGCAGGCGGTACGCACCGGACTGGGCCTCAAGGCGCAAATCAACCCGCACAGCGTGTTCGACCGGAAGAACTATTTCTATCCGGACCTGCCGCAGGGCTACCAGATCTCGCAGTACAAGCAGCCGATCGTTGGCGAGGGCGAGATCGTCATCGATCTCGACAGCGGCGAGGCGATCACCGTCGGCATCGAGCGGCTGCACCTGGAGCAGGATGCCGGCAAATCGCTGCACGACCAGCATCCCACACAGAGCTTCGTCGATCTGAACCGCTCCGGCGTGGCGCTGATGGAGATCGTCTCGAAGCCGGATTTGCGCTCCGCCGACGAGGCCAAAGCCTATCTGACCAAGCTTCGCACCATCGTGCGCTATCTCGGCACCTGCGACGGCAACATGGACGAAGGCTCGATGCGCGCCGACGTGAACGTGTCGGTGCGCCGGCCGGGCGAGCCGCTCGGCACGCGCTGCGAGATCAAGAACGTCAACTCGATCCGCTTCGTCGGCCAAGCGGTCGATTATGAGGCGAGGCGGCAGATCGCCATTATCGAGGATGGCGGCACGATCGACCAGGAGACGCGGCTGTTCGATTCGGTGAAGAACGAGACCCGCTCGATGCGCTCCAAGGAAGAGGCGCATGACTACCGCTATTTCCCGGACCCGGATCTCCTGCCGCTCGTCCTCGACGCGGCCTGGATCGAGGAGCTGGCCGCGGCGCTGCCCGAACTGCCCGACGCCAAGAAGGCCCGCTTCATCGGCGAACTCGGCCTCTCGCCTTACGACGCGCATGTGCTGGTGCTCGAAAAGGAGACGGCCGACTTCTTCGAGAAGGCGGCAAAGGGACGAGATCCGAAGGCCACCGCCAACTGGGTGACGCAGGAACTCGCCGCGCGCCTCAATCGGGACGGCAAGGGTATTTCCGACAGCCCGGTGTCGTCGGATCAGATCGGGGCGATTGTCGACCTGATCGCCGCCGGAACCATCTCCGGCAAGATTGCCAAGGACCTGTTCGAGATCGTCTGGAGCGAGGGCGGCGATCCGAAGGCGATCGTTGAGACCCGCGGCATGAAGCAGGTGACAGATACAGGTGCGATCGAGAAGGTCGTCGACGATATCATCGCCGCCAACCCCGACAAGGTCGAGCAGGTGAAGCTGAAGCCGACTCTATCCGGATGGTTCGTCGGCCAAATCATGAAGGCCTCGGGCGGCAAGGCCAATCCGCAGGTCGTCAACGACATCCTGAAGAAGAAGCTAGGCCTCGAATAGAGCGCTGCCGCGCGGCGCCCTTGCACCGGTCGCGGCGATGCCTAGATCTAATGTTACCGTCCGTTCTCGACCGGCGCCTTTGCGCCGGTCTTTCCTTGACGCCGTAGAGGTAATTTCATGCCGGTGCAGCAGACCCAGCCGATCGAGCTTCATTTCTGGCCGACGCCGAATGGCAAGAAGGTCTCTATCATGCTGGAGGAACTCGATATTCCTTACAGCATCCACTTTGTGAATATCGGCAAGGGCGAGCAGTTCAGACCGGAATTCCTGGCGATTTCGCCGAACAACCGGATGCCGGCGATCGTCGATCCCGAGGGGCCTGACGGCAAGCCGATCTCCGTTTTCGAGTCGGGTGCCATCCTCCAATATCTGGGCCGGAAGTTCGGCCGCTTCTATCCGGCGGACGAGCGCAAGCGCGTTGCCGTCGAAGAATGGCTGATGTGGCAGATGGGCGGCTTCGGGCCGATGCTCGGCCAGCGCAACCATTTCTCCGTCTACGCGCCCGAGCGCATTCCCTATGCGACCAAGCGCTATCAGGACGAGACGCACCGTCTCTACGGCGTGCTCAACAAGCGCCTCGCAACTCATGAATATGTGGCCGACGATTATTCGATCGCCGACATGGCCATCTTTAGCTGGGCGGCCGGCTGGGAGACCCAGCAGTTCGACACGTCGGACTTCCCGAGCGTCAAGCGCTGGATCGATCTCCTGAACGCGCGTCCGGGCGTGCAGCGCGGCATGGCGATCAAGGCGCCGGTGGTGCCGGTCAGCGTCGCCGACGACAAGGAAGCCCAGAAGGTCTTGTTCGGCCAGCGCGGCAACTGAGCCGCGCGGCACGGTCATCGAACAGAAAAATGCCCGGGCGATTGACCCGGGCGTTTTGTTTGGAACGTGTTGTGAACGGGCCGAGCCCGAGCCTCGTCGGCTGCTTCGATCAACCCCTCGCCTGATCCGCGATGCGACCGAGGCTTTCCTCGCGGCCGAGGACGATCAGCACATCGAAGATGCCGGGCGAGGTCGAGCGGCCGGTAAGCGCGGCGCGCAGCGGCTGTGCCACCTTGCCGAGCTTCAGCCCCTTCGCCTCCGCGAACGCCTTCACGGCCTCTTCCGTCGCCTCGACGGTCCATTCGACGGCCAACAGCAGGCTGTGCAGGTCCTTGAGCAGCGCCCGCGCATCAGCGTCGAGGATGGTCGACGCCTTCTCGTCCAGGGCGAGCGGGCGCTCCGCGAAGAGGAAAGCTGCGCCGTCCTTCAGCTCGATCAGCGTCTTGGCCCGCTCCTTGAGGCCGGGCAGGGCCTCGCGCAGCTGCGCCGCTCGCTCCGGCGTCAGCCGGGCGAGCATGGCCTCGCCGCCGGGCAGATAGGGCAGCGTCTGGACGAAGCTCGCATAGAGCGCATCGTCGGTCGCGGCTCGCATGTAATGGCCGTTCAGATTCTCTAGCTTGGCGAAATCGAAGCGCGAGGCCGAGCGGCCGACATCGTCGACATCGAACCACTCGATCATCTGCTCCAGCGACATGATCTCGTCATCGCCATGCGCCCAGCCCAGGCGGACGAGATAATTGCGCATCGCCTCCGGCAGGAAACCCATGGCGCGATAGGCGTCGACGCCGAGCGCGCCGTGGCGCTTGGAGAGCTTGGCGCCGTCGGGACCGTGGATGAGCGGGATATGCGACATGACTGGCACCTCCCAGCCCATGGCGCCATAGATGATCATCTGGCGCGCGGCATTGGTGAGGTGGTCGTCGCCGCGGATGATGTGGGTGACGCCCATATCGTGATCGTCGACGACGACCGAGAGCATATAGGTCGGGTTGCCATCCGAGCGCAGCAGGACGAGGTCGTCGAGATCCTTGTTCGGGATGACGACGCGGCCCTGCACGCGGTCCTCGATCACCGTCTCGCCCTCGAGCGGCGCCTTGATGCGGATCGCGGGGGCGACGCCAGCCGGCGCCTCCGACGGATCGCGGTCGCGCCAGGTGCCGTCATAACGCGGGGCACGGCCCTCGGCGCGCGCCTTCTCGCGCATCGCGTCGAGCTCGGCGGGTGTACAATAGCAGCGATAGGCCTTGCCGACGGCCAGCAACTCCTCGACCACCTCACGGTGGCGCGGCGCGCGAGCGAACTGGAAGATCGTCTCGCCCTGCCAGTCGAGGCCGAGCCATTTCAGCCCGTCGAGGATCGCGGCGATTGCCGGCTCTGTGGAGCGCTCGCGGTCCGTATCCTCGATGCGGAGCAGCATCGTCCCGCCCGTATGCTTCGCATACAGCCAGTTGAACAGCGCCGTGCGGCCGCCGCCGATATGGAGGAAGCCGGTAGGCGAGGGTGCGAAGCGGGTGACGACCGGTTTGGACATGAAACCTTCCGAACGGACGGAAATGGGGGGCGGGGGCGGAGCGGACCAGAACGAGCCGAGCCTATCGGCCGCGGAAATGGCGGTCGTATGGCACGGGGGCGTATGGCATGGCGCCGAATGTGGCGGCTCATGTAGCATGGAGCGGCGTCAGGGCGAAAGACGGGGCGATGGCAGGCGAACGGCCGCGGTCGGAGGAACTGGACGAGAGGCTGTTTCCGCCGGGCGACGCGGAACCAGCCGACGATTCCGGTCGGCCCCCCTTTCCTCACGCACCGCCTGGCTATGTGGCCCGTTTTCGAATGTGGGTCGCGACGGTATTCGAGCGGGAAATCGACACGGGGCGCGGCTTTCTCTGGCTCGCCGTAACCTATGCCGCTGGAATACTTGTCTATTTCACAGCGCCGTCCGAGCCCTCCGGTATTGCGCTCGCCATCCTGACGCTCGCGCTGGCTGTCGCTGCTTGGAAACTGCGGCACGGCCGAGCCGGGCTCTTTCGGCTGATGCTCGTCGCCGCGATGGCAGTGGCCGGTGCGACGACGATCAAGCTTCGCACCGATCATGTGGCCGCGCCGCGGCTGGAACGGCAGATGACGGGCACACTCACCGGCTTCGTCGAGGCGCGGGAGGCGCGGCGCGGCGGCTTTCGCCTGACGATTCGCGTCGTCTCCTTCGATGCCAGGGGACTGGCTGCACTGCCGGAGCGCGTTACCACCACGGTGCGCGGCAGCGCGCCGGCCGTTGGCGAGGGCGTCACGCTGCTGGCTCGGTTGCGCCCGCCTTCCGGGCCAGCCATGCCCGGCGGCTATGATTTCGGCCTGCCGGCCTATTATGGCGGGATCGGCGGCACGGGCTTCGCCTATGGCCGCGTCAACCCGGCCGAGCTTGGCGAACCGCCCCTCTCGATCCGCCTGACCATGCCGCTCGAGGCCCTGCGGGAGGCAATCCGCACGCGCATTGGGGCCTCGCTTTCCGGCGATACGGCCCGCATCGCCACGGCGCTCGTCATCGGCGATGCGGGCGGCATCAGCGAGGAAGGCGAAGATGCGCTGCGCCAATCGGGCCTGGCTCATGTCCTGTCCGTGTCCGGGCTCCACATGGTGCTCGTCGCCGGCTTTGTGTTCTGGGCGGTCCGGGCGGCACTGGCGCTCTCTCCGGGGCTGGCGCTCCGCCGGCCGATCAAAAAATGGGCCGCTCTCGCCGCGCTCGGCGTGACCTTCTTCTATCTGCTGATTTCCGGCCTCGATGTGGCGGCGCAGCGCTCCTTCATCATGACCGGCGTCGTCTTCCTCGCGATCCTCGTCGACCGGCGGGCGATCTCCATGCGCAATGTCGCGATCGGCGCCTTCGTGGTGCTGGCGCTCAGCCCCGAAAGCCTGCTGGTGGCCGGATTCCAGATGTCTTTCGCCGCGACGATCGCGCTTGTCGCCGGCTTCGAGGCGCTGTCGCGGCGGCCGCGCGGGCTTCGACCGGTTTCGCACTCGCGCTTCGGCTCGGTGCTGCGCTGGTTCGGGCTGCTTATCGGCGGATTGGCGCTAACGTCGCTGCTCGGCGGGCTCGGCACCACGCCCTTCGCGCTCTATCACTTCCAGCGCATGGCGCCGCTCTCAATCCTCGCCAATGTCGCGGCGATGCCGCTGGTCGATTTCCTGGTCATGCCGCTAGCGCTGCTCGCGGTGCTCGCCATGCCGTTCGGGTTCGAGGCCCCGTTTCTATGGGTGATGGGCGTCGGCATCGACGGCATGTCCGACGTGGCGCGGACGGTGAGCGACTGGTCGGAGGGGACCGGCTCGGCGGCTATGCCTTCCGCGGCGTCGCTGCTCGTCTTCATGGCAGGTTTCCTGTGGTTGGCGCTGATGCGGGAGCGCTGGCGCCTGGCCGGGCTGGTGCCGATGCTGGTCGGCGGCGCGCTGGCGCTCTATCCGCATCGGTCGGACATCATCATCGCTCCGGATGGGCGGCAGGTCGCAATCCGCACGGGCAATGGCAGCTACCAGATCCTGGCGCGAAAGATCGACCCTTTTATCGCCGGCATATGGCTGAGAGCCGATGGCGACAGTCGCGAGGCGAAGGACCCGGCGCTCATGGCCGCGACGCGCTGCGATGCCTCGGGATGTGTGGCGCCTATGCCGGATGGCCGGCTCGTCGCACTGGCGCTGGAGCGCGATGCGTTTGCCGATGATTGCCGGAGCCCCGTACTCATCGTAACGCCCATCGCCGCACCGACGGGCTGCGCCGCCGAGGTCGCAACGATCGACCGCGATCGTCTCGCTCAATCCGGGTCGATCGCGCTCGATCTGAGGCCTGTCGCTACCCGAAACATCGCTGATCCGCCATCCGCCGACAAGGTCATCGCCGCGGCGACGGAATACGATTCCGCAGTCCGCCATACGCTCGACGACGAGGACGTTCCGGCACCCGAACCTGGAAGCCCGCAGCCAAGAGCGGGCCCGGCGCCGCTCGACGCCGAATTTCTCGTCACGACGGCCTTCCCGCGTGTCCGCCGTCCGTGGATGCCGCCCTATGACGGCGACGACGAACCCGAAACCGGCGGGGCAGGGGCTCAGTAGCGACGCAGGAGGCCGACCAGCCGACCCTGGATGCGGATCCGGTCCGGCCCGAATATGCGCGTCTCATAAGCCGGATTGGCGGCTTCCAGCGCGATCGAGGCGCCACGTCGGCGCAGCCGCTTCAGCGTCGCCTCCTCCTCGTCGACAAGAGCCACGACGATGTCGCCCGAATCGGCCGCGTCGGTCTTGCGGATCAATACCGTGTCGCCGTCGAGGATGCCGGCTTCGATCATCGAATCACCGCGAACCTCCAGCGCGAAATGCTCGCCCCCACCCAGCATTTCCGGCGGCACGGTGATCGAATGGCTCTGTGTCTGGATCGCCGAAATCGGCACACCGGCGGCGATGCGGCCCATAACGGGAACGATCACTGGCTCCGGCACGTCGCTGTCGGTCTGCCGCATCTTGCCGAGGCTGCCTTCGATGACGCTCGGCGAGAAGCCGGCTCGCTTGGGCCGCTGCATGGTCGGCGCCATCGCCTCCGGCAGACGGACCACATCGAGCGCGCGGGCCCGGTTGGGCAGGCGGCGGATGAAGCCACGTTCCTCCAGCGCTTTGATCAGGCGATGGATGCCGGACTTGGACCGAAGGTCCAGCGCATCCTTCATCTCGTCGAAGGAAGGCGGCACGCCCGTCTCCTTCAACCGTTCATGGATGAACATCAGGAGCTCATACTGCTTGCGAGTCAGCATTGGTCGGTCCACGCCACGAATTGCCGGATACGGAACGGTCTGCGATTCGGCGAAGAATCATCAAGTACAAACCGCGAACAAAGTACATGTTCTATATGTGTTCCGCAAGCTGGCGGCGCGATCTTCGTGGATTGACAGGAATCGGACCAGGGATCGCCCGCATGCCACACCTCCTTAATAATCGCCGGACTAGATCGTCCCGCTATGGCGTCGCGCCGGAGCCTGAGGCAGGATCGGAACGAGATTCTGGCTCTGCCGGCAGCAGGCGGAGCTGAGGGATGCGTGCGTCGGGCAATCGAGGCTGAGGGGACAGATGGTCAAGATTGGACAATGGCGGAAGCCGGCAGGCGGGCTCCCGCTGGTCGTGGCGGGTCTGGCCGCTCTGTCGCTCGCAAGCTGCAACGACAAGAATGAATATGTGCCGCCGCCGCCGCCGAAGGTGACCGTCGCTCCGCCGCTTCAGCAGGATGCGACGCTCTATATGGAGCTCACCGGCAATACGACGGCGATCAACCAGGTCGATCTCTCGGCGCGCGTCCAGGGCTTCCTGACATCGATCAACTATGTCGATGGCCAGACTGTGAAAGCTGGTACCACGCTGTTCGGCATACAGCGCGACACCTATCAGGCTCAGCTCGACCAGGCGAATGCGGCGGTCGCCTCGGCCCAGGCGGCGCAGGAAAACAAGCAACTCGAATATAATCGCCAGTCGACGCTGGTGCAGCAGCAGGTCGCATCCGTCGCCAAGGCCGACGACGCCAAGGCCCAGCTCGATCAGGCGATCGCCGCGACGCAGCAGGCGCAGGCCGATGCCGAGGTCGCGACGATCAATCTCGGCTACACCGAGGTCAAGGCGCCGTTCGACGGCATCGTCTCCAACCATCTCCAGGATGTCGGCGCGCTGGTCGGATATAGCGGTCCGACCAAGCTTGCGACGATCGTCCAGATGGACCCGATCTATGTCTATTTCACCGTCAATGAACGCCAGGTGCTTCTGATCAAGGAGCAATTGACCAAGCGCGGCAAGACGTTGCGCGACATCCATGACATTCCGGTCGAGATCGGGTTGGCCACCGAGACCGGCTATCCGCACAAGGGCGTCATCGACTACATCGCCCCGACGCTCGACCAGAACACCGGCACGCTGTCGGTTCGCGGCGTCTTCGACAACAAGGACTACGCGATGCTGCCGGGCCTCTTCGCCCGGGTGCGGGTGCCCTTGCAGACGCAGAAGAATGCGCTTCTGGTCGACGATACGGCGATCTCGACCAGCCAGGTCGGCAGCTATGTCCTGGTCCTCGGCAAGGACAACACGGTCGACCAGAAGGTCGTCGAGCCTGGCCAGCTAGAAGGCCAGCTTCGCGTCGTTACGTCGGGCCTCGCAGCCGACGATAAGGTGATCGTCGGCGGCAACCAGCGGGCCGTTCCCGGCAGCAAGGTCGATCCGCAGGACGGCGCGATGAGCACCAACACCGCGACCACAAACGCAGCCCCGCCACCCAATCCGTAGGACGCATATCGAGCCTCTCCGGTCGACGACCTTCAAGCGCAGGCGGGTTTCATGTTCTCAAAGTTCTTCATCGAGCGGCCGGTCCTCTCCAACGTCCTCGCGCTGGTCATCGTCCTGCTCGGTGCCGTGGCCCTGTTTCGGCTGCCGATCGCGCAATATCCGAACGTCGTCCCGCCGACAGTCGCCGTCAGCACCTCGTTCCCCGGCGCCTCCGCGAGGACGGTGATGGACACCGTCGCCCTGCCCATCGAGCAGCAGGTCAACGGCGTCCAGGGCATGATCTACATGCAGTCGACCAGCGCCAGCGACGGCACCTACAATCTGATCGTCACCTTCGACATCGGGACTGATCCGAACTTCGCGCAGGTTCTAGTGCAGAACCGAGTCTCGATCGCGATGGCGTCGCTGCCGCAATCGGTGCAAGTGCAGGGCGTCAACGTCCAGAAGAAATCGACCGCCGTCCTGCAGTTCGTGACGCTGTTCTCGCCGGACAATCGCTATGACGGGCTGTTCCTGTCGAACTATGGCGTGATCAACATCCAGAACGAGCTGGCGCGCCTGCCCGGCGTCGGCAATGTGGCCGTCATGGGAGCCGGCCCCTATGCCATGCGCATCTGGATGGATCCAGACAAGATGCAGGCCTTTGGTCTGGTGCCGAGCGACGTGATCCGCGCGATCCAGGACCAGAGCCAGGAAGTCACCGCTGGCATGACCGGTATGCCCCCGGCGCCGGACGGGCTCAATTACCAGTACACGATCAACGTCAACGGCCGCTTCAGCGATCCGGGCGAATTCGAAAACATCATCATCAAGGTCAACAACGACAATGGCGGTCAGATCGTCCGCGTGCGGGACATCGGCCGGGTCGAGCTGGGCTCGCAGAGCTACAGCCAGACCGCGACCTACAACGTCAAGCCGACGGCCGCCATCGGCATATTCCAACTTCCCGACGCCAACGCGCTCGATGTCGCCAAGGCCGTTTCGGCGAAGATGGAACAACTCGCGAAGGCGTTTCCGCCTGGGCTGAAATACGAGATCCCGTTCGATACGACCAAGTTCGTCGTCGCCTCGATCGACGAGGTCTACAAGACGCTGATCGAGGCGGCGATCCTCGTGCTCATCGTCATCCTGCTGTTCCTGCAGGACTGGCGCGCCATGCTGGTCCCGGCCACTACCGTGCCGGTGACGATCATCGGCGCCTTCGCCGCCATGGCTGCGCTGGGCTTCACCGTCAATACGACGACACTGTTCGCGATCATCCTCGCGATCGGCATCGTGGTCGACGACGCGATCGTCATTGTCGAGGGCGTCTCGCGCCATATGGAGAACGGACTCTCCGGCCGAGAGGCTGCCATCAAGACGATGGACGAATTATTTGGTCCGATCATCGGCATCACGCTCGTGCTAATGGCCGTGTTTCTGCCTTCGGCGACGCTTCCCGGCCTGACCGGGCAGATGTACCAGCAATTCGCGCTCGTCATCGCCGCCACGGCCTTCATCTCGGCGATCAACGCCATGACGCTGAAGCCGACGCAGTGCGCGCTCTGGCTGCGTCCCCCGACGCCGCCGGAGAAGCGCAACTTCTTCTTTCGCGGCTTCAACCGCATCTATGATGCGTCGGAGCGGCGTTATGCGGGCCTTATCAGCCGCATGGTCCACCACAGCCATCTGATGGTGCTGGCCGCACTGGTGCTGATCGGCGTCGCCTTCTGGGGCATGTCGCGCATCCCGACGGCGTTTCTGCCGATCGAGGACCAGGGCTATGTGGTGATCAGCGTCCAGCTTCCCGATGGCGCGTCGCTGCAGCGAACGGACCGCGTCGTCGCCGAAGCCAGCAAGGCCGCGCTGGCGACGCCAGGCGTTGAGAATGTCGTCGGCATTTCCGGCTCGTCGGTGCTCGACAACAATGCCACGCTGTTCAATGCCGGCATGGTCTATGTGATCTTCAAGGACTGGTCGCTGCGCGGCAAGACGGAGAGCCTTCGTGCGATCTATGCGAACATCACCAAGTCACTGAACCAGATGCCCGACGCGGTCGGCTTCGTGCTGGTGCCGCCGCCGATCCAGGGCATCGGCAATTCCGGCGGCTTCACGCAGGAGATCCTGGTCCAGAACGGCACGTCCGACTTCCACCAGCTCGAGAGCGTGGCCAAGGCGATGTCCGCCAACGCGGATTCCCAGTCGGCGCTGCAGCGGGTGAACTCGACCTTCACCGCATCGACCCCGCAATTCCAGCTGGAGATCAACCGCATCCTGGCGGAGACACTCGGCGTCAGCGTCGGGCAGGTGTTCGATACGATCGAGGCCTATATGGGTTCGACCTATGTCAATCAGTTCACGAAGTTCAACAATGTCTTCCAGGTCTATGTCCAGGCCGAGGCGGCGCGGCGCGTCCGTCCACAGGATGTGATGGATCTGAAGGTGCAGTCACGATCGGGCGACATGGTGCCGCTGGGCTCGCTGGTGTCGTTCAAGACCGTCGATGGCCCTCCGCTGATCACGCTCTACAATCTCTATCCCGCGGCGACGCTTGCCGGCGGGCCGGCGCCGGGCTTCTCGTCGGGGCAGGCGATGGCGATCATGGATCAAATCGCCGAGAAGACGCTGCCGCCCGGCTACGGCACCGCCTGGACGGCGATGTCCTATCAGGAGAAGATCGTCGGCAATCAGATCTACTTCGTCTTCGCCCTGGCAATCGTGCTGCTCTATTTCGTGCTCGCCGGCCAATATGAAAGCTGGATCCTGCCTTTCGCGGTGATCCTCGCCGTGCCTTTGGCCTTGCTTGGAACGGTCATCGCGCTGACCGCTCTCGGGCTCGCCAATAATCTCTATACGCAGATCGGCATCATCCTCTTGATTGCGCTTGCGGCGAAAAACGCGATCCTGATCGTCGAATATGCGCGCGACAAGCGAATGGAAGGCATGGAGATCCTGGACGCGGCGGTGGAGGCGGCGCGGCTGCGCTTCCGCCCGATCCTGATGACGTCCTTCGCCTTTATCTTCGGCATGCTGCCGCTCGTCTTCGCGAGCGGCGCCGGTGCCAGTTCGCGCATTTCAATCGGCATTGCCGTGGTCAGCGGCATGCTGGCGTCGACGTGTCTTGCGGTCCTGTTCGTGCCGTCCTTCTTCGTGATATTGCGGAAGATCGACGAGCGCGGCCAGAAGCCGGAGGCCGTGGCAACGACGCCGGCGGCGGTCACAGCAGAATGACCGGGAGACGGGAGAGAGGACCCATGAAACTCACTTCGGACCGCCAGATATCGAAATATCGGCTTGTCGGCGTGGCCATGACCGCCGGGGTGCTCGGCTTGCTGTCATGGCAGGCGCCGGCATCGGCACAGTCGACGAACCAGCAGATCGAGCAGCTCAACAAAGATCTCAACATGAACACGACGCCGGATCTGGGGGCGCTCGGCTTCCAGGACGATCTGGCGACGCTCGAGCAGTGCCAGTCGGGGTGCAAGCCGCTGATCGAGAGCATGCTGAAGAAGTACAAGACCGGCGCCAATTTCGGGGGCAACGGCAAGCTTGGCATGGGTGACGTTCAGCAGCTCGCCGTCGCGATCGGCAATGCCGCGGCGACGCTGCCAAAGGCCGAGGCGGATCAGATTGCGACCACGGTGGCTAGCGATCTCGGGCCGGACGCAGCGACCGCCTATCAGGGTTCCTATACGAGCACGACGGCACCCTACGCGCCGAAATAGAGCGGGGATGCGTTCGCGGCCCAGCGAGATGCACTTGCATCGGCGCATCTCTGCTGATCGGATATCCCCGGTCTTTCTGCAGGGGTTTCCATGGCATTCGATCTCATCGTCAAGAACGCAGCGCTTCCGGATGGCCGTGTCGGGCAGGACATTGCGGTGTCGGCCGGGCGCATCGCCGCGATCGAGCCGGCAATCGCCGCGGAGGCGGGCCGTGTGATCGATGCGGGGGGCCGGCTCGTCGCGCCGCCCTTCGTCGACTGCCATTTTCACATGGACGCGACCCTTTCGCTCGGTCTGCCGCGGATGAACCAGTCGGGCACGTTGCTGGAGGGCATCGCGCTCTGGGGTGAGTTGAAGCCGCTTCTGACGCATGATGCCGTCATCGAGCGGGCGCTGGCCTATTGCGATCTCGCCGTGGCGCAGGGGCTGCTGGCCGTGCGCAGCCATGTCGACATCTGCGACGACCGCCTGCTCGCGGTCGAGGCGCTGCTGCATGTGCGGGAAAAGGTGAAGCCTTATCTCGATCTGCAACTCGTCGCCTTCCCGCAGGACGGCTATTACCGTTTCCCGACGGCCGTGAAGAATCTGGAGCGCGCGCTCGACATGGGCGTCGACGTCGTCGGCGGCATTCCGCATTTCGAGCGCACGATGGCCGATGGCGCCGCCTCGGTGCGGGCGCTCTGCGAGATCGCGGCGACGCGCGGACTGCTGGTCGACCTCCATTGCGACGAGAGCGACGATCCGATGTCGCGTCATATCGAGACGCTGGCCGCCGAGACGGTTCGGCTCGGTCTTCAGGGCCGCGTCGCCGGCTCGCATCTGACGTCGATGCATTCGATGGACAATTACTACGTCTCGAAGCTGCTGCCGCTGATGAAGGAGGCGGGTGTCTACGCCATCGCCAATCCACTGATCAACATCACGCTGCAGGGCCGCCACGACACCTATCCGCGCCGGCGCGGCCTCACCCGCATTCCCGAGATGCGCGCGATGGGCATTCCGGTGGCGCTGGGCCAGGATTGCTGCATGGATCCCTGGTACGGGCTCGGCTCGGGCGACATGCTCGATGTCGCCAATATGGCGGTCCATGCCGTGCCGATGACCAGCCGCGAGGCGATCGCCTGGTCGTTCGACGCGGTGACCAAGGTTCCCGCCGCCGTGATGGGGCTTGAAGGCTACGGGCTCGAGGTCGGCAAGAATGCCGATTTCGTGCTCCTGCAGGCGGCGGACCCGATCGAGGCGGTACGGCTTCGGGCTGCCCGCCTCGCGGTCGTCCGTCGCGGCAAGGTCATTTCCGAATGCGCGCCCCGAACGGCGACGCTGGCGATCGACGGCCGCCCGGCTGCCGTGGACCCGGCGGCCTATGCGCCGCGTACGGCAAGCTGAAATTGTCGTGAACGGAGGGCGATCCGGCGAAAGCGGCTTGTCCGTATCGCAGCCTCCACTAGTCTTGGGTCATGGGACAATTCCGCATTCTTTCCTACAACGTTCATAGCTGCATCGGCACGGACCGCCACCATTCCCCGGAACGGGTGGCTGCCGTGATCGCCAGTTGCAAGCCGGATATCGTCGCGCTGCAGGAGATCGATGTCGGCCGGTCACGTACCGGCGGCATCGATCAGGCGCATGCGCTCGCTTCCATTCTGGGCATGCAGGCCTTCTTCAACGCCTCGACGCGGGTCGGGCCGGAACGTTATGGCGACGCGATCCTGACGGCGCTGCCGATCGAGATGCGGCGGACGGGCCAGCTTCCCGGCTTCTATGATCGGATCAAGGTCGAGCCGCGCGGTGCGCTCTGGGCGTCGATCGATGTCGGCGGCCACGCCTTGCAAGTCGTGAACACGCATCTCGGCGTCTGGCCGCATGAGCAGATGCTGCAGCTATCGGCGCTGCTCGGGCCGGAATGGCTGGGCCATCCGGATTGCTGCGATCCGGTCGTCTTTGTCGGCGATTTCAACGCCCCGCCGGGGCTTGCCCCCTATCGGCGGCTCGCTTCGCGCTTCACCGACGTGCAGAAGGAGTGGGGCACGCGGAAGGCGAGGCCGACCTTCCCGGGCCGCATGCCGACCTTGCGGCTCGATCACGTCTGGCTGCGCGGCCGGGCTGAGATCATGAATGTCGAGGTCGTGCGCACCCCGCTCTCGCGCGTCGCTTCCGATCATCTGCCTCTGGTGGTGGATCTCGATATCCGCGCCTCGGCCCGGCGGCTGCATGGCACCGGCCACGTGGTGGGCAGTGCGTCGCGGAACAAGACTTCGGCGCAGGGCGCCTGACGAGGGGCGCTTCAGCTTAGATCGTGGAGATCCTTCGTGGTGGCCGGACCGATCTCGAATTGCGAGAAGCGGACCTGAAGCCCGCCGCGTTCTGGGGTGCAGGCCATCGGTCCGATCTGGTAGCGGGCGGCCACCGGGATCGGCGCGAGGCGCAGCAAGGGCCAGAACACGCCGTCGAGCGACGCCTGGATGCGGACCGCTCCGCCCTTGACGGTCACGCGCACGCAAAAATCGTCGACAACGTCAAACGGCCGGGCAACCGACCAGTCCGAGCGCCCGTCCGTCAGGACGGCCGAGAGAAACCGCTCGCCATCGGTGAATTCCACGCCGGTCTTGATCCAGCGGGTCTCGTCGAGCCGCAGCATCAGGCCTGCCTGATCATAAAGCGTACGGAATTCGCCCTGGATACGAATCGAAGCCGTAAAGCCGTCGGCTGCGGAGAAACCGAGGAAGTGACCGCTATCTCGGCTGAAACCGTAATGGGTTTCGCGCCAGAAATCGGTCTGCTCGTCCGTCGTCAGGCTGAGGCCGCTCTCATCCACGCGCCAAGTCGCCGGCTCGTTCAGCCAGCTTCCTTCGAGGAAGTTGATGCTCAAGCCGAACTCCGCTTCCAGCGCCGCGCCGATCGATAGGTCTAGCGATAGATCCAGGCGACCCAGCGCGGCCTCGGCCGCAAGGGCCGGTCGGCGCGCTTGTCGCGGGCCTGATTGGCATGCAGGCGCGAAAGATCCGCCATCAGATCATCATAGCGGGTGAGACCGGAACGGTTCATGTGCGAAAGCATCATGGCACCGGCGGCAAAACTGGACCCGATATCGAGGGTCCTCTGGCCGAGCGACGACTTTTCCTGCGCCGCATCGTCATGCGAGTGCTTGCGAACGGTCGACGGCATCATCCCATCCTCCCGCAATCGGCCTCATCAAGGTGTAACGTCCGGCCGAACTGCTAGTTCCGCGAGCATCTTCCAGGCCGGTGGCGCTAATATAACGCTTTCGTTCACAAAGTGTGAATCATTGTTTAGTCGCGTGGTGTGCGAATTGTGCATGCCTGCTTTCAGGGCAGCAGTACAATCCGGCATGGCTCCCCGACTTCGGCCGCCAAAGCATGAGGTGGCCGCACGATCAGGCACCCAGCCTCCGCGAAGGTCGACAGCATGGAACTGTCCTGCCGGCTGAAGGGCGTTGCGATTCGCCGGCCCGCCTCGTCCTCGGCGAGACGCGCCCGCACATAGTCCTGGCGGCGATCATTAGCCGGCATGGCTGCGCCGAGCCGCGCTGGAACGCTGGCTTCGCAACGGGGGAGACCCAGGAGGGTCTCCAGCAACGGTTTCAGGAAGAGCAGGGCGCAGACGAGGCTCGATACCGGATTGCCGGGCAGGCCGAGGACGCGGGTCTCGCCGATCCGTCCAAATATCAGCGGCTTGCCGGGACGCATCGCAATCTTCCAGAAGCCAAGCTCCATGCCGCGCCCCGCCAGCACCTCGCGGGCGAGGTCATGGTCGCCGACCGAGGCGCCGCCCAGCGTCACCAATATGTCGGCGCCGCTGGCGACGGCGCGGTCGACGGCCTCGGCGAATAGCTTTCGGTCGTCCGGGACGATGCCGAGATCGATGGCCTCGCCGCCGATCTGGCGCACCAGAGCGGCGATGCCGAAGCCATTCGAGGCCACGATGCGATCGTCGGAGGCCTCCGCGCCGGGGGAGACCAGTTCGTCGCCGGTGGCGAGGATGGCAACGCGCGGCTTGCGGCAAACCTCGACCTGCGCGTGGTTCATCGCGGCGGCGAGGGCGATCTGGCGCATGCCCAGCCGCGTGCCGGCGGGCAGCATGACGTCGCCCTTGGCGAAATCGAGGCCGCGCGCGCGAATATGCTGGCGGAGCCGAACGGCCTCGCGGCTGCGGATCCGCCCGCCCTCTAGAAGCTCGACATCTTCTTGCAACAGGATGGCGTCCGCGCCGGAGGGCACCGCCGCGCCGGTGAAGATGCGCACCGCCTCGCCGGGGCCGACCGCGCCGGCGAAGGGCGTCCCGGCCGGCGCCGTGCCGATAACGCCGAGTTCGGCCCCGGCCGCCGCGACGTCGGCGGCTCGCACGGCGTAGCCGTCCATGGCCGAGACATCGGTCGGCGGCTGGGTGCGCCGTGCCGCCAGATCCTGTGCGAGCACCCGGCCGAGCGCCTCGCCCAGCGGAACGGATTCGACAGCCACAGGAACGGCGCCATCCAGAACGCGGGCCAGTGCCTCGTCGACGGGGATCAGCCCGCTCACGGCTCGGCCTTCCAGATGCCCGAGCGGCCGCCGGTCTTCTCCAGGAGGCGGATCGGGCCGATGGTCATGCCGCGATCGACCGCCTTGACCATGTCGTACAGCGTCAGGCAGGCGACCGAAACGGCGGTGAGCGCTTCCATTTCGACGCCGGTGCGGTCGGCGACGCGGGTCGTGGCGCGCACGCGAAGACCCGGCAGCGCCGGGTCGGCCTCGATGTCGACCGTCACCTTGGCCAGCATAATTGGGTGGCAGAGCGGGATCAGTTCATGCGTCTTTTTCGCCGCCATGATGCCGGCGATCCGCGCCGTGGCGATCACATCGCCCTTGGCGGCGGTTCCGGAGCGGACCAGTTCCAGCGTCGCTGGCGCCATCACCACCGCGCCTTCGGCGATGGCCGTGCGCGAGGTGATCTCCTTATCGGAGACATCGACCATATGAGCGGCGCCGGTCTCATCGAGATGGGTGAGGCGAGGGGGCATCAGGCGAGTTCCTTGCGCATGAACATGCGGCGATCGAGCGGCAGGCCGGCCGCATGCTCGGCGACATGCAGGAGATGAAAGGCCGGAGTCCAGGCGTCATCGCCAACGGCCGCAAAGCCGCGCCGCGCATAGAACGGGCCATTCCAGGGCACGTCGGCGAAAGTGGAAAGCGTCAGCGCCGACAAGCCCCGGTCTCGCGCCCGCTCCTCAAGCGCGGCGAGGATCGAGCTGCCGACGCCCCGACCGCCAAAGGCCGTGGCGACAGAAAGCTCATAGATGTGGAGCGCGTCGTCCAGAATGCCGGCCAGCGCGAAGCCGACGAGCCCATCCGTCCCGCTCGCAGCCCCGATCGCGACGCCGCTCCGCTGGATCGAGCGGATGAAGGCTTCGTCGCTGACATGGCCCTCGGCGATGGCCGACAGGCCGACCTCGCGAAACCGCGCGGCCGCGTCACGCTCGATGGCGGGGAGGTGAATGACCTCTCGCGGCGCGACGGCTCGGATGGTGATGGTCATGGCTCAGGCAGCCTGGCGGCCGAGCAATTCCATCGTCGCGCGCGTCACGTCGTCTTGCCGCATCAGGCTCTCGCCGACGAGATAGGTGTGGATGCCGACGGCGGCGAGCCGCGCAAGGTCGGCCGGTGTCGAGATCGCGCTTTCGCCGACCAGCGTGCGCCCGGCAGGAACACGCGGCGCGAGCCGCTCGGATATCTCCAGCGAAGTGCGGAAGGTACGAAGGTCGCGGTTGTTGATGCCGATCAGCGGCGATGACAGGCGCAGCGCACGGTCAAGCTCGGCCTCGTCATGGACCTCGATCAACACGTCCATGCCGAGTTCCATCGCCGTGCCCTCGATTTCGGCGGCGACCGAATCCTCGATGGCGGCCATGATGATCAGCACGCAATCGGCACCGAGCGCGCGCGATTCATAGACCTGATAGGGCTCGTAGAGGAAGTCTTTGCGCAGGGCTGGCAGCTCGGTCGCCTCGCGCGCCGCGATGAGGAATTCCGGAGCACCCTGAAACCATGGCGTGTCGGTCAGCACCGAGAGGCAGGCGGCCCCGCCCGCCTGATAGGCTTCGGCGAGGCGCGGCGGATCGAAATCCGGCCGGATCAGGCCCTTGGACGGGCTCGCCTTCTTGATCTCGGCGATCAGCGCCGGCTCGCCCGCATCGATGCGGCGGCGAAGCGCGGCGAGGAAGCCGCGCGGCGGCGCGGTGTCGAGCGCGCGCGCCTTCATCTCGGTCGGACGGACCCGCTCCTTGGCGAGCTCGATTTCCTCGCGCTTGGTCACTTCGATTTTCGCCAGAATGTCGCTCATCGTCCTATCCGTTGGTGATCGCGATAAGCCGGTCCAGCCGGTCATGAGCGTGGCCCTCGTCGATCGAGGTCGCGGCCAGCGCCACGCCTTCCTTGAGCGAGGCGGCATTGCCGGCGACGACAAGCGTTGCTGCGGCGTTCAGGAGGACCGTGTCGCGATAGGCGCTGCGCGCGCCGTTGAGGAGCGCTCGAAGCGCGGCGGCATTGTGAACCGCGTCGCCGCCCCTGATCGCTTCCAGCGGCGAGACGGGGAGACCGACATCGCCGGGCTCGATGACGAAGGTCTCGACCTTGCCGTCCTTCAGCGCGGCGACATGGGTCGGGCCGGCGACGGATATCTCGTCGACGCCGCCCGCGCCATGGACGATCCAGGCGCGTTCCGATCCGAGCGCGGCAAGCACGTGGGCGAGCGGCTCCAGCCATTCCGGCGCGAAGACGCCGACGAGCTGGCGCTTGACACCGGCCGGGTTGGAGAGCGGCCCAAGCAGGTTGAAGATGGTGCGCGTGCCAAGTTCCACCCGCGCCGGCCCGACAAACTTCATCGCCGAATGATGCGCCGGGGCGAACATGAAGCCGATACCGGCCTCGCGGATCGCCTTCGAGATTGTCGCCGGGGGCACGTCGACATTGACGCCGAGCGCCATCAGTACGTCGGCGGCGCCCGATTTCGACGAGAGGGCTCGGTTGCCATGCTTGGCGACCGGCACGCCGGCGCCGGCCACGACAAAGGCCGAAGCTGTGGAGATGTTGAAGGTGTGCGAGCCGTCGCCGCCGGTACCCACCACGTCGATGGCGCCTTCCGGCGCATCGACCGGCAGCATCTTCGCCCGCATGGTCGCGACCGCGCCGGCGATCTCGTCGACCGTCTCGCCGCGCACGCGCAGCGCCATCAGGAAGCCGCCGATCTGCGCCGGCGTTGCCTCGCCGGACATGATGATCGCGAAGGCCTCCTCGGCCTCCTGCCGGTCGAGGGGTCGTCCGCCCGCGACCTTGGCGATGTAGGTTTTCAATTCCGACATCGCCGCCTCACGCGACCGACAGCGCGGCACGGTGGCGCTGGTTCCACTCCGCGGCGATATCGAGGAAGTTCTTCAGCATCAGGTGACCATGCTCCGAGGCGATGCTCTCGGGATGAAACTGCACCCCGTGCATCGGCAGCGTCTTGTGCATGGCGCCCATCACGACGCCGTCCTCGGATTCGGCCGTGATCTCCAGCACGTCGGGCATCGTCTCGCGGCGAACCTGCAACGAGTGATAGCGCGTTGCCTGGAACGGGCCGTTGATGCCGCGAAAGACGCTGCGGCCGGTATGGCGGATGGTGGAGATCTTGCCGTGCATCTGGCTTGGCGCGCGCACGACATCGCCACCCATCGCCTGGCCGATGGCCTGATGGCCGAGGCAGACACCGAAGATCGGGATCGTCGATCCGGCTCGCTCGATCAGGTCGAGACAGATGCCGGCCTCGTTCGGCGTACAGGGGCCCGGGGAGAGCACGATGCCCTCGGGGTCCATCTCCATCACCTCGTCGACACTGATCTTGTCATTGCGGCGCACGATCAGCTCGGCGCCCAGTTCGCCGAGATAATGGACGAGGTTGTAGGTGAAGCTGTCGTAATTATCGATGACGAGAAAGGCCATGATCGTTCCCCTTGCCCTGCCGATCATTGCCCCCGCCCGGCCTGGGAAGCGAACTTTACCGCTTCCTCGGCCGCACGGAAGAGGGCGCGTGCCTTGGCGATGCATTCCTGATGCTCGCTCTCGGGTATCGAGTCGGCGACGATGCCCGCGCCTGCCTGCGCATACATCTTGCCGTCCTTGACGATCGAGGTTCGCAGAACGATGCAGGTGTCCATCGCGCCATCGGCTGAGAAATAGCCGACGCAGCCCGCATAGATGCCGCGCTTGTGGGTTTCGAGCTCGTCGATGATCTCCATCGCGCGCACTTTCGGCGCGCCCGATACCGTGCCGGCGGGGAAGCCGGCCGCCAGCGCGTCGAGCATATCGTGAGGCGATGCGAGCCGCCCGACGACGTTCGACACGATGTGCATGACCTGGCTGTAATATTCGAGGAAGAACCGGTCGGTGACCTTCACGGTGCCGATTTCGGCGACACGGCCGACATCGTTGCGGCCAAGGTCGAGCAGCATCAAATGCTCGGCCAGTTCCTTCGGATCGGCGAGCAGTTCGGCCGCAAGCTCCGCGTCGCGCTCGGGCGTCTCGCCGCGCCGCCTGGTGCCGGCGATCGGGCGGATGGTGACCTCGCCGTCGCGCAGACGCACGAGGATTTCGGGGCTCGATCCGGCCACGGCGAAGGTGCCGAAATCGAGATAATAGAGGAAGGGCGACGGGTTGGTCCGCCTCAGCGCGCGGTAGAGCGCAAAGGGCGGCAGGGTGAAGGGCGCCTCGAAGCGCTGCGACAGCACCACCTGGAAAATATCGCCGGCGGCGATGTACTCCTTGGCGCGCGCCACCATCTCCAGATAGCGCTCATGCGGCGTGTTCGAGACCACGGGAACGTCGAGATCCACATCCTGCGGCTCGGATCCCCGGTGGAGCGGGCCTTCCAGCGTCTCCACTACCTGCGTCAGCCTTTCGACCGCGCGGGCATGGGCGATGTCGGCGCCGACGCCCGGCTCTGGCCGGATTGGCGTCACGATCGTGATCTCGTCCTTGACCGCGTCGAAGATGACCATGACGGTCGGGCGCAGCATGATGGCGTCCGGCAGGCCGAGCGCGTCCGGATTGGGCTCACCCAGTTCCTCCATCTGGCGGACCATGTCGTAGCCGAGATAGCCGAAGATGCCGGCCGACATCGGCGGCAGGGCTGCGGGAAGATCGATGTGCGATTCGGCGATCAGCGCGCGCAGCGCATCGAGCGAGCCGCCGTGCATGGGCTGGAAATGATCGCCGGACTGCGGCGAGCGGTTGACCTCGGCCCGGGCGCCGATGGCACGGAAGATGAGGTCGGGCTCGATGCCAATCATCGAATATCGGCCGCGAACGGCCCCGCCTTCGACCGATTCAAGCAGGAAGCAATTGGCCCGGCCGGCCGAGAGCTTCAGCATGGCGGAGACGGGGGTCTCGAGGTCGGCGACCATCCGCGTCCAGGCGACCTGCGGCTCTCCACTCTGATAGCGGCGCGTGATCGTCTCAAGCGACGGCTCGATCAACATGATGTCAGTCCATTTTTCAGGAGGGCACCAAGGGCCCTTGCGGAACGGCGAAGCGGGTGTGCGAGATCGTCATCCCGGCTGGGCCGGGATCGGCGATCAACGCCATCGCCAGAGATCGCGGCGAGCGTGGGCGCCCGCCTCTGCCGCGGCCGCAACAAACCGTGCCGCCCGGAGCGGGCGGGCGGCAGGGAATATCTCCTGCTCACGGTTCTTCGTCATCACGGGCTCTATGCCTTCCTCAGCTGGCGCCGATCACGCGCTGCAGCGTCGACTGATTTATGGTCGCTCCGAGCGTGTTCTGCAACTCGTTCACATATTGCTGCAGCAGATCGTTCTGGATCGCCTCGGCAAGCTGCTTCTCGACGGGGGCCTGCTCCGCATTGCCGGCGACATAGGGCGTCTCGGTCACGTCGTCGACCTTGAGCACGATCTGCTCGCCGTCCTTGACGCCGGCCGCTGTGGCGACATGGCCCTTGGGTCCGGCGAAGGCTGCCTTCAGCGCGTCGCTGGAGAAGTCGGCGGGCGGCTTCGATCCGCGCGTCTGGCCGCTATCGGTTTCGACCGTCAGCGACAGGGCTGCGGCAGCCTCGTCGAGCGTCTGCCCCTTGGCTACCTGGTCGGAGACTTCCTTGGCCTTGGCGAGCAGGCGGTCCTCGGTCGTCGCCGCGCGCCACGCGTCGATCACCTTCTGCCGAACCTCGTCCAACGGACGGTCATGCGCCGGGTTGATCGAATTGATCTGGTACCAGACGGAGCCGTTATCGGCCGTCGTCACGGCGGCGTTGTCGATGCCGACATCGCTTTCGAAGGCGGCCTTGAGCAGAGCATCCTTCGCCGGAATGTCGGCGACGGGCTTGCCTTCCGCATCATTGCCGCTGGCATCGACGGCGATCTTGGCGACCTTGAGCTTGTTCTTGGTGGCGATCTCGTCCAGCGTTGCGCCGCCGGCCTTGGCATCCTCGATCGCGTCGCGCAGCACGCTGAGATCGCTCTTGGCGGCGGAGAGCGCGAGGTCGGCCTTGATCTCGTCCTTTACCGCGTCGAACGGCTTGACCTGCTCCGGCATCACATCGCCGACATGGACGATGACCGGGCCGAAGGAACCGATGATGACGTCCGTCGAACTGTTCGCAGGCGCGGCAAAGGCCGCATCGGCAACCTTCGGTTCAATGAGCTTGTCCTTGGTCACGACGCCAAGATCCGTATCCGCGAGCTTGCGGCCCGAACCTTCGACGATGCTCTCGAAGGTCGCTCCGCCCTTGAGGCTCGCCTCGGCGGCGCGCGCCGTGCTCTCGTCGGTGAATGTGAGCTGGTAGACCTGACGGGTCTCCGGCGTCGTGAAGCGGGCCTTGTCGGCGTCATACGCCTTCTGAGCGTCGGCATCGGTGATCGCCGCCGGGTCGACGATATCCACGGCGTCCATCTTCACATAGGCGATGTCGCGCAGTTCCGGCGCGCGCCAATCCGCCTTGTGGTCGTTGTAATAGGCGGTCAGTTCGTCGGCGTTGGGTTGCCCGACATCAGGGATCGCCGAGCTGGGTATTACGATGTAGCGGATCGTCCGGGCCTCGGTCTGGTAGTTATGGAGCGCCGCCGCGAGCGCTGCCGGCACGGTCGCGCCGCCCGAAAGCGAGGCTGCGAGCTGGCGCCGCTTCTCGGACGCCTCGCGCTCCATGACGTAGTCATCCTCCGTCATGCCGCGCTGGCGCAGGCGCTGGACGAAGACCGCGCGGTCGAACGCACCGCCTGGTCCCTTGAAGGCGGGATCGTCCGCGATTTCCTTGACGAGCGTATCCTGTGAGACGCCCAGAGCGAGCGTGGATGCCTGATCGTCGAGCGCTGCCTGCGCCACGAGCCGCGCCAGCACCTGGTTCGGCAGGCCGAACGCCTTGGCCTGGTCCGGCGTGATCTGCTGGCCCATTTGCTGGCTCAGATTATCAATCTGTCCGCGATAGGCACGGTCGAAGTCGATGGTCGATATCTCGGTTCCACCAACCTGAGCGACGGTATTGGTGTTGATGCCCGAAAGCGCCCCGGCAATGCCCCAGATGGCAAAGGAGACAATCAGAATGCCGATCAGGATCTGCGCCACCCAGCCGGAGGCATATCTGCGCATGGTTTCGAGCATCGGTGTTCTCTTGTCTCTCTTCTTCTTGCTTCTCGGTCCGAGCCGCGAGCGCCGCTCGAAAGGATAGTGGCCATAACGGCCGGCCCTCGTTTGGGCGCGCGATCATAGAAAGGTCGGTCCGGCGGAGCAAGACGAGATGGCGAAGCTTGAAAAAACGTAAGGTACGACTTAGTCTAGTCAGACCAGACTAGAGGACGGCGCGATGGCTCAGGTCAATATGTTGGACGCGAAGACGCATCTTTCCCGCCTCGTCGATGCCATTGAGCGCGGGGAAGAGACGGAGGTCATCATTGCCCGCAACGGAAAGCCGGCGGCGCGTCTCGTGCCGATCGAGACGAAGCCCGACGTGAGCAAGCGGCTTGGCCTGCTAGCAGGCAAATATCCCGATATGTCCCTCGAAGAATTCAATGAGCACGATGCGGAGATTGAGGCGCTGTTCAAGGGGAAGGACGATGAAGGATGGTAGGTGGAAGGACATGCGGCGGCGAAAGATGGTCGCGATAGCTCGACCTCACCTGGTGGAGCGACGCGCCTGATGTTCGTACTGCTCGATACTCATATTGCAATCTGGAGTCTTTTGGACTCCCCCAGATTATCGGTCCCAGCCCGGGAAATTATCCGGAACGCTGAGAATACAATCCATGTTTCCGCAGCGACCCTGTGGGAAATTGCGATCAAATATGCTCTGGGGCGCAAGACAGCGCCGCCAATTCCGGCCGCCGAGGCGTCGCGCGCATTTCACGAGGCCGGCTTTCGGTTCGTCGACGTTACTGCCGCTCATGCGCTGACCGTCGAATCGCTGCCGTCCCTCCATGGCGACCCCTTTGACCGGCTGCTCATCGCTCAGGCGCTTACCGAACCGCTGCGCCTCTTGACTCACGACCGGCAGGTGGCCGCATACAGCGATACCGTTCTTCTCGTCTGAACATCAGGATCCATCCATGCGCGTTCGCACCCCGCTCGTCGTCGGGAATTGGAAGATGAATGGCCTCAAGGCCTCAGCTGCCGAACTGGGCCGGATGATAGAGGGCTACGGACCGGAGTTGCGCTGGAAGGTCCAGATGGCGGTATGTCCTCCGGCGACCTTGATCCAGACCTTTTGCGTGGCGGCGCTGGGCTCGCGGATCTGGATCGGCGCGCAGGACTGCAATGCCGATGTGAGCGGCGCCTATACGGGTGACATATCGGCCGAGATGATTGCCGATTGCGGTGGTGGCCTCGTTATTGTCGGCCATTCCGAGCGGCGAACCAAATATGCCGAGTCCGATGCACAGGCGCGCGCCAAGGCCGAGGCCGCACGCCGAGCCGGCCTGGTATCCGTCCTCTGCATCGGCGAGACGGAGGCGGAGCGGCTGGCAGGGGAGGCGATCGCCGTGATCGACAGCCAGCTGGCAGGATCGGTTCCCGATGGCGCCACCGGTTCGAATCTCGTGCTCGCCTATGAGCCGGTCTGGGCGATCGGCACGGGGCTGACGCCGTCGAACGCCGATATCGCCGAGGTGCACGCCCATATCCGCCAGAGACTCGTCGCGCGCTTCGGCCGGGAGGGCGAGAAGATTCGCATCCTCTATGGCGGTTCCGTTAAGCCGGCGAACGCTTCCGAGATTCTTGGGATAGCCGATGTCGATGGTGCGCTCGTCGGTGGCGCGAGCCTCAAGGCGGCGGATTTCCTCGCAATCGCATCGGTCTATGCCTGATGAGGCGACACGTCCGGCTTGCGCTTCCGGGCCGCGCCGCCATATGAAGCCGGGCGCGCTACTGGAAACGGTCGGATCGATCGTGTACAAGGCGCGAAATTCTCAGGATTCCGATTAGAGACATCGATGCAGACAGTCATCATCGTGATCCACCTGATGGTGGTCGTCGCGCTCGTCGCCGTTGTTCTTTTGCAGCGCTCCGAAGGTGGAGCGCTTGGCATTGGCGGGGGTGGAGGCTTCATGACGGCGCGCGGCCAGGCGAATGTGCTGACGCGCACGACAGCCATTCTCGCGGCGGCGTTTTTCATTACGTCGATCGGCCTGACGCTGCTGACGCGCTTCGGCGACCGGCCCGCTTCGATCCTGGACCGCATCCAGAGCCAGTCGACATCGTCGCCCGCAACGCCGGCTTCGTCGTCCGCCGGAGGCATCCTCAACCAGCTTCCCGGCAGCAAGCTCGATACGCAGGGCGCTGCTCCCGCTGCCGCGCCGGCTGCAACCGGTAGCTCGGCGCCGGCCGCCGAGCCGGCTGCGCCTGCCGCGGCGGCTCCTGCTGCTCCTGCCGCGCCGTCGGTTCCGACGACTCAGTAGCGGGCACTACGTTAGAGTTTCCACGTCGCCGCCCGGACATCTGGCGGCGACGTTTCTTTTGGTGGCGATCCAATCGCCGGCCGAGGCGTGCTGCTGAAACCCATGCGCCCGGTTTTTTGTCCAAGCGAATCGGTCGCGGGAAGGCTAGGGTCAGGTTCCATGGCGCGGTACGTATTCATCACCGGCGGCGTGGTCTCATCCCTCGGCAAGGGCATCGCCTCGGCGGCCCTCGGAGCCATGCTCCAGTCGAGAGGATATCGAGTCCGCTTGAGGAAGCTCGATCCCTATCTCAATGTCGATCCGGGAACGATGAGCCCGTATCAGCACGGCGAGGTCTTTGTCACCGACGATGGCGCCGAGACGGATCTCGACCTCGGCCATTATGAGCGCTTCACCGGGCGTCCGGCCTCGAAGGCCGACTCGGTCACCACCGGCAAGATCTATCAGGAGATCATCGCCAAGGAGCGGCGCGGCGATTATCTCGGCGGCACGGTCCAGGTGATCCCGCACGTCACCGACGCCATCAAGGCCTTCGTGCTCTCCGGCAATGACGATGTCGATTTCGTGCTTTGTGAAATCGGCGGAACCGTCGGCGATATCGAGGCGATGCCCTTCCTCGAAGCGATACGCCAGATCGGCAACGAGCTGCCGCGCGGGGACGTCGTCTATATCCACCTGACGCTGATGCCCTACATCCCGAGCGCCGGCGAGTTGAAGACAAAGCCGACGCAGCACTCCGTCAAGGAATTGCGCTCGATCGGCATTCAGCCCGACATCCTGCTCTGCCGCAGCGATCGACCCATTCCAAAGGAAGAGCGGCGCAAGCTCTCGCTCTTCTGCAATGTGCGCGAATCAGCCGTCATCCAGGCGCTGGACGTGCCGCATATCTATGACGTGCCGACGGCCTATCACGCCGAGGGCCTCGACGACGAGGTGCTGGCCGCTTTCGGCATCAAGGGCGCGCCGCCGCCCAATCTCGACCGCTGGAAAGCGCTGACCAACCGGATCCGCAATCCCGAGGGCGAGGTCACCATTGCCGTTGTCGGCAAATATACCGGCCTCAAGGATGCCTACAAATCGCTGATCGAGGCGCTGCAGCACGGTGGCGTCGCCAACAAGGTCAAGGTCAATATCGACTGGATCGAGAGCGAGATCTTCGAGAAGGAAGATCCGGCGCCCTATCTGGAGCGCGTCAACGGCATCCTGGTGCCCGGCGGTTTCGGCGAACGCGGCTCGGAAGGCAAGATCGAGGCGGCCGGCTTCGCGCGGCGCCGCAACGTGCCCTATTTCGGCATTTGCTTCGGCATGCAGATGGCGGTCATCGAGGCGGCGCGCAATCTCGCCGGCATCGAGCACGCGTCCTCGACCGAGTTCGGTCCGACGGATGAGCCTGTCGTTGGCCTGATGACCGAATGGCTGAAGGGCAACATGCTCGAGAGGCGTCATTCGACCGGCGATCTCGGCGGCACGATGCGGCTCGGCGCCTATGAGGCGAAGCTGGAGCCCGGTTCGAAGATCGCGACGATCTATGGTGGCACGACGATCTTCGAGCGGCACCGCCACCGCTACGAGGTCAACATCGAATACAAGGACCAGTTGGAGGCCTGCGGCATGCATTTCGCCGGCATGTCGCCGGACGGTGTCCTGCCCGAGACGGTCGAGTTCCTCGGCCATCCCTGGTTCGTCGGCGTGCAGTACCATCCGGAACTGAAGTCGCGGCCGCTGGACCCGCACCCGCTCTTTGCCTCGTTCATCGCCGCCGCGATCGAGCAGGCCCGGCTGGTCTAGGACGTCCGCCCGTCCTGCACGGCTCGTTCAGCCGCCGGACTTGCAGCCGTCGGCAATCGGCTTGCCGGCGACACGATCCTCGATCCACGGCACATAGAGCGGCGCGGATGCGCCCGGTGTCGAGAAGTGCGTCTGCTCGCCGGGCAGCTGCACGCGCGTAATGTTGCCGCCAAGGCCGCACATCTGCTTGCGGTAGACCTCACCCATGACCGGCGGCACCACCGTGTCGTGCGTGCCCCAGTAGATGATGACGGGTGCGACCGGCTTCACCGGTTCTACGCTGCCCTTGATCAGGGCGTTGGACCAGGCCAGCGCGTTGGTCGGCGTCGTGAGGAGCAGCGACTTGTAGTTCGCACCTACGGCATAGTTCAGCGTGTCCGACGTCACATGCACGCATTTCTGCGAGACGATCGCGTCGATCATCGCCGCGCCGTCCTCGGTGAAGATGTCGGCGAGCTTCAGATCGGGAAACGCAGCCTGACTGCCCCACATGAACATGATGAAGTGGGTGAAGTTGAACACGTTGTCGGAAAAGCTGGCCGTGAGGCCGCCGAGAAGCTTCTCGGCCGATGCTTCGTCCGCCGGGACGGAGGGCGCCGCGGCCGCGACATCGTCGGGCGCCAGTGCGGCGAAGCCGAGGAACTCGACACCGTCGGCCGCGGTTCCCGTCTGGGCGATATAGTCGCCGAGGCTCGCTGCGGCCAGCGTCGCGCCGCCGCCTTGCGACCAGCCATACATGACCGCGGTCTTGCCTGCGCCCGTCTCGCTCATCGAGGCGACGGCGCGGACGGAGTTGATCGCATCGCGCCCGTTTGTGGCCGCGACGGAATATTGGTGCTTTCCGCCGGCTCCGAGGCCCTGATAATCCGTCCCGACGACGACGTAGCCGTCCTTCACGAAGGTCTCGACACTCGGGAGGCCGTAGTCCGTCCAGGAGTTGCCGCCGATCAGGAAGTACTCGTTCAGGGCCTGTGCAGGGTCGGGAACCTGCGAGGGACCGCAATTCTGCGCCGTTCCCGTCGTTCCGTGGGCCCAGGCGATCACCGGGCGCCCTTCCTTCGGTGCCGGTGCCGACGGGGCGACGACGAGGCCCGTGGAGATCGTCTTGCGACCCCCGACATCCGACGAGACATAGGCGATCCGCCAAGCGTGTGCGCCGGGAATGCTGGTTTGGACCGGCTCGCTCTTGAGCACCTTGCCCAGCGGCCCATCCGGTGCGAGCGCGCCGGCGGCCTGATAGAAGGGCGGCATGGCGACGTCTGCGGCGGCAGCATTGGCCGCAAGCAATAGTCCAACGACGCTTAGGCCGATCGCAGTCAATCGATCTGGCACGGAAAGCCTCTCCCTCGTCCGGTTGCCCCTGCCGAAACGCCCATTGCGGCGCATGCGGCAAATGCGGATAGGCGATGGGTCAAGCTTCGCCATGGCCGCACCTATCGTCAAGGACGGTCTTTGGTAAAGCTGAACGACTGGTAACGCGTCGGCGGGGCTACACTGCCAGCCTTGGCATGACACCGATCGGGCTCTGGACGAGTTCTTTCAGCCAGGCGAGCGTCGCGTCGGCCGATTTCGGATGGCCGAAAAGATAGCCCTGACCGATGTCGCAGCCGACATCGCGCAGAATGTCGGCGACATCCGCGATCTCGATGCCTTCCGCTGTGGTCTCCAGGTCGAGCGCATGGGCGAGCTGCACGATGGCGCGGACGATGCGCCAATTGTCGATGTTCTGGCGGGCGCTTTCGACGAAAAGGCGGTCGATCTTCACCCTGTCGATCGGCAGGTCGGAGAGATGACGCAGGCTCGAATAGCCAGTGCCGAAATCATCGAGCGCGACGCCGACACCGACATTGCGCAGCATGGTCAGGCTGACGCGGGCGGTGGAGACCTCGTCGACGAGGGCATTCTCCGTGATCTCCAGCTCGAGCCGGGTCGGATCGACGCCAGCACTCTGCAGGATGGAAAGGATGCGTGTCGCCAGTTGCGGCTCGGCAAACTGGGTCGGCGAAACATTGACCGAAATGCCGAGCGCTCCCGGCCAGGCGCGCGAGTCGGAGCAGGCGGCGGTGAGGATCTGGTAGAAGAGATCACCGACGCGGCCGAGCTCTTCCGCGAGCGGAATGAAGGAAGCCGGCGGGATCAGCCCGTATTGAGGGTGCTGCCAGCGCGCCAGCACCTCGAAACCGGTCAGCCGGCCGTCGTCGAGCGCGATCAGCGGCTGGTAGAAGGGCACGATCTCGCCGCCCGCGATGGCTCGGCGCAAATCTGATTCCAGCGTCGAGCGCAGGCGCAGCGCCTCATCCATGCCTGCCTCGAAAAAGCGGATCGATCCGCGCTTGTCGCGTTTCGCTTCCGTCAGAGCGATGTTCGCCGCCCGCAGCAGTTCCTCACTGTCGGCGTTCTGGAATTCGGAGGTCGCGCCGCCGATCGTCGCGCCGACGCGCAGCAGGCCCTGCGGAATGGAGATCGGCGCGGCGATGCTCTCGGAAACCTTCTGGGCCACTCGGAGTGGAACTTCGCCGCCGGGCTCGTCGCCATCGATCAGGATGGCGAATTCATCGCCCCCGAGACGGGCAATGGTGATGCCCCGGCCGTTCAGGGCGGATATGCGCCGCGCTGTCTCGATCAGGACGAGATCGCCGATGGCATGGCCATGGATCTCGTTGATGTTGCGGAAACGGTCGAGGTCGATCGTCAGCAGGGCGAAATGCGAACCGGTGAGCCGTTGCGCTTCGATCACGCGGCCGAGCTCTTCCAGAAAGGCGCTGCGGTCAAGGAGGCGGGTCAGATGGTCTATCCGGCGGACCGGCTGCGCCGGCGAGTCGCCACGTCCTGATCGCTCCACGCCGAGACGCACGCCATGCCATCGCCGGACGGCATAGGCAGTAAGCGCTCCCAGAACGCCGATCGCGATGCCGAAGGCCGCCGGCTTGATCGCCGATGAGCCGAGACCAATGGCAAACCAGCCGAACAAGACCAGCAGTCCCCAAACTCCCGTAGCCAGACCGATGGCCATGAAGAGGTCGACAGCCCCCCGCGCCCTCACACGCCGCCACTCCTGATGTTGTGCGATCCCGAGCTCGCGCCTGACGGCTTGGGTCGGCGGCACGATGCTCGACGACCGCTCAACAATCGGTTAACCAACCGTGCCGGTCAAGATAGAGGCTTGCTGCAATTCTGCTTTTTAAAACAAAGGGTCCCAACCGTTGCCGGAGGGACCCATGTTCACGTTAACGACGCGGACGGCTCAGTCCTTGGCGCGCTCCACATATGAGCCGTCTTCCGTCATCACGACGATGCGGGTGCCGGGTCCGATATGCGGAGGGACCATCGAGCGGACGCCGTTCGAGAGAATTGCCGGCTTGAACGACGAGGACGCCGTCTGGCCCTTGGTCGTCGGCTCGGTATCGACGACTTCGAGCGTCATGCGCTGCGGCAGCACGATGCCGACGGCCTGCTCCTGGAAGATCGAGAGGCGGACGACCATGCCTTCCTGGAGATAGGGAGCGCTGTCGCCGACCACGTCCTTCGACACGACGATCTGCTCGTAGTTCTCCGTATTCATGAAGGTGAAGTCGTCACCGTCCTTGTAGAGATAGGAGAAATCGCGATCCTCGACGAAGGCGCGCTCGACCTGCTCGGTCGTCTTGTAGCGGTTCGAGATCTTCACGCCGTCCGACAGGCGGCGCATGTCGATCTGCGTGGTCGGCGTGCCCTTGCCCGGGTGGAAGCTCTCGGCGATGAGCACGGCATACAGCTTGCCGTCGACCTCGAGGATGTTGCCCTTACGGACTTGGCTGGCGATGACCTTCACGTAGATTCTTCCTTGATCTCAGGCGCGGAGCCGGAAAACCGGCCTCGGAATGGCGCGCACCATACCGATTCCGCCGCGCCGCGCCAGTCTAAAGTAGTTTGGCGGGTGGTTCGGGAATGCTTGAATCCTCTGTCCGGCTCGGGCAGTTGTTCATCATGACCGTTTCCGCCTCGCCCTGGTGGACGCCAAGCGTCCATGCCGATCGCCGTCCGCTGCTCATGGCGCGGGGTCGGATCAAGGCGCGCATCGCGTCCTATTTCGCGGCTGAGGGCTTCACCGAGGTCGAGTGCGGCCTGCTGCAAGTTTCGCCCGGCAATGAGGCGCATCTGCATGCCTTCGCCACCGAGCGGATCCATCCGGACGGCGGCCGCCGGCCTTATTTCCTGCACACCTCGCCGGAATTCTCGGCCAAGAAGCTGCTTGCCGCCGGCGAGACGCGGATCTGGACGCTCGTCCCGGTATTCCGCAACCGGGAGGCCGGCAACCGCCATGCGGCCGAATTCGCCATGCTGGAATGGTACCGGGTCGGCCAATCCTACGAAACGCTGATGGCTGACTGCGCGAGCTTGATGGCGGCCGCGGCCGATGCGGCGGGCAGCCGGGTATTTCGCCATCGCGGGCTGGAGTGCGATCCCTTCGCCGAGCCCGAGCGGATCGGCGTGTCGGAGGCGTTCCAGCGGTTCGCCGGCATCGATCTGCTGGCGACGATCGAGGCCGGCGGCGCAACGGATCGCGGCGGGCTGGCGGCAATGGCGCAAGCCCGCGGCATCCGCCTCGCCGATGACGACAATTGGAGCGACATCTTCAGTCGCATCTTGAGCGAAAAGGTCGAGCCCAATCTCGGCATCGGCCGGCCGACCATCCTGATGGACTATCCGATCGTCGAGGCGGGACTCGCCCGGCCGAAAATGGACGATTCCCGCCTTTCGGAGCGTTTCGAGCTCTATGGCTGCGCGCTGGAACTGGCCAATGGCTTCGGCGAGCTCACCGATCCGGCCGAGCAGCGCCGCCGCTTCCTGGCCGAGATGGACGAGAAGGAGCGGGTCTATGGCGAACGCTATCCGCTGGACGAGGATTTTCTCGCCGCGCTCGCGATCATGCCAGAGGCCGCCGGCATCGCGCTTGGCTTCGACCGGCTGGTTATGCTGGCGACGGGCGCGTCTCGGATCACCGACGTGATCTGGACACCGATGGCCGAATGACCGAAAGAGGGCGGACCATGCCGCGCTCCCCCGTCGTTCCGATCGATAAGCCGCTCACGCTGCGCACGCCGGCCAGCCTCATCGAGGCAGGCCTTGCGCCGCCGGAAGCGCTTGGCTCGCTGCAGCAGGTCGGTGAGCGCTATGCCATCGCCGTGACGCCTTCCATGGCGGCGCTGATCGATCCGGCGGATCCGAACGATCCGATCGCGCGCCAGTTCATCCCCGATCCGCGCGAGCTGGAATTCCGCCCCGAGGAGCGCGCCGATCCGATCGGCGATGATGCGCACAGCCCCGTTCCCGGCCTCGTGCATCGCTATCCCGACCGGGTCCTGCTGAAGCTCGTCCATGTCTGCGCCGTCTATTGCCGCTTCTGCTTCCGCCGCGAGAGCGTCGGGCCGGGTGGGCCGACGCTGATGGGGGAGGCGGAACTGGAAGCGGCGCTCGCTTATCTGCGCACCCATCCCGAGATCTGGGAGATCGTGCTGACCGGCGGCGATCCGCTCGTCATCGCGCCGCGGAAGCTCGCCGGCCTCCTGGAGAGGCTGGCCGCCGTCGAGCCTGTCCGCATCTTGCGCTTCCACACGCGCGTGCCGATTGTCGACCCGGCGCGGATCACGCCGGAACTGGTGTCCGTGCTCAGGAATTGCGGCAAGACCGTCTATGTCGCGGTCCACGCCAATCATCCGCGCGAGCTGACGGCCGAGGCGCGGGCGGCCCTGGCGCGGCTGGCCGATGCCGGCATCGCTCTGGTCAGCCAGACCGTGCTGCTTAAGGGCATCAATGATGATCCCGAGACGATGGCGGCGCTGATGCGCGGCTTTGTCGAGGCGCGGGTGAAGCCCTACTATCTCCACCATGGTGACCTGGCGCCCGGCACGGCGCATTTCCGCACGTCGATCGACGAGGGTAGGGCACTGATGCGGGCGCTTCGCGGCCGCCTCTCTGGCCTGGCCCAGCCGACCTATGTGCTCGACATTCCCGGTGGCTACGGCAAGGTACCGGTCGGGCCGGACTATGTCGGCGATGGCATCGTCATCGATCCGGACGGCAACGAGCATGCCTATGGCATGGACGGGCAGGGATGAGAGCTATCGGACGCACCCATCATGTATAGGCCGCCGGCGTTCCGCGAGGATCGGCTGGAGGTGCTGCATGCCTTCATTCGCGCTCACCCTCTCGCGATGCTCGTGACTGCCGGGGAGGGTGGGCTGGTGGCCAATCCGATTCCCTTCCTCATCGATCCGGACGGGGCGGAGAAGGGTCTGCTGCGCGCCCATCTCGCCAAGGCGAACGGTCAGCTCGCCGCGCTCCGGGCCGGCGGCGAGGCGATGGTGCTGTTCCAGGGGCCGGACGCCTATGTGACGCCAAGCTGGTACGCGACGAAGCGCGAGCACGGCAAGGTCGTGCCGACCTGGAACTATGCGACCGTCCATGCCTGGGGCACGCCGCGTGTCATCGACGACGAAAGCTGGCTGCGTGGCCAGATCGGCGACTTGACCGACGCACAGGAGCAGCACCGTTCCCATCCTTGGGCGGTCGAGGACGCGCCTGCCGATTTCGTCGCCTCGCAGATCAAGGGGATCGCCGGCCTCGAAATTCCGATCGCGCGCATCGAGGGCAAGTGGAAGGTCAGCCAGAACCGTGCCGCGTCCGACCGCCAGGGCGTCGTCGATGGCCTGCGGCAGCAGACGGCGGACGGCGGGGCGATGGCCGATCTCGTCGAGGAGTGCGGGGATCTGGGCAAGGGCGGCTGACCCGGCTCTGTTCTTGCTTCCCCCTCGCCCGCCGACCTCTCCCTCAGGGAGAGGTGACGAAAACAACGATAGCAAGGGATCGCGTCATGTCCGAATACATCCTCATCCGCGGCGGCAGGCTGCTTGATGCGCCCGGCCGGGCGGCGCCGCTCAAGGATATTCTCGTCAAGGACGGCGCGATTCTGGAGATAGGCGATCCGGGCCTTGCGGCGCCGGAAGGGGCCGAGATCGTCGATGCGAGCCGGCATCTACTGCATCCCGGCCTTGTGAATGGCCATACGCACGGTTCGGGCGCGCTGCTGCGCGGCTTCCGCGATCGCTTCAATCTGGAACTGCTGCTGCTGGTCCTCCCTGCGCGCTTTTCGAACCAGACGCTGCAGATCAAATATCTGAATACTTACCTCGGCGCCGTCGAGATGGCGCTGAAGGGGTGCACGCTCGCCTATGATCTGACCTTCGGCCTGCCGGTTGCGTCGATCGAGGAACTCGTCGTGATGGGGCAGGCCTATCGCGACGCCGGCATCCGGGCGGTGATGGCGCCGATGCTGGCGGACACCAGCTTCTATGCGGCGCAGCCCGGCCTCGTCGATTCGCTGCCGCCCGAATTGCGCGCCCTGATCTCGCAGGATGGCGGCGCCGATACGGCCGAAATCCTGCGGCTGATGGAAGAGGCGCTGAAGACTTGGCCGCATGACCGCGACCATGTGAAGCTCGGCGTCGCGCCGACCATTCCCACGCACTGCTCGGATGAATTGTTACGCGGTTCGGACCGGCTCGTGCGCGACTATGACACCGTCATGCAGAGCCATATTGGCGAGGCCAAATATCAGGTGGTGGCCGCCGAGCAGCGCTATGGCAAGTCCATGCTCGCCCATGTCGACGACCTCGGCCTGATCGGCTCACATTTCTCGGTCGCGCATGGCATCTGGCTCGACGACGACGACATGAAGCGCCTCGCCGACAAGGGCGCCTCGATCTCCCATAATCCGGGTTCGAACATGCGCCTCGGCTCCGGTATCGCGGATTCGCGCCGCATGCTGGAACTGGGCGTCAACCTCGCCATCGGCACCGACGGGCCGGCCTCATCGGATAACCAGAACATGTATGAGGCGATGCGCGCGGCCGCGCAGGTCTCCTTCGTGCGCCAGCCCGACAATCGTCTCTGGCTGACCGCGCCGGAGATCCTGCATGCCGCCACCAAGGGTGGCGCGCGCATGGCCGGCTTCTCCCATGTCGGCGCGATCGAGGTGGGCAAGCGCGCCGATATCGTCTTCCTGACGCTCGACCATCCGAACTGGATGCCGATCAACGACCCGGCCTCTCAGATCGTCTTCACGGAGGACGCGACGGCGGTGCGGCATGTCATGGTCGATGGGCGCTTTATCGTGCGCGACGGCCGCCATGTCTCCGCCGATCTGCCGAAGCTGGCGCACGAGGCCGAGGCGGCGCGCGACCATATGGCGAGCGCCAATGCCAGCGCGACGGCGACGGTCGCGAAGCTGGAAGACGCGGTGTCGGCGTTCTGCCTCGGGCTTTCGTCGAAGCCGTACCGGGTAGAGCGCTATGCCGCCTTTCCGTGCCGCTGCGAGACCCCCTCAGGCTTCGCTGCCGAGGCGGCGGGCTGAACCGCGCTCGCGCTTCGGCTGGCGGGCGGCGATGAGCCGCCGCGCCAGCGCCACCACCAGAACAGCGACGAACACGGCGGCGATGATCCAGGCCGGGCGGGTACCGGCATTGGTCATGAGGTTGGTGGCAAGCACGCGTCCAAGCGGCGCGTGCACCTTCCAGCCATAATAAAAGGCCTCGGCGAAGCCTGCTGCGACGATCATGACGCCGCCGAGGATCACCGTGCCGGGGATCGAGCCGACCTTCGGTGCGCCGAGCCAGGCGGCGCCGAGGCGCCACAGGCCAAGCCAGGTTGCAAGGACGGCGACGGCGATCGGCTCGGTAACGCCGAGCTTCGACTGCAGGAAGAAGTGCACCACGGCGAGCGCGGCGATCGGATAGATCAGGACGTGCAGGCGCCGCCATTCGATCCCGCCCATCCGGCGCATCATGCCGTCGGTCGAAGTGATGGCGAGCGGGATGAGCATGATCAGCGCCAGGAAGCCGATGGCGAGATAGATTCGCGCCAGAATCTCGGTTGCGACCTTGCCGATATCCCAGGAGAGATCTCCGGCATAGGCGATCAGATGGATCACCACATATGCGAAGACCGCGACGCCGAGCGGACGACGGACGAAGACCAGTTCCGGCCATTGCCAGACATGGCGCAGCGGCGTCACGGCGAGCGTTAGCAGCAGGAAACGCACCGCCCAGAGCCCCGCCTGATGGTTGATCTCAATCATCGCCCGCGGCCCCAGCGTGCCGGCGGCCGCCCGCGAGAGGAGCCAGAGACCCGGAAGGAACACGCCGACGAAAACGATGGCCCGGATCCAGGAGAATGCGCCCCGGCGATCCTGCCAGGGAAGGATGCGGGGGCGGGCCTTCGGTTTTGTCGCGCGGGCGTCGGTCATGTCGCTTCGGATCTCCTGCTGTTTCCCGAGATACGCGAAGAAGGCCGGCTTGGTTACAGCCGTCTCGATCAGTCCTGCGTGAACGAAGCGTGCGGAGCGATGAAACAAAACGCAACAAAACAGTGACTCTTGATACAAGTCATTGTTTGACCAACAATTTCTGCCACTGGTAGAAAGCGGTGCAATCAATCGGAATTCGTGATGAAGCCCATGACCGACGACAAGGCCGAAAGCGCGGCGGCCGGTTCCGCCGAGGCGCTCAAGGTCATTCTGGGCGCACCCGCCGGGCGCGGAAAGCGCGGCCATGCGTTCCGCCGCTGGGCGCTCATCATCCTCGCCGTGCTGCTCGCCGCCGCTGCCTTCTGGTATTTCGGCGGAAAGAGCGAGAGCGGCACGCTCTACACGACCGAAAAGGCGACGACCGGCGACCTGACCGTGACCGTCACGGCGACCGGATCGATCCAGCCGATCGAGCAGGTCGATGTCTCCAGCGAGCTTTCAGGCCGCGTGAAGACGGTGCTCGTCGATTATAACAGCCAGGTAAAGGCCGGAGACACGCTGGCCGAGCTGGTAACCGACACGCTTCAGGTCAATGTCCAGAGCGCACGGGCGAAACTTGCCGCCGCCAATGCCAATGTCGCCAAGGCGCATGCGACGATTGCCTCGACGCAGAATATCGTGAATTCGAAGACCGTGCTGGTAGGCCGCAACGTCTCGTCCTCGCAGGAACTGATCGATGCGCAGGCGAACTACGACGCCGCGGTCGCCGCCGAGGACGCCGCCAAGGCCGAGGTTCTGGCGGCGGAGGCGGATCTGAGCCTTGCCGAGACCAATCTTTCCAAGGCGAAGATCGTTTCGCCGATCGACGGCGTCGTGCTGACGCGAAGCGTCGATCCGGGTGCCACGGTCGCCGCCTCGCTATCGGCGCCGGTGCTGTTCGTCATCGCCGGCGATCTGCGGCAGATGGAGTTGCGTGTCGATATCGACGAGGCTGATGTCGGCGAAGTCCGCATCGGCCAGAAGGCTAGCTTCACGGTCGATGCCTTCCCTGAGCGCAGCTTCCCGGCCTCGATCCGCGATGTCCGCTTCGTCTCGGAGACCGTGGATAATGTCGTGACCTATAAGGGCCTGCTGACGGTCGACAATTCCGAACTGCTGCTTCGCCCCGGCATGACTGCGACAGCCGATATCATCGTCGACGAGGTCGCCCAGGCGACGCTGATCCCCAATGCGGCGCTGCGCTATTCGCCGCCCGTGGCTGGAAGCTCCGGCGGCGGCTTTCTGTTCTTTCGCGCGCCGCGGATGAGCGCAGTCACGACGGCCGAGCCGACCGGACACCAGCGCAAAGTCTGGGTTCTGCGCGACAATGTGCCGGCCGCCGTCAACATCGAGACCGGCGCCTCGGACGGCAGCCATACGGTCGTCAAGTCGGGCGATATCAAGCCCGGCGATGCGCTGATCGTCGATTCTTCCAAGGCGAGCTGAGGGCAGGCCGGTGAGCGAGCCGCCTCTGATCGAATTTCGCGATGTCGCCAAGGTCTATGGCGAGGGGGAAGCGCGGGTCGCCGCGCTGTCCGGCGTCAGCTTCGCCATTCGTGCCTCCGAATTCGTCGCCATCATGGGACCGTCCGGTTCCGGCAAGTCGACGACGATGAACATCATCGGCTGCCTCGATAAGCCGAGTTCGGGCGATTACCTGTTCATGGGCATCCCGACCGCAACGCTGGATCGCACCCAATTGACGCTGCTGCGGCGACACCGGCTCGGCTTCGTCTTTCAAGGGTTCAACCTGCTGGCGCGGACCTCGGCGGTGGAAAATGTCGAACTGCCGCTGGTCTATCGCGGCGTCGAGACGGGCGAGCGGCGGAAGCGGGCGCTGCATGCTCTCGCCCGCGTCGGCCTCGCCGACCGGTCCAACCATACTTCGGCGCAACTCTCGGGCGGGCAGCAGCAGCGCGTCGCCATCGCCAGGGCCATCGTGACCGATCCGGCCGTTCTGCTCGCCGACGAGCCGACCGGCAATCTCGACACGAAGACCTCGGCCGAGATCATGGATCTCCTGACCGCGCTCAACCGCGACCAGGGCATCACGGTGATCATGGTGACGCATGAGCCGGACATCGCGACCTATGCGCGGCGAACGATCCGCTTTGTGGATGGCCGGATCGAATCCGACCAGGCGCGAGAGGAGCCGGCCCATGCTCTATGAGGCGTTCAAGCTGGCGCTGAAGGCGATCCGGCGCAATCCGCTGCGATCCTTCCTGACGGTGCTCGGCATCGTGATCGGCGTCGCCGCCGTCATCGCCATGGTCACGATTGGCAACGGCACGACGCAGAAGGTCACGGCCGAGATCGCCAAGCTCGGCACCAACCTGCTCTTCGTCCGGCCCGGCCAGTTCGGGCCCGGCCGCGCGAGCACGACGGCGAAATCCTTCAATGCCCGAGATGTCGCCGCGATCGGCGATCAGGTGAGCGGCCTCAAGGCTGTCGCCGCGGTGTCACAATCGAGCCAGACGGTGATTTATAGCGGCGAGAGCCGCAACAGCACGGTCACCGGCACGACCGCCGATTATTTCACGGCGCTCGATTGGTCGATCGCCAGCGGTCGTACCTTCGTCGATACCGACGAGCGCGGCGGCCGCGCCGTCTGCATCATCGGACAGACGATCGTCAGCAAGCTGTTCGGCTCGTCGGACCCGCTCGGCCAGTCCATCCGCGTCGGCGCCGTCTCCTGCGAGGTGATCGGCACGCTCGCCAAGAAGGGTCAGTCCGGAATGGGCAGCGACCAGGACGATGTGGTGGTCATGCCGCTCAAGACCTTCCAGCGCCGCATCTCTGGCAATACCGAGGTATCGACCATCCTGCTTTCGGCGCGGGACGGCATCTCGACGGCCAAGGTGCAGGGCGACGCCGAGCGGCTGCTGCGCGAGCGGCGCAACATCACCGCC
Source organism: Kaistia algarum (assembly GCF_026343945.1). Lineage (NCBI taxonomy): Bacteria > Pseudomonadati > Pseudomonadota > Alphaproteobacteria > Hyphomicrobiales > Kaistiaceae > Kaistia > Kaistia algarum. The sequence goes on from NZ_JAPKNJ010000002.1 coordinate 94,775, forward strand.
GGCAAGGAAGATGATTTCTCCGTCAACGACATGACGCAGATGCTGCAGACGATGACTGGAACAACGACGCTGCTCACTGGCCTCCTTGGCGCCGTCGCCGCCGTGAGCCTCCTCGTCGGCGGTATCGGCATCATGAACATCATGCTGGTATCGGTGACGGAGCGCACGCGCGAGATCGGCATACGCCTCGCCATCGGCGCGCTGGAAGGGCAGGTGCTGACTCAGTTCCTGGTCGAGGCGACCGTGCTGTCGATCTTCGGCGGCCTCGCCGGCATCCTGCTCGGCCTCGGCCTTGCCTATGGCACCGTGACGGCGCTAGGCGTTCCCTTCGTCGTCAGCGCGGAGATCATCCTGCTCGCCTTCGCCTTCTCCGCGGCGATCGGTATGATCTTCGGCTATTTTCCGGCGCGAAGAGCGGCGCATCTCGACCCGATCGAGGCGCTGCGGCACGAGTAGGCGGCAATACGTGTGGTCGGGGCGGTCTAGCGAATCTATCGACCGAATTTCGCCACTGGAATTTGTCAGGTCAGACTGTCAGGCTAGCTATATGAGCATCTATCCTGCTGACAACTCCGACGTTAGGGACGACATAGTCCATGTGGTTTGGAGCTACCACGACGGTCCTCGCGAAGGGATCGCCGAGTTCAGGGGGTGGCCACATGTGTATAAGTGCCGGTTCAGCGAAGTCACCGACGATTGGACCGACGTTTTCTGGCTGATGAAAATTGAGCCGTCGCTGCTCAAACTTGCCGAAGAGCAATTCGCCATTTTCCGTCGCTGGAAGAACCAGCACGAACTTGGCAGCGTCTCTATCGACAGCCATCCGGCTCTGCCGACGGATCGTGCTCGCTATGACGAGTTAAGGTCCGTAATCGGAGATGGCCTTCAGCTTCAGCCCGAACATTCAATAACCCGACGAGCCCACTTTTCGCTTGGAGGCGCACCGAATGGTCTCACCGTCCGATGGACCTCTCTTTAGCCAAAGGCGCCTACCCCTGTAGTTCCTTGCGCCAGGGCGGGTCGGCGCCGGGGCGGGAGCAGGTGATGGCGGCGACGCGGTTGGCGAAGTCGAGCGCGTCCTTCAGATCGTCATGGCCGATCTGGCGCAGGCGGTCGATCTTCAGGAGGCCCTTTTCGGATAGGTGCGCCAGCATGCCGCCAGTGAAGCTGTCGCCGGCGCCGACCGTATCGGCGATCTTGATGGGTATGACGGGGCTGAGCACCGAGCCGGACCGCGTATAGGCGGTGACGCCGGCGCCGCCACGCGTCACGACGACGAGACCCGCACCGCCCGCCAGCCAGCTTGCCGCGATCGTCTCCGGCGCTTCGCCCGGATGCAGCCAGTCGAGATCAGCGCCTGAGATCTTCACGATGTCGGCGGAGTGGGCAAAGCGCTTGACGCGCGCCTCGAACACCGACCGATCGCTGATCAGGGTCGGCCGGACATTGGGATCATAGCAGATGACGCGTTTGCCGCGATTCTGCTCCATCAACCGTTCCAGGCGGCTGGCGAACGGCTCGGTGGCAAGTGCGAACGAGCCGAAGTGCAACGCCTCTACTTCGCTGCCAATCGGCGTGTGCTCGGCCGGATCATGCAGGCGGCCGGCGGAGTTCTCGTCGAAGAAGGCGTATTGCGGTTCGTCATGCAGCAGGCTGACGAAGGCGAGCGTCGTCGGGCGAGCCGAGCGGCCGGCATATTTCAGGCTGACCTGGCTGCGTTCCAATTCGGCCGCGAGCATTTCGCCGAAGAAATCCGTCGATATGCCGCCGAGAAAGCCGGTCGGGATCCCGAGACGCCCGACCGTCAGCGCGACGTTATAGAGCGACCCTCCGACCTTCGGCAGATAGGAATCGCGCCCGCTCATATCCTTGACCGGCAGGAAATCGATCAACGCCTCGCCGCAGCTTACGATCATTCGTTTTGTCCTCCCGTCGCGCTTTCCTGCCATCTAACGGAATGGCCAGCGAGCGCCAAGAGGCATTCGCGCTGGCCTCGCCTCATCCTCGCGCCGCCCTCGCATATCCGTTACTCCAAAGCCGTCCGCTTTGGCCCTATAACGTCGCGTACCCGGCGCCCGCCGACGATCCGACCGCAGTGAATCCAGGCCACGATGAATTCCGACGTCACGCTCTGGGGGGCCTTTCTTGCCGGCCTCCTCTCCTTCGTCTCGCCCTGCGTGCTGCCGCTGGTGCCGCCCTATCTTTGCTATGTGACCGGGCTGACTATGGAGGAAGTCGCGGGCGGCGTCCCCGATCGGCGCGTCAAGCGCATGGTGATCTTGGCCTCCGGCGCATTCGTGCTCGGTTTCACCACGGTTTTCGTCCTCCTTGGCGCGACTGCATCCGTGCTCGGCCGTCTGGTGGCGCGCTACCAGGATGTGTTCTCGATCGTCGCCGGCCTCGTGATCATCGTCATGGGCCTGCATTTCCTCGGCCTCTTCCGGTTCGCCTTCCTGCAGCGTGAGGCCCGGTTCCGGGTCGACAACCAGCCGGCGGGCCTTGTCGGCGCCTACGTGCTCGGCCTTGCCTTCGCCTTTGGCTGGACGCCCTGCATCGGCCCGGTGCTCGCCGCGATCCTCGCCGTCGCCGGATCGACCGAAACGGTGGCGCGCGGCGCGGGGCTGCTGGCGATCTATTCGCTTGGGCTTGGCATCCCGTTCCTGATTGCCGCTGCCTTCGCCGAAACCTTTATTGTCCATATGCGCCGCTTCCGTCGCCATATGCCGAAGGTCGAGAAAATAATGGGCGGGCTGCTGGTGCTGACCGGAATCCTGTTCCTGACCGGCCAGATGACGCGCATCTCGTTCTGGCTGCTGGAAGCGTTCCCGGGGCTGCAGCAGATCGGGTGACGAGGGTCGCTTGACCGCAACCGCTCGGATCGCGCAATGCTTCCCGCCATCGTAAAGCGGGGTCAAGCCATGTCCGATCGCAGTTCGCTCGCCGTCCTGCTAGCCGCCGGGGAGGGGACGCGTATGCGCTCCGGCCTTCCCAAGGTCCTGCATCCAGTCGCTGGACTGCCGATGATCGGGCATGTGCTGGCCTCGGCGAAATGCGCGGGTATCGAGCGCTTCGCCGTTGTCGTCGGGCCGAGTGCCGAAGGGCTACGCGCGTTCCTGGCGAAGCGCGCGCCGGGGGCGCCCATCTTCGAGCAGACGGAGCGGCGCGGCACGGCCCATGCCGTCCTGGCGGCGCGCGCAGTGCTCTCCGAGCCGGCCGACGACGTGCTGGTGCTCTATGGCGATACGCCGCTGGTGCGCCCCGAGACGCTGGCGCGGCTGCGCGCCGAATTGGCGAAGGGCGCGGCCGTCGTGGTGCTTGGCTTCCGCCCGTCGGACCCCGCGGGTTATGGCCGCCTGTTGGAGAGCGAGGGCCGCCTCGTCGCGATCCGCGAGGAGAAGGACGCTACGGCAGAGGAACGCCAGATCCGCTTCTGCAATGCCGGGCTGATGGCGTTTGCAGGGTCCAGCGTGCTCGACCTGCTGGGCGCGATCGGCAATGCCAACGCAAAGGGCGAATTTTACCTGACCGACGCCGTCGAGATCGCCAACCAACGCGGCCTCGCTGTCATCGCCATCGAGGCTGACGCGGAAGAGGTTGGAGGGGTCAATACAAGGGTCGAACTCGCCGCCGTCGAGGCGATCTGGCAGGCGCGCGCTCGCAAGGCGGCGATGCTGGCCGGCGTCAGCCTCGTCGCGCCCGATACGGTGTTCCTGTCGCATGACACGGTGCTGGAGGCGGATGTCACCATCGAGCCGAATGTCGTCTTCGGCCCCGGGGTCCGCGTCGAGAGCGGCGCCGTGATCCATGCCTTCTCGCATCTGGAAGGGGCGAGGGTCGAGAGCGGCGCGGCGGTCGGGCCCTTCGCGCGGCTGCGCCCCGGTACGGCGCTCGGACCCAAGGCCAAGGTCGGCAATTTCGTCGAGGTCAAGAATGCCGAGATCGGCGCCGGCGCGAAGGTCAGCCACCTGACCTATATCGGCGATGCCAAGGTCGGGGCGGAGGCGAATGTCGGCGCCGGCACGATCACCTGCAATTATGACGGCTTCGACAAGGCGCTGACGATCATCGGCGAGGGCGCCTTCATTGGCTCGAACAGCGCGCTGGTTGCGCCTGTCACCATCGGCGACGGCGCCTATGTCGCCTCGGGCAGCGTCGTCACCGAGGACGTGGCGCCGGATGCCCTCGCGATCGCCCGCGCCCGCCAGGTCGAGAAGCCCGGCTGGGCGGAGCGTTTCCGCGCCTTCAAGGCGACAACAGCGAGGAAGCGGGTGTGAGACCCTCCATGACCGGCCGAAACGCGACGTGATTTCCGTGTCTTTCGGCGGATCGTTAAGCATCGTCGCCTAGGCTGCCATTCTTCCAGCGGGGACGGATCGTCATGTGCGGTATCATCGGCATTCTTGGCCAGACGCCCGTCGCGCCCTTGCTCGTCGATGCGCTGAAGCGGCTCGAATATCGCGGTTATGATTCGGCCGGCATCGCCACACTGGAGGACGGGTCGATCGAGCGGCTGCGGGCCGAGGGCAAGCTGCGCAATCTCGAGGCGAAGCTTGCGGCCTCGAGGAAGCTCGGCCGCACTGGTATTGGCCATACGCGCTGGGCCACCCATGGCGCGCCGACCGAGCGCAACGCCCATCCGCATGCGACCGAGCGGCTCGCCGTCGTCCATAACGGCATCATCGAGAATTTCCGCGAGCTGCGCACCGAATTGGAAGCCAAGGGCCGGCGTTTCGTTTCCGATACCGACACGGAAGTGGTGGCGCATCTCGTCACGGTGGCGATCGAGGAGGGGCTTTCGCCGCATGCCGCGGTGGCCGCCGTGCTCCCGCGCCTCACCGGCGCCTTCGCGCTCGCCTTCGTCTTCGACGGCGAAGAGGATCTTCTCATCGGCGCCCGCCGTGGCAGCCCGCTCGCCATCGGCTTCGGGACGAGCGAGATGTTCTTAGGCTCTGATGCGATCGCGCTCGGGCCGTTCACCGACGAGATCACCTATCTCGACGATGGCGACCATGTCGTGCTGACGCGCGCGGGTGCCGCGATCTTCGACGAGAGCGGCGCTGCCGTGACCCGCGCCATCGTCCGCTCACAGGGCGCGACCTATGTCGCCGACAAGGGCAATCACCGCCATTTCATGGTGAAGGAGATCCACGAGCAGCCGGAAGTTGTCGGCCATACGCTGGCGCATTATCTCGACTTGGCCAGGGGCGAGGCGAGGGCGCCGGAGGGAATCGACTTCGCCAAGGTCGACCGCCTGTCGATCACGGCCTGCGGCACGGCTTACTACGCCGGCTCTGTCGCACGCTACTGGTTCGAACAGATCGCGCGCCTGCCGGTGGATATCGATATCGCCTCGGAGTTCCGCTACCGCGAGCAGCCGCTCGCGCCGGGTGGTCTGTCGATGGTCATCTCGCAATCGGGCGAGACCGCCGACACGCTGGCCTCGCTTCGCTACGCCCGGGCAGAAGGTCAGAAGATCGCCGCCGTCGTCAATGTGCGCGAATCGACCATCGCCCGTGAGGCCGATGTCGTGCTGCCGCTGCTCGCCGGTCCAGAGATCGGTGTCGCCTCGACCAAGGCATTCACGGCGCAGCTCGCCGTCCTCGCCGCCACCGCGATTGCCGCCGGCAAGGCGCGCGGCGTCCTCTCGTCCGACGCAGAGGCTCACCTTGTCCGGGCCTTCTCCGAGGTTCCTCGCCTGATGCACGAGGCTCTGAAGCTCGACGCGCAGATCGAGGCGCTGGCTCGCGAGCTCTCCAAGGTCCGCCACTGCCTCTATCTCGGCCGCGGCACGTCCTATCCGATCGCGCTCGAAGGGGCGCTGAAGCTGAAGGAAATCTCCTATATCCATGCCGAAGGCTATGCGGCGGGCGAATTGAAGCATGGGCCGATCGCTCTGATCGACGAGGAGATGCCCGTCGTCGTCATCGCGCCGCATGACCGCCTGTTCGAGAAAACCGTCTCCAACATGCAGGAGGTCGCGGCGCGGGGTGGCCGCATCATCCTGATCACCGACAAGGCCGGCCGCGACGCCGCCGCGATCGACGCGATCGAGACCTTGGTCTTGCCCGAGATGCCGTCCAGCGTGACGCCGCTCGTCTACGCGATTCCCGTCCAGCTCCTCGCCTACCACACCGCCGTGATCATGGGCACGGATGTCGACCAGCCGCGCAATCTGGCGAAATCGGTGACGGTGGAGTAGGCGCAACCTGACGTCCTGCCTCCTATTCGGGCGATAAGTTCGGGATCAAGCGCTGGTCATCCTTTTTTGCGCCGTCATAATGCGGTGCCATAGTCGCTGGACGAAGAAGGAGACGGCATGAGTCTCGACGATTCCCAGCTGCCGCCGGTGTTCGAATCGCGCCGCGTTCGGTTTGCCAAGCGCCTAAGGAACTATTTCCTGACCGGTCTCGTCATCGCGGCGCCGATTTCTATCACGATCTATCTCACATGGGCGCTGATCAAGTGGATCGACGGATGGGTGAAGCCCGTCATCCCGCGAGAATATACCCCGGATTCCTATCTGCCCTTTTCTGTGCCCGGATTCGGCGTGCTGGTCGCCGTTGTCGGGCTGACGCTGCTCGGGTTCCTGACGGCGAATTTCGTCGGCAGGACGCTGGTCGGCCTCAGCGAGCAACTCGTCGGACGCACGCCGCTGGTGCGCAATCTCTATGGCGCGCTGAAGCAATTGTTCGAGACCGTCCTTTCCAGCAAGGGCAAGTCGTTCCACAGGACGGCGCTGCTCGAATTCCCCCGGCCGGGTCTTTGGTGCCTCGTCTTCGTCGCCACCGAGACCAAGGGCGAGATTCGCCAGCGGCTGGCGGAGGGCGACGAGGAATGGGTGACGGTCTTCCTGCCGCCGACCCCGGCGCCGACCGCCGGCTTCATGCTGTTCGTCCGGAGCAGCGAACTGATCGATCTGGACATGAGCGTCGAGGACGGTGCCAAGCTCATCCTCTCCGCCGGCCTCGTTTCGCCGGAATATCCGCCGATTCCGAAGCCGGGCGCGGCGATCCCGAACGGATCGCCGCCACCAAGCGCGGCGACGGTGTAAGGGCCGCGCGGTGCGCTCCCTCAGACGCTGAAATAGCTCGGATGATCGAGGTCGGTGAGAAGTCCCGGCTGCGTCGGCGCCCAGCCGAGCTTCTCGCGCGTAAGCCGGCTCGACGCTCGGACATCCATGGCCGCGAAATTGGCAAACCAGCCGAAATGCCCGGCCACCTCTTCCAGTGACTTCGAGACGACCGGAAGGTTCAACCGACGGCCGATCAGCGCCGCGATGTCGCGGAACGGAACGCCTTCCTCCGCGATCGCGTGATAGGGGCCTTCTTTGGCGCCGCGCTCGATGGCGCGGCGGAAGACGGCGGCGGCATCCAGGCGGTGCACGGCTGGCCAGTGGTTTTCGCCCTCGCCGATATAGGCCGAGACTCCCTTTTCGCGGGCGAGGCGGATGAGAATCGGGACGAAACCTTGGTCGCCATGTCCATGCACCGAAGGGGGCAGGCGAACGGTGGCAGCCCGCACGCCCTGGTTCGCGAGGGCGATCGCCGTGGCCTCGGATGCCCGGGCATACCGGGCCGAGGGCGGAACGGCCGCATCCGCTTCCGTAGCCAGGCGGCCCTGTGCCAGGAGGGCCAGACCGGACGTCACCAGCAGCGGCCGATCCGTCCCGGCGAGTTCGGCCCCGAGCGCCTCGATCGCGCGCCGGTCGAGCTCGCAATTCTCGGCGAATTTCGAGAAGTCGTGGTTGAAGGCGGTGTGGATCACGCCTTCCGCCTCCCCGGCGCCGCGGCGCAGGCTGTCGATATCCTCAAGTGACCCCAGCCGAGCCTCGGCGCCGATCGCGGCCAGCTTTTGGGCCGCCGCCTCGGTCCGCACGAGCCCGAGCACATCATGTCCCGCGCCCAGAAGTTCCTGGACCACAGCCGAGCCGACCCAGCCGCTCGCACCCGTTACGAACACACGCATCGCTATTCTCCATTTGGATGATGTGGGATCCGTCCGTTCCCGGGGCGGCCCATTCGCCACAAACTAGGGAATGGATACGAGACGATCCACGCGCTATCATCCGCCATATCTTCGCGATCGTCCGAGATGCGCCTGTGGATCCACTTTCCGACGTGCTGTCGCTGCTAAGGCCGCGCAACTATCTTTCCGCTGCGTTCGATGCCGGCTCGCCCTGGTCGATCCAGTTCCCGGACCAGCAGGGCGGCATCAAATGCAACGCCGTGGTGTCGGGAGAGTGCTGGGTCCAGGTCGAGGGCGTCGCGGACGCCCTGCTTGTGAAGGCGGGGGATTTCTTCCTGCTGCCGAGCGGGCGGCCGTTTCGTCTGGCGAGCGATCTCGATACGCCGCCCGTTGCCGCCGAAACGGTTTTCGCGGATGTGCGCCGAGATGGCCGGACCGCCTTGCTCAATGGCGGCGGCGATTTCTTCGCCGTCAGCAGCCGCTTCGCGCTATCTGGCGATCATGCCGATATGCTGCTCGGTATGCTGCCGCCGATCGTGCATATCCGCAAGGAATCGGACCAGGCGGCGGCGCTGCGCTGGTCGATCGAGCAGACGATGCAGGAATTGCGCGGGGGGAAGCCGGGCAGCTTCCTGCTGGTGCAGCATCTCGCCCATATGATGCTGCTCCAAGCCTTGCGGCTCCACCTCAACGACCGCGGCAGCGGCCGCGTCGGCTGGCTGTTCGCGCTGGCGGATCGGCAGATCGGCCAGGCGATCGGCGCCATGCATGGCGATCCCGCCCATCGCTGGACGCTGCAGGAACTGGCGGCGCAAGCCGCCATGTCGCGATCGACCTTCGCGCTCCGCTTCAAGGCGATGGTGGGATCCTCGCCCATGGAATATCTAACGCGCTGGCGGATGCTGCTGGCAGCGGACAGGCTGACGCACTCGGCCGACCCGGTCTCGGCGATCGCTCACGCGCTGGGCTATGAGTCGGAGAGCGCCTTCAGCACGGCCTTCCGGCGCGCCATGGGATGCTCGCCGCGCCAATATGGGCGGATCGGCAGCCCGGCGCTCGCGCCGGACGGCGAGGCGACAGGCGCTCAGACCTCTCCGGAGAGATCCCGCCGCGCCTTGTCGAGTTCCTCGGCATAGCGGCGCAGGAGATGGGCTTCCGTCAAGAGGCCGATGACATGACGGTGGGTGGGGTCGTCGACCACCGCGAGTTCTTCGCTCTCCGCCGCATCGAAACTTCTGGCGGCTTCCTTGGCGCTCATCTCGGGCGTCAGGCAATCTTTGCGATAGCGGCAGAGTGCATCAACCGTGGCTTCGTCGTCGCCGTTCGCGGCATGGGCATCGGAGACCAGGATGATGCCCGCATAGGTGCCGACCGGATCGGTCACGACCACCCGCTGGGCCGAGCCGAGCGGAAAGGCGCTGCGGAAGCCGTCGAGGCGCAGGGTCGACAAGACCATGCGAACATCGGTGCGCATCATTCGGCCGACCGTCAGGTCGCGGAGCAGGCCGATGTCCTGCGCGCCGCGAATGGTCTCGCCGCGCAGATGCAGCCGCCAAGTCGAGAAGGAATAGCCGAAAAGCTGGCGCACCGTGATCGCCGAAAGAATGGAAGCCGCGAGCACGATGCCGGTAATGGCGAGGTCGCCGGTCGCCTCCAGCGCCAGGAACGTCATGGTCAACGGTCCGCCGATGACGCCGACGCTGAGCGCGCTCATGCCGACGATGGCGGTCACGGTCGGGTCCAGGGCATGGGCGGGAAATGCCAGCGCCATCACCATGCCGAAGAACTTGCCGCACAGCACGCCCAGAAAGAGCGAGGCGAAGAACATGCCGCCGCGAAAGCCCGCGCCGATCGAGGTCGAAGTTGCCGCGACCTTGGCTAGTATGACAAGCGCCAGGGCGCTGAGCGAGGTCGTCTCGGCGAGGTTCAGATAGAGCGCACCGTGGCCGCCCGAAATCGCCTGCGGCGTCACCAGCGCCATCAGGCTGACGGCCGCGCCGCCGATGACGGGGCGGACAAAGCGTGGCAGGCCGCTGGTCTGAAATGCCTGCTCGACGAGGCTGATCAGCCGCATGATGCCGATGGCGACGAGACCGAGCAGTACGCCGAGCGCCAGATAGGGCGCGTAGGCGGACGCCTCGACATGAAAGTCGCCGGGGATCGAGATGAAGTGCTGCTCCATCCCGAGGCCCCGCGCCGTCAGGAATCCGCAGATCGCCGCGGTCAGTACCGGCGCGACATTGGCGACGGAATAGACGCCGATAATGAGTTCGAAGCCGTAGAAGGCGCCGGCGAGCGGCGCCCCGAAGGCCCCCGCGATCGCCGCCGCCGAACCGCAGCCGACGGCAAGGCGAAGATCGGTCCGGCGCAGGCCAAGCCGCATGCCGATCGTCGAGGCAATGCCGGAGGAGACCTGCGTATAGCCTGCCTCAAGCCCGACAGAGGCGCCGAAGCCATTGGAGACGACGTTCTCCAACCCGACGCGGAGACTGTCGCCGAGCGACATCTGCCCGCCGCGCAGCGCGTTCGCCTCAATCGGGTCGACGATCGGCGGTCGTGGCTTGCGGAAGATATAGAGGATCACGCCCATCAGCATGCCGCCTACGAGCGGGAAGCCGCAGCGCCAGACCGGCTCGATCGCCGGAATGGCCGAAAGGCGCGCCTCCGGCGGAATGGCGAACAGAAATTCATGCAGCAACTGCGCGACGCTGCCGATCCCCGCCGCCACCGCGCCGCCGATCACCCCGATAACTGCCGCGACGATGAGGAACCAAGGCTCGCTCGACCGGGCGCGGGCACGAGCCCTCGGTTTCAGCCAGTCGAGAAGGGATTGGGCGATCATGGACGGCAACGGCAAGCGGCGACGGGTACCGGCAGTCTCGACCGGCTCGTTCCTTCCTAGCGGCAATGGATGACGGAAGCGAGGCGGTTGGGTGGGCCTGTTCATCTCAGCGGGGAGGGTTCAAGCGGAGTTTCGGCTTTCGACTTCGTGGCCTTTTGGACTTACCCCGCCCTGAGCAGCCTGATCGCCGCGTCTCGCCGGTATAGATACAGCAACAGCCTGAGCGCCTCGCCGCGCGGGCTTTGGAGCCCCGGGTCGGTTTCGACGACAAGGCGGGCGTCGTCGCGGGCGATTTCCAGGAGGCGCTGGTGGTGCTCCAGGCTGGCGATGCGGAAGCCGGGCGTGCCGGATTGGCGGGTGCCGAGCAATTCGCCTTCGCCGCGCAGGCGCAGGTCTTCCTCGGCGATGCGGAAGCCGTCTTCGCTGTCGCGCAGGATGGCGAGCCGGTCATGCGCCACCTGGCCGAGGGGGCCGCGATAGAGCAGCAGGCAGGTCGACGGCTTGGCGCCGCGCCCGACCCGGCCGCGGAGCTGGTGAAGCTGGGCAAGGCCGAAGCGTTCCGCATGCTCGATCACCATGATCGTCGCATCTGGAACGTCGACACCGACCTCGATGACGGTGGTGGCGACGAGGATGCGGGTCTCGCCGGCGACGAAGCGGCGCATCGCCTCGTCCTTCTCGGCGGCCTTCATGCGGCCGTGTACGAGGCCGACCACCGGGCCTAGCGCCTGCTGCAGCATGGCGAAGCGTTCGGCCGCCGCCGCGGCGTCGACTTCTTCCGATTCCTCGACCAGCGGGCACACCCAATAGGCCCGCGCGCCGCCCGCGACCGCCCGGCCGATCCGCTCGACGACCTCGCCGAGCCGTTCGAGGGGAATGGTGCGCGTCTCGATCGGTTTCCGGCCGGCCGGCTTCTCGGTCAGGCGCGAGACATCCATGTCGCCGAAGGCGGTCAGCACGAGCGTGCGCGGGATCGGCGTTGCCGTCATCACCAGCATATCGACCGCAGCGCCCTTGGCGGCCAGCGCCAGGCGCTGGTGGACGCCAAAGCGGTGCTGTTCGTCGACGACGGCAAGGCCGAGATCGCGGAATTCGACACCCTCCTGGAAGACGGCATGGGTGCCGACGGCGAGATCGATCGATCCGTCCGCGAGACCCGTCAGGATCGCCTCGCGCTCGCGGCCTTTCTCGCGCCCGGTCAGGATGGCCATGCGGATGCCGGCGACCTCCGCGAGCGGGAGTAGCGTCTTGGCATGCTGGCGGGCGAGCAGTTCGGTCGGCGCCATCAGGACCGCCTGCGCGCCGCTCTCGATGACGATCGCCGCCGCCATCAGGCCGACCAGCGTCTTGCCCGAGCCGACATCGCCCTGCAACAGGCGCAGCATCCGATCCGGCGCGGCCAGATCATGCTCGATTTCGCCAATGGCAGCTTCCTGGCTAAGGGTCAGGCTGAAGGGCAGCGCCTGCCTGATGGCCTGCCGCATTTGTCCGTCGCCGGTCCGGGTCCGCCCCGCGCTGCGGCGGAGATTGGCCCGCGTCAGCGCCAGCGCCAGCTGGTTGGCCAGCAACTCGTCATAGGCGAGCCGCGCGATCGAGGGACCCGCCGGATCGAGATCGGCGGGGGTGACGGGGGCGTGGACGAGGGCGAGCGAATCTTTGAAGCTTTGCCATTTCTCGCGCGCGAAAAGCGCGGGATCCAGCCATTCCGGCAGATCGGGGCAGTCGGCGATCCCACCTTGGATCGCCCGGGCGAGGGTCTTGCGGGCGAGGCCCGCCGTCATTGGATAGACCGGCTCGATCCGCGGCAGCTTCTCGAAGGCCTCGCGGTCGACGACATGGTCGGGGTGGACCATTTGCGGGCGGCCATTGAACCATTCGACCCGGCCCGAAACGAAGCGCGTTTCGCCGACCGGCATGGTCCGCTCGAGGAAACTGCGCTCGGCATGGAAGAAGACGAGCGCGATTTCCCCGGTATCGTCAGAGGCATAGACGCGATAGGGAACCTTGCGGTTGCCGGGCGGGGAGGGCTGGTGGCGGTCGATCCGCACCTCCAGCGTCACGATCGCTCCCTCCGGCGACAGCGCGACGCCCGGCTGGTCGCGCCGGTCGATCAGCCCGACCGGCAGGTGGAGCAGGAGGTCGATGACGCGCGGCTGGTCCTCGTCGGCGCCCAGCAGGCGGCCGATCGCCTCGCCGATCTTGGGCCCGACCCCGGCAAGGCTCGTCACCGGACGGAACAGCGGATTGAGGATTTCGGGGCGCATCGCGGCTTTCTGATTCTCCTGTCGTGGCGAGACTATCAGCGGTCCGCCCTTTCGCCAGCGCGCCGACCGCATTAGGAACGAGGCGACATGGCCAACTCAGACCTCCATGGCGTCTATGGGACGCCGCCGCCCGATCTCGCCGACATCCCTGCCGGCGCGATCCAGTTTTCTCCCCTCATCCCCGGCGCCGAGCGGCTGGCGGAGCGCCAAGGCGCGCTCGCCTCGCTGACAATGCTCGCCCCGCCCGGCACGATCGACCGCCGGCACGACCTTGCCTTGGCGCTTCGCGCCCTGCGGGTCGGCGGGGAACTGGTGGTGCTGGCCCCGAAGGACAAGGGCGGCGCGAGGCTTGCCGGCGAATTGGCCGGTTTCGGGCTTGCGGTGGCCGAACTGTCGAAGCGGCACCATCGCATCTGCCGCGCCGTCCGGCCGGAAGCTCTTGACGGCATCGACGAGGCGGTCGCCGCGGGCGCGCCCCGCCTCATTGAGGATCTCGGACTCTGGTCGCAGCCGGGCGTCTTCGCCTTCGACCGTGTCGATCCCGGCAGCGCGCTGCTTCTGGCCCATCTCAGGCCGCTTTCGGGCCGAGGGGCCGATTTCGGCTCCGGCATCGGTGTCCTCGCCCATGCCGTCCTCGCATCGACGGAGGTCAGCGAACTGACGCTGATCGATGTCGATCGCCGGGCGATCGACTGCGCCCGCCGCAACGTCGCCGATCCTAGGGCGCGCTTTCTCTGGGCCGACCTGCGCAAGCCCGACACAGCGCCATCCGGGCTCGATTTCGTCGTCATGAACCCGCCCTTCCATGATGGCGGCACGGAAGATCGCGCGCTCGGGCAGCTCTTCATCGAGCGGGCCGCGCAAAGCCTTCGCAAGGGCGGCATGCTCCATCTCACGGCGAACCGGCATCTGCCCTATGAGGCGCCGTTGGAGCGGCTCTTTGCCCGCGTGCGGCTGGTCGTCAGCGAGCAGGGCTACAAGATCTACGAGGCTCAGCGATGAGCCCATCCGTTCCGACGATGCGCCTCGACCGGCTGCTCGCCAATCTCGGCTATGGCTCGCGAAAAGAGGTGCAGAGCCTCATCGAGGGTGGTCGCGTCATTCTCGATGGCGAGGTCGAGGACGATCCGTCGCAACGGCTCTACATCAAGGCCGACCTCACCAGCCGCATGAGCGTTTCCGGCGAGCCGCTCGATCCCCCGCCGGGACTGATGGTCCTGATGCTGCACAAGCCGCTCGGCGTCACCTGCTCGCACAAGGAAACCGGTCAGCTCGTCTATTCGCTGCTGCCGGAGCGCTGGCGGCGGCGCGATCCGGTGATATCGACCGTTGGCCGGCTCGACAAGGAGACATCCGGCCTCCTGCTGATGACCGATGACGGCGGATTGCTCCATCGCATCATCTCGCCGAAACGCCATGTCCCCAAGCGTTACCATGTCTGGCTGGACCGCCCGATGAACGGCGACGAAGCAGAGCGGCTTGCTGCGGGCACGCTGATGCTGGAGGGCGAGGAAAAGCCGCTCTTGCCGGTTGAGATGGAAACGATCTCCACAACTGAAGTCCGCGTCGTGCTGCATGAAGGCCGCTATCATCAGGTGCGCCGCATGTTCGCTGCGCTCGGCAATCACGTCACGACGTTGCATCGCGACCGGATCGGCGGCTTGGACCTCCCCGCTGATCTTCCGGCCGGCGCGTTCCGCTCTTTGAGCGATGCGGAGATCGCCGCTGTCCTCGGCGGATCGGCATGAGCGATCCGGCCTTCGACGTCATCGTGATCGGCGCCGGCGCCGCCGGCATGATGTGCGCGATCGAAGCGGGGAAGCGCGGCCGCTCCGTGCTCGTCCTCGACCATGCCAAGGCGGCGGGCGAAAAGATCCGCATCTCCGGGGGCGGGCGCTGCAATTTCACCAATCTGAACACCTCGCCGAAGAACTTTCTCTCCGGCAATCCGCATTTCGGCATCTCGGCGCTCAGCCGCTATCAGCCGAAGGATTTCATCGCGCTGGTTGGCCGCCACGGCATCGCCTGGCACGAGAAGACACTCGGCCAGCTCTTCTGTGATGGCTCGGCGCGCCAGATCGTCGACATGCTGCTTGCCGAGATGCAGGCTGCTGGCGCGGAGCTACGCCTTGCGACCGAGGTTTCGAATGTCGAGCGGACGGCCGACGGCTTCCGCGTCACGACGCCGGGCGGAGCGCTCGCCTGCCGATCGCTGGTGGTCGCGACCGGCGGTCTATCGATCCCGAAGATGGGGGCAACGGGCTTCGGCTACGACATCGCGCAGCGCTTCGGCGTCCCGATCGTGCCGACCCGGCCCGGATTGGTGCCGCTGACACTGACGCCGGATCTCCTCGCGCGACTGCTGCCGCTCGCCGGCGTCGCGGTCGATGCGTCGGTGCGATGCGGCAAGACGCGGTTCGACGAGGCGATGCTCATCACCCATCGCGGCCTCAGCGGCCCGGCGATCCTGCAGATCTCTTCCTATTGGAAGCAGGGGGAGACGATCGAGATCGCCATGGCTCCTGGCATCGATTTCTTCGAGGTGCTGCGAACCGCTCGTACGCAGCGCAGCCGGCAGAGCCTCGTCACGGTCCTCGCCGATTATCTCCCGCGCCGCCTCGCGCAGCTCATCGCCGAGACGCATGGCGCCGACCGCCATCTTGCCGACCTTTCCGACAAGGTGCTGCGCGCCGTGGAAATGGACGTCAATCGCTGGGAGGTTCGCCCGGCGGGCTCGGAGGGATACCGGACCGCCGAAGTCACGCTCGGCGGTGTCGATACCAAGGCACTCGATTCGAAGACGATGGAAGCGAAGTCGGTACCCGGCCTCTTTTTCGTCGGCGAAGTCGTCGATGTCACCGGCTGGCTCGGCGGCTACAATTTCCAATGGGCCTGGGCATCGGGCTGGTCGGCGGGGCAGGTGGCGTAGGATATTCTTGTTGTTCGGAAATGGCTGGCCTATGCTTTGGCATATGCCGGAGAATTTTCATGTCCGAGAAGCGTCAGGTCAAACTGTTCCGCAATGGCCGAAATCAGGCCGTCCGGATTCCGCGTGAGTTCGAACTGCCCGGTGAGGACGCCATCATGACCAAGGATGGCGATCGTATCGTTATCGAGCCGGCGAGGGACCATGCGTCGCTCGCCGACATGATTGAATGGCTTCGAACTCAACCGCCGCTGGACGAGCCATTTCCAGAGATCGACGAACTGCCGCACACACCCGTCGAATTCTGATGGCGCTTCTGCTCGATACCAATGTCATTTCAGACATTGCGCGCCATCCCTTC
The DNA here is from genome assembly GCF_026343945.1 of Kaistia algarum. Classification (NCBI taxonomy): domain Bacteria; kingdom Pseudomonadati; phylum Pseudomonadota; class Alphaproteobacteria; order Hyphomicrobiales; family Kaistiaceae; genus Kaistia; species Kaistia algarum. Next base: position 111,133 of record NZ_JAPKNJ010000002.1, read on the forward strand.
GGAAGCGCCGCCAGCCGGGTCCTCGAACGTCGAGGCGAAACGCTGTTCACCAGCATTATCGTCGTCGCCGAGATTCACTTCGGGCTCGCAAAGTCTGGCTCGGCACGGCTCGCGCAGATTGTCGGCGGCGTGCTCGATTTGATCCGGATTTTGCCTTTCGAGGCACCGGCGGATGAGATTTACGGTCGGTTGCGTGCCGATCTTGAGCGTTCGGGCCAATTGATCGGCCCGAACGATCTGCTGATTGCGGCTCAATGCCTTGCCGGTGACTTCATGCTTGTCACCGACAACATCCGCGAATTCTCTCGCGTGCCTGGCCTCAAGGTCGAGAACTGGATCCGCTGATCAGTCCTTCAGCACGCCCGACTTCTTGGCCGCGAAGGTCGAAAGCGCGTCCATGAGGGGTGGGGAGAGGCAGTCATAGGGTTCGAGGCCGAGTTCGCGGATGCGGCCGCGTATGCCGCCCATCCGGCTCGGGTTCACGCCGCCCTCGATCACCGACGAGACGAAGGCCGCGAATTGCGGTGCCTGCCAGCCGGATTCCCGAGATAGTTCGGTGTGGACGAAGGTGAGGCCCTTGAAGGCATGGTCGCGCTCGACGGGGCCGTGCATATGCACGCCGCAGACCTTGCACGCATGGCGCAGGATGAGGGCGGACGGGTCGACGATGGCGAGCTTGTCGCCGTTGTCGGTCACCGTCACCTTGGGCGTCGGCGCCACGGCAACGACCGAGAATACGGCACCGGTCGGCTTCCAGCATTTGGTGCAGCCGCAGGCGTGGTTATGGACGACCTGGCCCTCGATCTTCACCTTCACCGGCTTGTCGAGGCAGTGGCAGACGAGCGTGCCGCCACTGAAATTATCGGAACCGGCCTTGATGCCGTGATCGATGGCCGGGTGAAGCAGGACCGCCTCTGGCATGTTTCGCTCCCTCTCGTTCTTCAATCCCCGTCCGCGCGGGGTGAACCGAGAGTAGACCCGATCCGACGCCGCGCAAGTCAAGGATTGGAGACCCGCCAGGGAGCGGCTCGTCAGAGGCCGGCGGCCTCGTCGACACCGAGCGCCAGATTGAGGTTCTGCACTGCGGCGCCTGAAGCGCCCTTGCCCAGATTGTCGAGCACTGCCATGGCCACCGCCTGGCCGTTCCGCTCGTTGCCGACGACCAGGATGCGCAGCCGGTTGGTGCCGTTGAGGCTTTCCGGATCGATCAGCTCCTGATAGCCGGCCGCGCCGGCACGAGCCTCCTTCAGCACGGCGGCGTCGCGCGGCGACAGCACCTCAATGAAGGCCTCGCCGTCATAGTGCGCGGCATAGGCATGCTCGAGGTCGACGACGCCCGGCTTGCCCGGCAGGCGATGAAGATGCAGCGGCACCTCGATGATCATGCCCTGTGCGAAGCGGCCGACCGACGGCGTGAACAGCGGAGCCTCGGCGAGGCCGGCATATTCGCGGATCTCGGGCAGGTGCTTGTGTGCCATCGTCAGGCCATAGGGGCGGAACGCGTCGCTCGTTCCCTCGGGCGCCGGCCGCTCGAACTCGGCGATCAGGCTCTTACCCCCGCCCGAATAGCCGGAGATGCCATTGACGAAGATCGGCCAATCGGCGGGAACGAGCCCGGCGCCGACCAGCGGGCGGAGGAGGGCGATGGCGCCGGTGGCATAGCAGCCCGGATTGGCGATCCGCGTCGACTTAGCAATTGCGTCCCGCTGGCCCTTGTCGAGTTCGGCGAAGCCATAGGCCCAGCCGTCAGCGACCCGGTGCGCCGTCGATGCATCGATGATCTTCACGGCCGGATTGGTGACCAGCGAGACGGCCTCGCGCGCGGCATCGTCCGGCAGGCAGAGGATGACGGCGTCGGCACTGTTGATGATCTCGGCCCGTGCCGCCGGATCCTTCCGCCGGTCGGGATCGATCGATAGCAGCTCGATGTCGCGGCGGCCTTCAAGGCGCTGGCGGATCTGCAGCCCGGTGGTACCGGCTTCGCCGTCGATGAAGACCTTCGCTACCATGTTCATCTCCATAGGATGCGGATCTCGCCCGCTATCGGGCGATCCTCGCATGCGGATCATCAAGTGGTTGTGACGGGACAAAAGAAAAGGGCGCCCGGTTTCCCGAAGCGCCCTTTCGAAACAGCGTCGTTGCGACGCGCGATCAGCGCTTCGAGAACTGGAAGCTGCGGCGGGCCTTGGCGCGGCCGTACTTCTTGCGCTCGACCACGCGGCTGTCGCGGGTCAGGAAGCCGCCCTTCTTGAGGACGCCGCGCAGTTCCGGCTCGTAATAGGTCAGAGCCTTCGAGATGCCGTGGCGCAGCGCGCCGGCCTGGCCCGAAAGACCGCCACCGGCGACCGTCGCGTGGATGTCGTACTGGCCCGTGCGATTGGCGACGCCGATCGCCTGGCGAACAAGCATCTGCAGGACGGGGCGCGCGAAATAGACCGAGAACTCCCGATCATTCACGACGATCTTGCCGGAGCCCGGCTTGATCCAGACGCGGGCGATGGCGTTCTTGCGCTTGCCGGTGGCATAGGCGCGGCCCTGCGCATCCAGCTTCTGGACGTGCACTGGCGCGGCGTTCTCCGACGATATCGAGACGAGGTCCTGGAGGGACTGGAGCTCAGCCATGTTCAGGCAATCCTCTTGTTCTTCGGGTTCAGCGCGGCGACGTCGAGGACTTCCGGCTGCTGGGCTTCATGCGGATGCTGCGGGCCGCCATAGACGCGCAGGTTCGAGAACTGGCGACGGCCGAGCGGACCTTCGGGGAGCATGCGCTCGACGGCCTTCTCGATGACGCGCTCCGGGAAGCGGCCCTCGATGATCTGGCGCGGGGTGCGCTCCTTGATGCCGCCGATATAGCCGGTGTGCCAGTAGTACTTCTTGTCGGTGTATTTGCGGCCGGTGAAGACCGCCTTTTCCGCATTGATGATGATGATGTTGTCGCCATCATCGACATGCGGCGTGAAGCTGGCCTTGTGCTTGCCGCGCAGACGATTGGCCACGATGGTGGCGAGCCGTCCAACGACAAGACCTTCGGCGTCGATCAGAATCCACTTCTTCTCGACATCCGCCGGCTTGGTGGAAATGGTGCTCATATCGAAACTCGTTTCCGTTGCCCCAGAAGGGCGGAAGGTGAGGGGCGTCATCGCCCGGAAAACTCATTCTGGGCTTTGGAGGGGCTTCTAGCTGTCCGTCATGGATCCGTCAAGTTGTTAATAGCACGTCGGTGATTGGGAATTCTCGTAAAAACAATGACTTAGAGAAAGCGGTATAATGATACCGTATTCGGCGGCGAATTGGTTGGGCTGCTCACGTCGATCCGGCGCCGTGAACGGCCTGTACCGCGCGGGCCGATCGGCTATGCTGCGCCGCCCTCAGCACGGAGGTCTTTGATGGCCGAACACGGACTTGCGCCCCGCCTCAATATCGTCACGCTCGGTGTGTCGAATGTTGCGAAATCGAGAGCGTTCTACGAGGCGCTCGGCTGGCACCCGTCTTCGGCAAGCCGCGATTCGATCGTGTTCATTGATTTGGGCGGCGTGGTTCTGGCCCTCTTCGATCGCGATCATCTCGCGGACGACGCGACAGTGGCGCCGGCCGGGGATGGTTTCCGCGCTGTCACCCTCGCTCACAATGTCGAGAGTGATGCGGAGGTCGACGCGGCGCTTGCTCATGCGGAGCGGGCGGGAGCGCGCATCGTGAAGCCTGCGTCCAAGGTGTTCTGGGGCGGATATTCGGGCTATTTCTGCGATCCTGACGGGCATCTCTGGGAGGTGGCCCATAATCCCTTTGTTACCCTCGATGGCCAAGGCCGTCTCCAGCTTCCCCCACCTGAGCGCGAATCATGATTCGAACCTATGCCCTTGCTTTGGCGCCGCTGTTTGTTCTCGGCGCGACCGCCGCGATTGCCGCGCCGAAGCCTTATGAACCTCTCACTGTCACCTACGACACGACGGGTTCCGACGATCCCGAGCTGAAGACGTTCATCGAAACGCTGCAGAAGGCGGTCGACAGCGGCGACGTCGCGACGCTGAAGGCCTCCGTCGCGCAGGATCTGAAGATCTACGCGCCGCTCATCGGTTTTCCGGATGAGGCGCCGCCTGCGGCACTCGCCAACCCCGACAAGCATCTCGGCGAACAGCGCCTCGACGAGGCGGCCGCGAAGACCACGTCGTCGGATACGGATTACAGCCGCGAGGATCTGGACAGCCTCATCGTCGATGTCTTCGGCATGGCGCTCGAGCCGAAATCCATCGGCAAGTCCAAGACGGCCGATGGCGCTCTCTGCTCTCCGGCCGAGGCGGCGTTCGACCGGCAGAAGGCGCTCGATATCGCGGCGGCCGCGGATGTGCCGCCGGGCAATCTGTGGATCCTCTCCGATAAGACGGATTTTCGCGAGAAACCGAACCTCTCGGCCCCTGTCGTCGCGACGCTGCCGGCAGGGACGATCGTTCCCTTCCTCGAAGGCTCGGTCGAGGTGACGCCGGCCGAACAGACGGATGAGGACTGGTATTCGGTCGTGCTTCCGTCGGGCAAGATCGCCTATGGCGCCAATGATTCTTCGCTGGCCTTCCAGGCCGTCTCGGTCTGCTACGCGAAGACGGATGGTCACTGGGCCGTGACCGCGATCGTCGTGCCGGGCGTATGAGCATGGTGGACCACGACCATTATGACGACGCCTATCTCCGTGAGATCCTCGCCGGCACCCGCACGATTGCGATGGTTGGCGCCAGTGCCAACGCATCTCGGCCGAGCCATGGGGTTCTCGGCTATCTGATACGGGCCGGCTACGAGACCTATCCGGTGCATCCGGGACTTGCCGGGCAATCGCTGCTGGGCCGGCTCGTCTATGCGCGGCTCGCCGATGTGCCGGTGCCGATCGACATGGTCGACGTGTTCCGCAACTCGGATGCCATCGCCGCGCTTGCCGATGAGGTGCTCGCTCTCCCGACGCTGCCGAAAGTGGTCTGGCTGCAGCTTGGCATCCGCAATGACGAGGCGGCCGCCAAACTTGAGGCGGCCGGCATCCAGGTCGTCATGAACCGCTGTCCGGCGATCGAGCGGCCTCGTCTGCTGGGCGCCTGAACGGCAAGCGTCTGTAGATGGCCCCTCGTGGAATTTCGTCCTCAAGAAGTGATGCCTGACGGTATGGCTTTCTTTGCCGCCGCGCTCGGCTCGCTATATCGGTAGTCAAGCTACGATCTATGAGGGAGGAACGACATGGCTGAAGACAGGCTTCCGGGGTTTTCGACGCTGGCGATCCATGCCGGGGCGCAGCCCGATCCGACGACCGGAGCGCGAGCGACACCGATCTACCAGACGACATCGTTCGTCTTCGAGGATGTCGACCACGCGGCGTCGCTATTCGGCCTGCAGGCCTTCGGCAACATCTATACGCGGATCGGCAATCCGACCCAGGCCGTGCTCGAGGAGCGGGTCGCCGCGCTCGAAGGCGGCACGGCGGCGCTCGCGGTAGCCTCAGGCCATGCGGCCCAGCTTCTCGTGTTCCACACGCTGCTGGAGCCGGGTGACGAATTTGTTGCCGGCAACAAGCTCTATGGCGGTTCGATCAACCAGTTCAATCATTCCTTCAAGAGCTTCGGCTGGAACGTCGTCTGGGCCGATACGGACGACATCGCCTCGTTCGAGCGGGCTATTACACCGAAGACCAAGGCAATCTTCATCGAGTCGATCGCCAATCCCGGCGGCATCGTCACGGACATCGCCGCGATAGCCTCGATCGCTAAGCGTGCCGGCGTTCCGCTGATCGTCGACAATACGCTGGCGACGCCCTATCTGATCCGTCCGATCGAGCATGGGGCGGATATCGTCATTCATTCGCTCACCAAATTCCTCGGCGGCCATGGCAATTCGATCGGCGGCATTCTCGTCGATGGCGGCCGGTTCAACTGGCTGCGCGAGGGGCGCTATCCGAAGCTGTCGCAGCCGCGTCCCGAATATGGCGGCATTGTCATCGGCGAGACCTTCGGCAATTTCGCCTTCGCGATCGCGGCCCGCGTCCTGGGCCTCCGCGATCTCGGCCCGGCGATTTCGCCCTTCAACGCGTTCCTGATCCAGACCGGCATCGAGACGCTGCCGCTGCGCATGCAGAAGCACTCGGACAATGCCCGCGCCGTGGCTGAATTCCTGGCCGATCATCCGGCCGTCGCCTGGGTCAGCTATGCCGGCCTGCCGGGCGATCGCTACTATAATCTCGGGAAGCACTATTCGCCCAAGGGCGCCGGCGCGGTGCTGACCTTCGGCTTGGCGGGCGGCTATGAGGCCGGCGTCAAGCTTGTCTCCTCGGTCAAGCTATTCTCGCACCTCGCCAATATCGGCGACACGCGATCGCTGATCATCCATCCCGCCTCGACGACGCACCGCCAGCTCTCCGACGAGCAGAAGGTGGCGGCCGGTGCCGGTCCCGACGTCGTCCGTCTTTCGGTCGGCATCGAGGACAAGGAAGATATCATCGCCGATCTGCAGCAGGCGCTCGGCTGACGCGATGCGATGGCCGGGCCGCGGCGCTCTCGTCGCGGTCCGGTATCAGTCGAGCGTCTCGCCGTCGAGAATCCGGCGATAGAGTTCGACATAGCCGGCAACCATCGCATCCGCCGAGAAAAGCGTCGCCGCATAGTCGCGGCAGAACCTGGCATCGATGGACGGGACGCCTTCGAAGGCCGCCGCGAATTCAGCATCCGACTCGCACAGAAATCCGACATCCGGCGCGACGATCTCCGGAATCGCTCCGCGCGGACTAGCAATGACGGGCGTTCCAGCGAGCAGCGCCTCGACCGCGACAAGACCGAACGGCTCGTCCCAGCGGATCGGGAAAAGCAGCGACCGAGCTTCCGCCAGCAGCCGCGCCTTGTCCCAGCCACCGACCATGCCGTGAAAGCGGATCTTTGGCGAGAAGGAGCGGCGGAAGGCGCCTTCCTTGCGGACAACGCTGCGGGTCAGCAATTCCCAGCGCGCGCCGCCGGCTATGTCGAGACCGACGTCGAAACGGCGGGAAAGCTCGATGGCACGAGTCACGTTCTTGCCGGCGCGATTGACGCGCGACAGGAACAGGTGCCGATCGCTCTTTTCAGGCTGAAAATAGATCTCGTCGGGCGGAATTCCGTTATAAACGAAGGTCTTGCGACCATGTCTCGAAGCGTGGTCGCGCGAGATGAAGTTCCAGTTCCCCTCGAATCCGAACCCCGGCGCGTTGCCATGCAGCGTCCAGAGCGTCGGCTTGGCGAAGGCGGCGTTGGTCCAGCCATGGGCGTGGACGATGTCGATATCGACCGGCAGGCGGCTGGCAGCCTCTGCGGCGGCGCCGGCCGTGACGAGGCGCGTTCCGGGGATGTTGCTTCCGGCCGGTGCAATCAGCGTCACGCTGTGGCCGCGCCGCAGCAGGCCGCGCGCCATCCATTCGACGATGCGTTCCGTGCCGCCGTAGCGCTCGACGGGAACCCGCTGTTCGCAAATGAGCGCGATCCGAAGCTTGGCACTCAAGACATGACCTTGACGTAGCTGCCCGGCGCATCCTCGATCGTCTTGACGCGCCGCCCGCCCGGCACGCGCGCCTTGACCCGACGATCGTCCCTGGCCTCGATCCAGCTCTGCCAATGCGGCCACCAGGAGCCGGGATGCTCATCCGCCTTGTTCAGCCAGCTCTCATATCCATCGCCGCTGGGCGGGGCTCCCGTCCAGTACTGGTACTTCTTCTTGGCCGGCGAGTTGACGACACCGGCAATGTGGCCGGAGCCGCCCAGCACGAAGGTCACGTCGCCGCCAAAGAAGCCGGAACCGTAGAAGACCGAGCGCGGCGGCGCGATATGGTCTTCCTTCGTGGCCAGATTGTAGATCGGAATCTCGATGTCACCGAGCGACAATGGGATGTCGCCGACCGAAAGCTGGCCTTGGGCGAGCTTGTTGTCGAGATAGCAATTGCGCAGATAATACGAGTGGTTGGCTGCCGGCATTCGCGTGGCGTCGGAGTTCCAGTAGAGCAGATCGAAGGGGATCGGCTCCTTGCCCCGGAAGTAATTGTTCACGACATAGGACCAGATCATCTCGTTCGAGCGAAGCATATTGAACGATGCGGCCATGTTGCTGCCTTCGAGGTAGCCGCGCACGCTCATCTTCTTTTCCAGCGCTTCGAGCTGGCTCTCGTCGATGAAGACCTTCAGATCGCCGGCGAAGGTGAAGTCGACCTGGGTCGCGAACAAGGTTGCGGAGGCGATCCGCATGTCGGAGACGGCCGCCATATAGGCCATGGTGAAGGAGAGCAGCGTGCCGCCGACGCAATAGCCGATGGCGTTGACCTCTTCCTCCTTGGTGATCTTGCCGATCACATCGAGGGATTCGAGAATTCCCTCGCGCATATAGTCTTCAAAGGACTTGGTGGCCTGGCGCTCATCCGGGTTGGCCCAGGAAACGACGAACACCGTGTGTCCCTGCGCGACGGCCCATTCGATGAACGACTTCCCGGGCGAGAGGTCGAGAATGTAGAATTTGTTGATCCAGGGCGGCACGATCAGCAGCGGCCGCTTCAGAACGGTTTCCGTCGTCGGCTTGTACTGGATCAATTCCCGCACATCGTTTCGATGCACGACCTTGCCGGGCGTGAGGCCGAGATTGCGGCCGACCTCGAAGGCGGAGAGATCGGACTGGCGGATCTTGAGTTCGCCGTCGCCCGCCGTGATGTCGTCCGCCAGCATGTTCACGCCCCGAACCAGGTTCTCAGCGCTCGAATCGACCGTGTCGCGCAGCACCTCCGGATTGGTGAAGGGGAAATTCGAGGGGGAGATCGCATTCGCGATCTGGCGCACATAGAAGCGCGCCTGGAGTTGGGTATGCGGATCGAGGCCATCGGCCTTGTCGACCATCTCCTCGGCCCACTGCACCGTAATCAGGTAGAGCTGCTTGAAGAAGTCGAAATAGAGGCTGTCGGTCCATTGCGGATCGCGGAAGCGCTTGTCGCGAGCTTCGGGCTCGGCGACAGGCCGGACGCTCATGCCCGACATGCGCTGCATCATCGCCGTCCAGAGCGCGAAATAACGGCCGAAGAGCTTCGATTGCGCCTCAATGCTGCGCGCCGGCTCGGATCGCCAGTAGTCCACGACCTTTGCCAGCGTTCGTACGATCAGGGCGATCTCGTCCGCGAGATCCGTCGAAACCGCGCCCTCCTCGCGGGGTTTCAGGAAAGCGCGCGCTGCACGGTTCGCTCCCTCTATGATCAGGGCGATGTTGCGCGCCAGGAGTTCCGGATCCTTCACCAGGAAGGGGATCGAGCTGCCGCCGTCCTTGCCCTCAGCGTCCGTTGGCATCGTGCCTCCCCATCCTTTTCACCAGGTCGAGCGGCGCCCGGCTTTCCCCGACGCGACGAGTGTAATAGCTTCGCGTCTCATGGCATATGGCAGGCACGTTTACGAGATGCTTACCTTGACCAAGGAGACTCGCGAAGCAGATGTCTGAGTTCGGAACGTTGCGATGCCGCTCGCTCGCTCTTCTCGGTCTCGCCTTGGCTGTGTCGCTGGTCGCAGGTTGCTCGACCGTGACGCGGACGCTCGACTTTTCAGCCGATCCGGAACTGCAGCGCAAGGGCGCCTACCCAAACATCAACGATTCGGGGAAGCCGCAGCCCGGGAAGCTGATGACGCCGGAAGAACTGGATGCGGCCAAGAAGGCGCTCGCCGCCAAGGCCACGGCGGCAAGTCCCACTGTCGGCGCAGCCGCCCAGGCCGAGGGCACGGCGACTGCGGAAGAGCTGCAGACGCTGGCCAAGACGCATGGGCAGACGACGCTGCAGGAGATCCAGGACGAGTGCGCCAAGGGATCTCCGGCCGACGCCACGAAATGCTCGCAATAGAGGCCTCGTGTCGCCATCGTTCGAGTGATAACTACGCCGCCGACGCCCGAATGAGCGCGGCGGTCAATGAGATAACCCAACCGGATTGCAAGCCATGAGCGAGTTCCACAGCGTGCGGCGTCTGCCGCAATATGTCTTCGAGCAGGTGAACCGGCTGAAGGCGAGCGCTCGGGCCGCAGGCGCCGATATCATCGATCTCGGCATGGGCAATCCCGATCTTCCGACACCCGCGCATATCGTGCAGAAGTTGGCGGAGACGGCGGCGCGTCCAGACGTGCACGGCTATTCCGCCTCGCGCGGCATCAACGGGCTGCGGAAGGCGCAGGCCGCCTATTACGACCGCCGCTTCGGCGTGAAGCTCGATCCGGCGACGCAGATCGTCGCCACGATCGGCTCGAAGGAAGGCTTCGCCAATATGGCGCAGGCGATCACCGCGCCGGGCGACGTCATCCTCTGCCCCAATCCGAGCTATCCGATTCACGCGTTCGGCTTCCTGATGGCCGGCGGCGTGATCCGCTCGGTTCCGGTCGAGCCTGGCCCGTCCTTCTTCCACGCGATGGAACGAGCGGTGATGCACTCGATCCCGAAGCCGCTCGCGGTCGTGCTTTGCTATCCGTCCAACCCTACCGCCCAAGTCGCCGATCTCGAATTCTATCGTGACGTGATCGCGTTCGCGCGCCGCCATGAATTGTTCGTGCTGTCCGATCTCGCCTATGCCGAGATCTATTTCGACGACAATCCGCCGCCTTCGGTCCTGCAGGTGCCGGGCGCGATTGACGTCGCTGTCGAGTTCACCTCGATGTCCAAGACCTATTCCATGGCCGGCTGGCGCATGGGCTTCGCGGTCGGCAATGAGCGGCTGATCGCGGCACTGGCCAGGGTGAAATCCTATCTCGACTACGGCGCCTATACGCCGATCCAGGTGGCGGCGACGGCCGCGCTGAATGGCCCGCAGGATTGCATCGACGAGATGCGCGGGACCTACAAGCACCGCCGCGACGCTCTGGTGGAGAGCTTCGGCCGGGCCGGGTGGAACATTCCGGCGCCACGCGCCTCGATGTTTGCCTGGGTCCCGATCCCGGAGCCGTTCAAGTCCCTCGGCAGCCTCGAATTCTCGAAGCTGTTGATCGAAAAGGCGGATGTCGCCGTGGCGCCGGGCGTCGGCTTTGGCGAACATGGCGACGAATATGTCCGGATCGCGCTGGTCGAGAATGAGCAGCGCATCCGCCAAGCAGGGCGCAACATCCGTCGCTTCCTTGAATCGGCGGATAAAACATTGCACAACGTCGTCCCGATCAGCAGCGCCCGGCGCTAGAGGCAAGAGCCTCCCACCGGGCCCCCAGGGGCGGCTTATGGTTTCTTCTCTAAGGCTCGGCATCGCCGGCCTCGGCACGGTCGGCGCGTCGCTGCTGCGCCTCGTCGACCGGCATGGCATTGAGCTCGCGGCCCGCTGCGGGCGCCCTGTCGTCGTGACTGCCGTTTCCGCTCGTGATCGCAAGCGCGATCGCGGCGTGGATATTTCCAGTCTCGAATGGTTCGATGATCCGGTGGCGCTCGCCCGCTCGGAAGGGATCGACGTGTTCGTCGAACTGATCGGCGGCGCGGATGGGCCGGCGAATGCGGCCGTTCGGGCCGCGATCGAGAGCGGCAAGCATGTCGTGACGGCCAACAAGGCGCTGCTCGCCCGGCACGGCGCCGAACTCTCGGCGCTTGCGGAGCGCAGCGGCGTTTCGCTGAATTTCGAGGCCGCCGCCGCCGGCGGCATCCCAATCATCAAGACGCTGCGCGAGTCGCTGGCCGGCAATTCCGTCGCGCGCCTCTACGGCATTCTCAACGGCACCTGCAATTACATCCTGACGCGCATGGAGCGCGAGGGGCTCTCTTTCGAAGCCTGCCTCGCCGAAGCGCAGCGGCTCGGCTATGCCGAGGCGGATCCGACGTTCGACGTCGACGGCTTCGATACGGCGCACAAGCTGTCGATCCTGACCGCGATCGCCTTCGGTACCGAGATCGACGCCGACGCCATCTATGTCGAGGGCATCCGCTCGATCACGACGGCCGACATCGAGGCAGCGGCCGAACTCGGCTACCGCATCAAGCTGCTCGGCGTCGCCACGAAGTCAGATAGCGGCATAGAGCAGCGCGTTCATCCGACCATGGTGCCGAAATCCTCGCCGATCGCGCGGGTGGACGGCGTCACGAATGCCGTGGCGGTCGAAGCCGATTTCGTCGGCCGCCTGGTGCTGGCCGGTCCGGGCGCGGGTGGCGATGCGACGGCGTCTTCCGTGGTCAGCGACATTGCCGATATTGCTCGCGGCGACGTGGTCGGCACGTTCGGCCGGCCGGCGAGCCTGCTCAAGCCCTATCAGCGCGCGACCATGCAGACGCATGCGGGCGGCTACTACATTCGCTTCGCCGTCTATGATCGCCCCGGCGCTTTCGCGTCGATCGCGACGCGGATGGCCGAGCAGGGAATTTCGCTCGAATCGATCGTCCAGCGCCGCCGTGCGCCGATGGCCGACGCGCCGGATCATCCGCAGCCGCTCGAGCCGCAACCTGTCATCCTGATCACCTACGACACGACGGAGGCGCAGGTGAAGGAGGCTCTCGAGAAGATCACGACCGATGGTCACATCGCGGAGCGGCCACAGATGATACGGATCGAGCAACTGGCATAGGGTGGGAGCATTCCAATGGCGATCGCGGCGGAGAAGGCGGCGGGCCTTGACCGGATACTCACCATGGAGATCGTTCGCGTAACCGAGCGGGCCGCTGTGGCGGCAGCGCGCTGGCGCGGGCGTGGCGACGAAAAATCTGCCGATCAGGCGGCAGTCGACGCCATGCGCAAGGAGCTGAACCGCCTTCCGATCGACGGCACTGTCGTGATCGGAGAAGGCGAGCGCGACGAGGCGCCGATGCTCTTTATCGGCGAGACGGTCGGGACCCGCGTGGGTCCCAAAGTGGATATCGCGCTCGATCCGCTTGAGGGCACGACGATCTGCGCCAAGAACCAGCCGAATTCGCTGGCCGTCATCGCGATCGCCGAGTCCGGCAGCCTGCTTCATGCGCCGGACGTCTATATGCAGAAGATCGCGATCGGTCCGGGCTACCCGGCGGGGACAGTCGATCTCGACTGGTCGGCGGCGAAGAATATTGCCTCTCTCGCCAAGGCGAAGGGCGTTCCGGTCAACGAGATCACGGTCTGCATCCTCGACCGCCCGCGTCACGCCAAGCTGATCGAGGAAGTGCGGCAGACCGGCGCCGCCGTGCGCCTCATCGGCGATGGCGACGTCGCCGGCGTCATCCATGTCACCAATCCCGACGAAACCGGCATCGACATCTATCTCGGCAGCGGCGGTGCGCCGGAAGGCGTTCTGGCGGCGGCGGCGCTGCGGTGCACCGGCGGGCAGATGCAGGGACGGCTCATGACGCAGTCCGATGCCCAACGCGCCCGCGCGATCAAGATGGGCATCAAGGATTTCGACCGGAAATACGCCCATACCGAGATGGCGACCGGCGACGTCCTGTTTGCCGCGACGGGGGTCACGGACGGCAATCTCCTCTCGGGCGTGCGGTTTGCACGCTCCGGTGAGATCACGACGGATACGGTGGTGATGCGCTCGTCGACCGGCACGGTGCGCTGGGTCAAGGCTCTGCATCGCGACCCGGGCAAGTTCGATCCGAAGTCCGATTCCATCCCCAATTCCAAGGGCTGAGGGTCCGCGGTGACTGAACCCGGTCTGCATCGGCGACGTTTCCTCGGCGTCGAACGATCGCTGACCGGGCGGAACTGGGTGGAAAGGCTCGACGAGGCTGGGTCGCTCGCCGCGTCGGCAATGGCGCAGCGCGACGAGATCCCTGAGCTGGTCGCTCGCGTCATGGCGGGACGGGGCGTCCGGATTGAGGACGCGGCCATCTTCCTGGCGCCGACCTTGCGCGCTCTGATGCCGGATCCCTCGACGCTGACCGACATGGACGTAGCCGCGGCGCGGATCGCGGATGCTGTCGTCGCGGATGAAAGCGTCGCCATATTCGGTGACTACGACGTCGACGGCGCCTCGTCCTCAGCCCTTCTGGCCCGGTTCCTTGGCTCGCAAGGTATCGAGACTCGTATCTACATTCCCGATCGCATCTTCGAGGGCTATGGGCCCAATCCCGATGCGATCCGCATGCTGATCGCCGAGGGGGCCGGGCTGATCGTCACCGTCGATTGCGGCTCGACCAGCATCAGCGCGCTGGCCGTGGCGGCCGAACTCGGCCACAGAGCCGTCGTGCTCGACCATCACCAGATGGGCATGGAGCGGCCCGACGTGGTGGCGCTAGTCAATCCCAACCGCCCGGATGATCTGTCGGGGCTCGGCTATCTCGCGGCGGTGGGTGTCACCTTCATGACCATCGTGGCCGTGAACCGGGAATTGCGCCGACGTGGCTGGTATGGCGAGGGGCGGCGCGAGCCGGATCTCCAGCAATGGCTCGACCTGGTGGCGCTCGGCACGGTTTGCGATGTCGTCCCGCTCATCGGCCTCAACCGCGCCTTTGTCGTCCGTGGGCTGGCCAACCTTCGGCAGGCGTCCAATCTCGGCCTTTCAGTCCTCGCCCGCCTTGCGAGGGTCGATGGACCGCTCTCGCCCTATCATCTCGGCTTCCTGCTGGGGCCGCGCATCAATGCCGGCGGGCGGATCGGAGATGCAGCGCTCGGCGCCAGACTGCTGACGCTCGACGATCCGGCCGAGGCGGAGATCGCCGCCGCCACGCTGGACGATCTCAACCGCCAGCGCCAGGCGATCGAGACGGCGATGCTGGAGGAAGCGGTTGCCGAAGCCGAAGCGGAAATCGGAAGCGGGGACGGCCCCGCGGTTCTCGTCACCGCCAATCCTGGTTGGCATCCCGGCATCGTCGGCCTGATCGCCGCCCGTCTCAAGGAACGGTTCCGCCGCCCTGCCTTCGCCATCGCGCTGATGCCGAACGGTACCGGCACCGGATCGGGCCGATCCGTGTCGGGCGTCGATTTAGGGGCGCTGGTGCGCGAGGCCGTTTCGCAGGGCCTCCTCGTCAAGGGCGGAGGCCACGCCATGGCCGCCGGCCTGACGATCGATCCGAAGCGCCTCGTCGAATTCCGTGCCTTCCTGGAGCAGCGTGCCGGCGCTGCCTCCCGCGCCGCCCGGCAGGACCACTATCTCGCCATCGACGGGGCGCTGACCGCGCGTGCCGCGACGCCCGATCTGATCGACATGATCGAGCGATCCGGGCCATTCGGCGCGGGCCATCCGGAACCGATCTTCGCTTTGCCGGCCCACCGCATCACTTATGCCGAAACCGTCGGCAACGGCCATGTCCGCGCCACGATCTCGACCGGCGACCAGACGCTGAAGGCGATCGCTTTCCGCTCGGCCGAGACCGACCTCGGCCGGGCCTTGCTGTCCAATCGCGGCCTGCCGTTGCATGTCGCTGGCATGCTCGGGATCGACCACTGGCAGGGCCGCCGCCAAGCCAGCCTCCGCATCATCGATGCTGCCGAGCCGGGCCGTCTTTAGGTGGCGTTCCTGCGTCGTCCTGTCGGGGGAGCTCGCGTTGACAGGAGACCGCGCGCTTGTAGGCTGCCCCCGCCGAACGGCAATTTGGGTGGTTTGAGGAGATGGCAATGAACGGCGCGGATCGGCTTTGCGACGGGCTCCTCGCTAATGGCATCGATGTCTGCTTCGCCAATCCCGGCACGTCGGAGATGCACTTCGTGGCGGCGCTCGACCGCAAGCCGGCGATGCGCTGCGTGCTCGGCCTGTTCGAGGGTGTGGTCACCGGAGCGGCGGACGGCTATGGCCGCATGGCCGGCAAGCCTGCCGCCACGCTGCTTCATACCGGGCCGGGCCTCGCCAATGGCCTTGCCAATCTGCACAATGCCCGCCGCGCCCATACGCCGATCGTCAATGTCGTGGGCGATCACGCCACCTATCATCTGAGCTATGACGCGCCTCTGACTAGCGACATCGAAAGCCTGGCCAGGCCGATGTCGAAATGGGTCGGCCGCGTTGCGTCTTCTGAGGCCGTCGGCGCTACCGTCTCCGAGGCGGTTCGTGCGGCCGTCGAAACACCCGGCATCGCGACGCTCATCCTTCCCGCCGATTGTGCCTGGGGTGCCGTTGAGCCGGCGGTGATCGAGCCGGCAGCGATTCACCCGCCGCGCGCCGTGGATGCGGGCACGGTTCGCGAGGTTGCTGAAGCTATGCGCGCGCATCGTGGCCGGGTCGGATTGGTGCTGGCCGGCAAGGCGACCCGCGCCGATGCGCTCGAAGTCGCTGGCAGGATTGCAGCCGGCTTTGGCGCGCGGCTTTTCGGCGAGGTCCTGAGCGCCCGGACGGAACGGGGCAGGGGCCGCGTGCCGGTCGAGCGCATTCCCTATCCGATCGACGCGGCTCTCGCGACGTTGAAGGATATCGATCTGCTCATCCTCGTCGGTGGTCAGGAGCCGGTGGCGTTCTTCGCCTATCCAGGCAAGCCGAGCCGGCTCATTCCGGAGGGCTGCCCTGTTCTGACTCTGGCCGAGCCCGCCGAAGACCAGCGCGGTGCGCTCGAAGCGCTTGCCGATGAACTGGGCATCGCACGATCGGCTGCTGCGATCGAGGTGTCGCCCAATGCCGATCTCGGCGCGCCATCGGGGGCACTCACTGACGAGGCGATCTCGCGCATCGTCGCCACGCTGTTGCCGGAACAGGCCATCGTCTGTGACGAGGGTCTGACCTCGGGACGGTCCTTCTTCGCCCACTCGCAATCGGTGGCGCCGCATGACTATCTGATGATCCCCGGCGGGGCGATCGGGCTTGGCATCCCGATGGCGACGGGCGCCGCGATCGCCTGTCCTGATCGGAAGGTCGTCAGCCTGCAGGCCGATGGCAGCGGCATGTATACGGTCCAGGGTCTCTGGACACAGGCGCGCGAGCGGCTCGACGTGGTGACGGTCATCTATTCGAACCGCGCCTATGCGATCCTTCGACTCGAAATGCAGAATGTCGGGGCCGGTCATTTCGGCCGCAACGCCGAACGCATGCTCGATATCGACGATCCGGCGCTCGACTGGGTGAGCCTCGCGCGCGGCATGGGCGTCGAGGCGGCGCGGGCGGAAAGCTGCGAGACGTTCCGCGACCTGTTCGCCGCCGCGCTTCGGCGCCGCGGCCCCTTCCTCATCGAGGCGGTTCTCTGATCATGACCCTCCGTGCGCTGCTCTTCGACAAGGACGGAACGCTGGTCGATTTCGCTCTGACCTGGAACGGTGCGGCCGCTGCCGTGCTGGCGGCGCTTGCCGGCGAGGACGACGCTCTGCATGGGCGCCTTGCGGCCGTGCTGCATTTCGATCGGCAGCGGGCTGTGATCCTGCCGACCTCGCCCTTCGTCGGCAGCACGGTCGACGACATAGCCGTCGAGTTCGCGCCCATTCTCGGGGCGGATGATCTGGCTGTGCTGGCCCGCGAGCTTGCCGTCATGTTCAACGCCGGAGCGCTTGCCTCGGTGGCGCCGATCGGCGATCCGCTGGGGCTTCTCACGTCGCTGAAGGCAGAGAGCTATCTGCTCGGCATCGTCACCAACGACACGGAATCAGGCGCCCGCGCGCAGGCCGAAAAGCTTGGCCTCGACCATCTCTTCGATGCGATCATCGGCTATGATTCCGGCCATGGCCGCAAACCGGACCCGGGCCAGATTCATGCCTTCCTCGACCGCTTCGACGTCGTCCCGGAAGAGGCGGCGCTGATCGGCGATACGATGCATGATCTCGACGCGGCCCGAGCTGCCGGCGTCGTCGCGATCGGCGTTGCCAGCGGCTATCTGAGCGCCGAACAGATGGCGCCCCATGCCGACCACGTCATCGGCTCGATCATGGAACTGCCGGCACTGCTGGATACGATCCCCGGCGTTCAGGCGCCGATGCCCTCCAGATAGAGCGCGACGACCGCGTCGAAATCCATGTCGTGCACGACGGTCACGGGCGGCGGTGCGTCGTCGACTGGGAAAGATGTGTTGGTGTGCCCGATGATGCGCGATCCGGCGCGATAGCCGATGCTCATGCCATATTGGAGGCCCCTTTCGGTCACGACATCGACCGAAAGCGTCTCCGAGCGGAAGAGCGATGGCTCGAGCGCATAGGCGATCGCCGAAAAATCGTAGAGCCCGTAGACGAGGTGGTTCTGGATGCCTTCCATGGCGAAGAGCGGCAGCAGATAGTCCCGGAAGAGTTTGGCCGTGCCCGTCCGCGCCGTCGTAGACGCCGCGATCTTCTCCACGAAAGCACGCGGCAGATGGGTTTTCCGGCAGACATTCATCGGCAGAAGTGCGAGCGGCAGACCCGCCCGGAGAACGATGCGCGCTGCTTCGGGGTCGACCCAGAAGTTGAATTCGGAGACCGGTGTCGAATTGCCCCAGCCACCTGGATAGAGCTGCAAAGCGCCGCCCATGACAACGACGCTCTTCACGAGCGTGACGATCTCAGGCGCCTTGCGGATGGCGACGGCGAGGTTGGTCAGCGGCCCGACGGCGACGATGGTCACTTCATGCGGTGCGGCCTTTATCTGCTCTATGATGAAATCGACCGCGTGGCGGGGGTCCGGACGGATCGTCGGCAAGCCCGGCGGCAGCTCGATGGCCTCCGGATGGGTCGCCCATTGGCCCCACATCTGGTCCGCATAGGCACTGCGCTCATGCAGCAGCGGCCGGTCGAATCCGGCGGAAACAGGAACATCCGTCCGAGCCGCGAATTCGGTGAGGCGGAGCGCGGCGGCGACTTCGAGCTTCAGATCATAGTTGCCCATGACGGGCGTGACGCCCAGGAGCTCGATACGCGGCGAGTGCAACGCGAACAGCGCCGCGATGCAGTCGTCGTTCATCCAGCCGATATCCGTGTCGTAGATTAGCTTCATTGGGTACTTTCGAGAGGTTGGACGACGACCGCGGTTCGAGGTGAACCTCTCGCGACAATGGCGCGGGAGGCTGATCAGCGCTATCTAACCGCGCGAGGCCTCCGGGCGGAAGGCTCCCGGCGTCGGCGTTCCGGCGCACCGCGCGGGCCAATCGGAAACGAGGAATGAAGCGATGGATACGCCAGTGATGACCGAACTCGACCTGATCGACCCCTCGCTGCTCAAATCGCAGTGCTATGTCGACGGAGCCTGGATCGGCGTTCCGGCTATTGATGTCACCAATCCGGCGACCGGGGCTGTCGTAGGCCGCGTTCCGAAATTCGGGGCCGACGAGACGACGGCTGCGGTGGATGCCGCCGCGGCGGCGTTCAAGATCTGGGCGGCAAAGACTGCCAAGGAGCGTTCGACGCTCATCCGCCAGTGGTTTGAACGCATTCGCGCCCATCGCCAGGATCTGGCGCTGATCCTCACGGCGGAACAGGGCAAGCCGCTCGCCGAAGCCCTCGGCGAGATCGACTACGCCGCTTCTTACATCGAGTTCTACGCCGAGGAGGCGAAGCGGATCGCCGGCGAAACGCTGCCGAGCCACCGGGCCGATGCGCGCATCCTGGTCCTGCGCCAGCCGACCGGCGTCGTCGGCGCGATCACGCCCTGGAACTTCCCGGCAGCCATGATCACCCGCAAGGCCGCGCCGGCTCTGGCCGCCGGCTGCACCATGGTGCTGAAGCCGGCCGGCGAGACGCCGTTGACCGCGCTGGCGCTCGCCGAACTCGCCGACCGGGCGGGTATTCCGAAGGGCGTCTTCAATGTCGTTACCGGCGAATCGCGGGCGATCGGCGGCGTGCTCACTTCGCATCCGGCGATCCGCCTGGTGAATTTCACCGGCTCCACCGAAGTCGGCAAGCAGCTGATGCGGCAAGCGGCGGGGACCGTAAAGAAGGTCGCGCTCGAACTCGGCGGCAACGCGCCCTTCATCGTTTTCGACGATGCCGATCTTGATGCCGCGGTCGAGGGCGCGATGGTCTCGAAGTTCCGCAATATGGGCCAGACCTGTGTCTGCGCCAACCGGCTCTACGCACAGGCCGGCATATACGACGCCTTCGTCGAGAAGCTCACGGCGGCCGTCGCCAAGCTCAGGGTCGGCAATGGCGTCGAAGACGGCGTGACCCAGGGGCCGCTGATCAACGGGAATGCCGTCGCCAAGGTCGAGCAGCATCTGAACGACGCGATCGCCAAGGGCGGCCGTGTCGTGCTCGGGGGACATCGCCATGCGCTGGGCGGCAGCTTCTTCGAGCCGACCATTCTTGCCGGGGCCACAAAGGACATGATCCTCGCCAAGGAGGAGACTTTCGGCCCGGTGGCCGCCGTCTTCCGCTTCGAGACGGAAGCAGAAGTGATCCATGCCGCGAATGACACCGAGTTCGGGCTGGCGGCCTATTTCTATTCGCGCGATGTCGGGCGGATCTTCCGTGTCGGCGAGGCACTTGAATATGGCATGGTCGGCATCAATTCAGGGCTCATCTCGACCGAACTTGCGCCCTTTGGCGGCGTCAAGGAGAGCGGCAATGGCCGCGAAGGCTCGCATCACGGCATCGAGGAATTCGTCGAGAAGAAATATCTGCTCGTCGCCGGCCTCGACCGCTGAGCTGCGTCACGCCTCTTCCTCGGCCAGCGGGTCGTAGCTGCCGAAGTGCCATTCATAACCTTCGAGGTCGCGGCAGGAATATTCCCGGGACCCGTAGGCTGTATCTTCCGGCGGGCGGGTTATGACCGCGCCCGCGGCCGCTGCCTTGTCGTGGTGGCCGTCGACATAGGGGATGCAGGCATAGATGCTGGCGACGCCCCCGCTCACCGTTCGCCCGGCGGCGACGGCCTCAGCGTCGAGAGCGCCAATCATGACGATGTCATTGCCAAGCCTGATTTCGGCATGCGCGATCCCGCCTTCCGGCGCTTCGTGGACGGCGTGGACGGTAAAGCCGAACGCGGAGACGAGGAAATCGATCGCCGCCTTGGGATTTCGGTAGCGAAGGCAGGGAAACAGGCGAGATCTTCCGGTCATGGTCGAGCCTCCTGGCTCTGCGTCCTGCGGACTATACGCCAAGCACAGAACGGGCGATCTGGCAGCGACGCGAAATGGCGGCAGATTGTTCCGCCGGTCGGGCGGGATCGCAAGTCGGCATCCTGACGAGTATGGATTCGATTCATGCATGTGGCGAAATCATGGTGACGGAGGTCACTGCGCGCACGGGAGGGCGGGACTATCCATTGGCGCATGGAAGCGCTTTGAAAGGGAGACGAAATCATGCGCACCGCCTTCGCTCTGATGTTCGCCCTGATGATCGGCAGCCTGATCGGCACAACCCTTGGTGTCGGCGCCGTCATCATTCTCTGATCCGGCATCGCCGGACGATCCGGGGCCGTCGCCCCAACCACGGTAAAATGCGTACCTTCCGAGCCGGAGAGTCTTCCTCCCGCGAGATCGGAGCGGTTTGATATCCGGGCCTTGGCAGGCATGCTAGAAGCAGCCAATCAATGGGTTGCCTCTGCCGTCGCCGAAGAGATATCGCCGTCCCATGACTGCCTCTCATGCGCCCGTCCCGGAAACCTCGCCGGTCGTCGCCGCCTCGTCCGAACCTTCGAGCCGTCTCGATGGAGCCGGGGCAGAGCCGCTTCGACGCCTGCTCTCGGTTGTTGTGCCCGTCTACAACGAGGTCGACGTTCT
Source organism: Kaistia algarum (assembly GCF_026343945.1). Classification (NCBI taxonomy): domain Bacteria; kingdom Pseudomonadati; phylum Pseudomonadota; class Alphaproteobacteria; order Hyphomicrobiales; family Kaistiaceae; genus Kaistia; species Kaistia algarum. Next base: position 132,611 of record NZ_JAPKNJ010000002.1, read on the forward strand.
CGACCTTTTCCTCGAGCGCATCGAGCCGGTCCTGCAAAAGGCTGCCGATCAATATGGCCTCGATTGGGAAATCGTCGCGGTCGATGATGGTTCCACGGACGGGACGGGACGGAAGCTGCGGGAATTGGCGATCTCGCACAGAAAATTCGTCGCGGTGCTGCTGGCGCGCAATTTCGGCAAGGAGGCGGCTCTCACCGCCGGGCTTGAGCATGCCATCGGCGAAGCCGTCGTGCCAATCGACGTCGATCTTCAGGATCCGCCGGAACTCATCTTCGAATTCATCCGTCATTGGCTAGCCGGAGCGGACATGGTCGTCGGTGTGCGGTCCGACCGCTCGTCCGATTCGGCGATGAAGCGATGGACCAGCGGAAAGTTCTATCGCGTCTTCAACGCGCTTTGCCGACCCGGCATCCCCGAGAATGCCGGCGATTATCGCCTGATGGACCGCAAAGTTGTCGATGCCGTGCTGAGCATGCCGGAAGGCAACCGATTCATGAAGGGCATCTTCGCCTGGGTCGGGTTCGATACCGTCTATGTCGACTTTGTCCGTGAGGCGCGGTCTGCGGGGCAGACGAGCTGGTCCTATCTCAAGCTCATGCGCTACTCGATCGACGCGATCACCGGCTATTCCACGGTTCCTTTGCGGATCTGGAGTTGGGTGGGGTTCGTCGTTGCATCGATCTCGCTGATCTATGGCATCTATTTCTTCGTGAAGGCTCTGGTGCTCGGCGATCCCGTCGCCGGCTTTCCCACTCTCATCACCGTCACCTTGTTCGCATCCGGCGTGCAGATGATGGGTCTCGGCGTCATCGGCGAATATCTAGGGCGCCTCTATCTCGAGGCGAAGCGCCGTCCCATCTATATCGCCAAGGACGTCATCGGGCGCGGCTCGAAAGACCGCGACGCGCGGCAACTTCCCTCTCGTTGATCCGGATCAAGGCGCGAAGGCGGCTCATTGCTGAGCATGGCGACTATCCTGCGGAGGGTATTTGCCATGAAGGCCGTGTGCGAACTGAAATCCGATTGTGTGCGTTGGAGCCCGTCATCGCCCGCCGCGCTCATCGAAAAATATGACGGGCGGGTGCCGCGTTACACGAGCTACCCGACGGCGCCTCACTTCCATGCCGGAATCGGCGAGACGGAATATCGTCGCTGGCTGGGGGAGGTCGACCCCGCGAAGCCGCTCTCGCTCTATCTGCATGTGCCCTTCTGCCGTCAGCTTTGCTGGTATTGCGGCTGCAACACGCAGGTTACCAATCGCCAGAGTGCCATATCCGACTATGTTGACGCGCTGCTCGGCGAAATATCGCTGGTGCAGCACGCGATCGGAAAAACGGCGCCCGTATCCTCGATCCATCTTGGCGGCGGTACGCCGAACGCGCTGTGGCCCCGCGACCTTGATCGCCTCTTTTCAGCCCTCAGGGGCCATTTCTCGATCGATTCGGGCTGCGAGATTGCCGCCGAACTCGATCCCCGCACGCTCGACCACGCGTGGATAGACGCAGCCGTCGCCAATGGGCTTAATCGCGCCAGCCTCGGCGTTCAGGATTTGGATCCACGCGTGCAGAGCGCGATCAATCGTATCCAGCCGCTCGAAGTGACGGTTCGTGCGGTGGAGCATCTGCGCCGTGCTGGCGTTGAATCGATCAATCTCGACCTGATGTACGGGTTGCCGCACCAGACATCGCACACTATCGCGAGAACCGTGGCCGACATCGTCGGCATCAAGGCCGAACGAATTGCGCTTTTCGGCTATGCCCACGTGCCGTGGATGAAGCCAGCTCAGAAGCTCATTCCCGATTCGACGCTTCCGGGAGCGGTCGAGCGATTCGACCAGCAGGCGCTGGCAGCCGAACTTCTGGTCGAGGCAGGCTACGTGCAGATCGGCCTCGATCATTTCGCGCTTGAGGACGACAGACTTGCGCAGTCCCTTCGCAAGGGCGACATGCGCCGCAATTTCCAGGGCTATACGACCGACCGGGCCGAAACTCTGATCGGGTTCGGCGCATCGTCCATCGGCCGTCTGCCGCAGGGATATGTCCAGAACGCCGTGCGGATCACCGATTGGCGCGACGCTCTGGCCGAGGGCCGTCTGCCGGTGGCGAAGGGCATCGAATTCTCGCGGGATGATCGCGTCGTGGGATCGATCATCGAGACACTGATGTGCCTGTTCCGCATCGATCTCGACGAGGTGAGCCAGGGGTTTGGCCTCGCAGCGGACAGCTTCGACGACGAACTCAGTCGCCTGCAGCCGTTCGAGGACGACGGATTGGTGCTGGTGCGCGGGCGAAACCTGTTCGTCACCGAGCGCGGGCGCCCCTTCGTTCGGTCGATCTGCGCGGTATTCGATCGATATTTCGATCGTGCAGCGACGCGGCATAGCCGCAGCATCTGACGACGTGCAAGCGCTCGACACAACGCGAGCGGCCGAACCAAGAACAACAAGGCGCGGATGAACATACGATTCAACGCGCCGGCGGGCAGGAAAGAGATCCCATGATGGCCCAGGCCTATGAGATCGGTCCGATAGAGGATGAGCAGGTCGACAGCGCCTATCTGCTCGCGCGTTTGGCTGTCCCGACGCTCGAGCTCGACGGTTGGCGGGACCGCTGCCGGCAGTCGCCCGGACGGGAGGCTGACGACATCCTGGTTGCCTCCAATCCCCGCGGCTACGTCCAGGGCCTGGCGATCAGCGCTGTGACGCTGGAGCGGCTCGGGGCTCTGGTTCTCGACATCTCCAGTTTCGTTGTCGTCAGCGCGGCGGATGGACCGGGGGTCGGCGTTGAGCTGTTCGACCACCTGGCGCTCCGGGCCAAGAGGGCCGGATGCGCGTCGATCCGGGTTCACCTGCTCGATCGGTCCGAGCGACAGTTGTCGGTCGACGCAACACGTCAGGAGATCGACGCGCTGCTCCGTGCCGCTTCCCGAGCCGTCTCCTGAACCGTCAGACCGATTCCCGCCCGGTGAAAACATAGCCGATGCCGCGAACCGACTTGACCAGTTTCGGATTGGCCGGGTCCTTTTCGATCTTCTTGCGAAGGCGCGATATCTGCGCATCGATTGTCCGATCGAACGCTTCCTGCGATCGTCCTCGGGTGAGGTCCATCAGGGTCTCGCGGGTGAAGACGTGACCCGGCTGGCGAGCCAGCACGGTGAGGAGATCGAATTCGCCGGTCGTCAGTTCGATCGGGCTTCCGCCGGCGTCATGGAGTTCGCGTCGACCGAGGTCCAGCCGCCAGCCCTCGAAATGAAGTGTGTCCGCACCGCGCGCCTCCGCTTCGGCCCCCGGCTTCGGCTTGCGGCGGCGCAGGATCGTCCTGAGGCGCGCCAGCACCTCGCGGAGGTGAAAGGGTTTGGCGATATAGTCATCGGCACCGATCTCCAGCCCGACGATGCGATCGACCACGTCATCGCGCCCGGTCAGCATGATGATCGGCACATCCGAGCGCCCGCGAATCTCGCGTGCGAGCTCCAGCCCGTCCTCGCCGCCGCCCAGAACGAGATCGAGCAGCACGGCATCGATCGTCCGTTGCTGCAGAGCCTCGCGCATGCTCCTGCCGTCGGCGACCGCCGTCACGCGATAGGACTCGCCCTCGAAATAGCGCACCAGCATCTGCCGGATCCGAGGGTCGTCGTCGACAACGAGAATGTGCTCTGGGTGGGGAGCCGAGCTTGTCATGGGGTCTTCGGAGGAACGAGCCGATCCCGGCGCGCCGTCACAGTTTGTTACACAATCGCACCAAGTCTAACACGCGCATCGATGTGTCGTCACGCGGAGGACCACTAATGGCAGCATCGAACCGATGAGGAGTCCCCACCATGCTGTCCCAAGATTCGATCGCCACGGTCAACCTTCTCGTTCGCTCGCTGCCATGCGAAGCGACGCTGCCTCCCACATTGCAGGGTGTCTTCAGCCGGCAGCCTATCGAGAAGTTCGAGCCGGGAGCCGCCGTATTCTGGGAAGGCGACGAGGCAGAACATGTGTTCGAAGTCGTCGAGGGCGTTCTGCGCGTCTATAAAATATTGGGTGATGGCCGTCGGGTGATCACCGGCTTCATGTATCCTGGCGATCTGATCGGTGTCTCACTCAAGGATCGTTACCTTTATACAGCGGAAGCGGTTACGCGAATCCAGGTTCGTCGTTTCGGACACAATCGATTTCAGGAAGAGATCAATCGGTCTCCGGAACTGAGGCCGCAGCTCTTCGCCCGGCTCTGCGACGAAATGGCTGCTGCGCAGGACCAGATGGTGCTGCTGGCCCGCAAGAGCGCCGAGGAGCGGGTTGCGAGCTTCCTGCTTCACATTGCCCGCCGCCTCGACAACGGACATCCGCCGCTCCGAGTGGTCGAAGTGCCGATGACCCGCCTCGACATGGCCGACTATCTCGGCCTCACGATCGAAACGGTGTCCCGCATCATGACCCGGCTCACGAGCCGCGGCGTCATCGCGCCCAGCGGGCGGCACGCGATTATCGTGCGCAAGAGCGACAAGCTGACGGCTCTTGCCGGTGAGATCGAAGCGGATCATAACGCTTCGCCCGCCTATACAAAGCAGGCGGTCTGGCCGAACTGAATCAGCGAAAGGGCATCCTGCCGTGAGCGAGGGAGCCGTGACGGCGATGGCCGCAGGCCCGCTTGTCGATGAGGTCGCGCGGCTTCTCGACGGCGCCACTATCATCGTCCACGACCTCGACGGACGTATCGGCGTCTGGTCCGGCGGGTGTGAACTGCTCTATGGCTGGAAGCGGGACGAAGCTGTCGGGCGCAACGTTGATGAACTTCTGTCGACCGTCTATCCGGAGCGGCGCGAGGCTATCGTCGATGCCGTGCGTGAGCTGGGCTCCTGGGAGGGCGAGGTCGTCCACCGCGACCGCGAGGGCGGCGAGATCTGGGTTGCCAGCCGCTGGATCGCGCTCACGGGCGCGGGCACCGAGTCCATCGCCATCCTGCAGACCAACAGCGACATCAGCAGCCTGAAGGAAGCGCAGGCGGATCTGGCCAGCCGCGAGGCGCATCTGCGTTCCATTCTCGATACAGTCCCCGAGGCGATGATCGTCATCGACGAGGAGGGCACGATCACCTCGTTCAGCGCCGCCGCGGAGCGGTTGTTCGGCTTCCGCTCGGCGGAGGTTGCTGGCAAGAATGTCCGGGTCCTGATGCCGTCGCCGGACCGCGAGCGTCATGACGGTTATATTCGCCACTATCTGATGACCGGCGAGCGACGCATCATCGGCTATGGCCGGGTCGTCACAGGGCTCAAGAAGGACGGCACGACGTTCCCGATGGAACTGGCCGTCGGCGAGGCGCTGTCGCAAGGGCGGCGTGTCTTCACGGGCTTTATTCGCGACCTGACAAGCCGCCACCGCATGGAGGAGGAGCTCCGCCAGTCGCAGAAGATGGAAGCCATCGGCCAGCTCACCGGCGGCATCGCCCACGACTTCAACAATCTGCTGACGGTCATCAGCGGCAACCTTGAAATGATCGAGCGGCGGCTGGACGATCCGAGGCTTCGCATTCTCCTGAAAGAGGCCCAGGACGCGGCCGATGACGGCGCCAAGCTCACCGGCCAGTTGCTCGCCTTCGGCCGCCGTCAGCCGCTCAATCCGAAACCCACCGATGTCGGCCAGCTCGTCACCAGCTTTGCCGATCTGCTGCGGCGGACGCTTGGTGAGGCGATTGAACTTCGCACCGTCGTCACCGGAGCTTCGCATCTGGCACTCGTCGACGGTTCCCAGCTGCAGAATGCGATCTTGAACCTCGCCCTCAATGCCCGCGATGCTATGGCGCGCGGCGGCCGGTTGACAGTAGAGGTCTCGCGGACGGTTCTCGATCGGGACTATGCCGAGATGTATCCCGGCGTGCGCAGCGGCTATTTCATACTGGTTTCGGTCACCGACACCGGATCGGGCATGACGGCCGAGGTGAAGCAGCGGGCCTTCGAACCGTTCTACACGACCAAGGGACTAGGCTCGGGAACCGGCCTTGGTCTCTCCATGGTCTACGGCTTCGTCAAGCAGTCAGGCGGGCATGTCCAGCTCTATAGCGAGCCGGGGCAGGGAACGAGCGTCCGGCTCTTTTTGCCGAGTTCCGTGACCGTCCACGAAAATGCGCCGGTAGCGCCTGCCGCCCGCCCAGATGCGCTTCCGGAAGGCAGCGAAACCATTCTCGTCGTCGAGGACGATCTGCGGGTACGCCGGGTCGCCGTGGCCAGACTGCGCGAGGGCGGCTACCGCGTTGTCGAGGCCGGGACGGGTGGCGAGGCGCTGGAGCTCCTTCGCTCTGTGCCCGAGATCCGGTTGCTTTTTACCGATGTCATTATGCCGGGCGGAATAGCCGGCGACGAACTGGCACGAGAAGCCCGGCGGCTTCGACCCGATATCAAGGTGCTCTTCACGTCGGGCTATGCCGAACCCACGGTTGCCGGTCGCGAATTTGGCGACGATGAGAGCTGGCTGAAGAAGCCCTATACAGCGCGCGAACTGGCGGTGCGCCTGCGCAAGCTGCTCGATCCGGCCTGAATCATCCCGACGCGAGAATCGACGCGGCCTCTTCGGCGATCACACTCTCCTCGTCCGTCGGCAGCACGAAGACGGCGACACCGCTCGTCCTGGTGCTGATCCGCGTTTCATTGAAGACGTTGGACTGCGCGTCGATGTCGATGCCGGCCCAACCGAGGTGATCGCAGACGGCGGCGCGGAGCGCTGGCTGGTGTTCGCCGATGCCTGCGGTGAAAACAAGCCCGTCCAGCCCCTTGAGGGTGGCCGCATAGGCCGCCACCTGCCGTGCGATCGCGAGGGCGAAGATCGCCATGGCCTCGGCAGCGGCGGGTTCCTCGCTCTCCGTGAGCACGCGGGCATCGGCGCTGATCCCGGACAGACCGAGAAGGCCGGAGCGGTGATAGAGCATGTCCTCCAGATCGGCGACGGCGAGGCGCCTTTCCTGAAGAAGGTACAGCAGGATGCCGGGGTCGATGGCGCCGCTGCGGGTCGCCATCGGGATGCCGTCCAGCGTCGAGAAGCCCATAGATGCGCTGCGGCTGATCCCGCCTTCGAGCGCGCAGAGGCTGGCGCCACTGCCCAAATGGGCGACGACGACTCGTCCAGCGGCGATTTCGGGCGCTTCTCGGGCCAGAGCGCCGGCGATGAACTTGTAGGAGAGCCCGTGGAAACCGTAGCGCTTGACGCCTTCACCAAAGAGTTCGCGGGGCAGGGCGATGCGCCGCTCCGTGTCTGTTTGCGTGCGGTGGAAAGCCGTATCGAAGGAAGCGATCTGCGGCACGTCCGGCCAGATCCGGCGGATCGACTCGATCAGGCGAACGGCGCGAGGCTGGTGCAGCGGCGCCAGATGTCGCAGCGCGGCGATCGCGGCGAGAACCTGGTCGTCAATGCGGGCCGGTCCGCTGAAGCGGTCGCCGCCATGAACCACGCGATGCCCGGCGCCGATGAAATGATCGGAGGCGAAATGCTCCACGAGACTTTCCAGCGTCTCGCTGATCAAGTCGTGCAGATCCTCCTGGAGCGCCGACTTGAGCTCGATGTCGGTCCGCTTCGGCCCCTCCGAGATATGCAGCATCAAAGGCGCAGCGCGCAGGTCGATCATGCCGCCGCCGATGCGCCGAGGCTTCGAATTTGCGTCGGCAAAGAGGCCGAGCTTGATCGTTGAGGAGCCGGGGTTGAAGGTAACGAGGAGGTTCTGGTTCATGAATAATTGAGAACCTTCTGCCGTTCCGATCCGATGAGCTTGGCGAGCGCGGCCGAGGCGCGGCGGACTTGCAGCGAATCTGCACGGCTCGTCAGGATGATCGGCACGCGCGCACCCAGCACCAGCCCGGCCGCTTTTGCGCCGGCGAAATAGATCAGCTGCTTGGCGAGGATGTTGCCGGCCTCGAGGTCCGGCACGACCAGGACGTCGGCGCGACCGGCGACGGGCGAGACGATTTCCTTGATCCTTGCCGAGTCGAGATCGATCGCGTTGTCGAATGCGAGCGGTCCATCGACCTTGGCGCCGGTGATCTGTCCGCGCATGGCCATGACCGTGAGCGCGGCCGCGTCCAGCGTCGTCGGCATCGAGGGTTCGACCGTTTCCACCGCGGCCAGGATTGCCACGAGCGGCTCGGCGACGCCGAGCCGGGTCAGGAAGTCAATCGCGTTCTGGCAGATGTCCCGCTTCTGGAGCAGGGTTGGGGCGATGTTGATGGCGGCGTCGGTCACGACCAGAAGCTTGGAATAGGCCGGCACGTCGAGCACATAGACATGGCTGATCCGGCGGGCAGTCCGCAGGCCGGATGTGGCCGCGACAACGGCGCCGAGCAGTTCGTCGCTGTGCAGGCTTCCCTTCATCAGCGCATGAACCTCGCCGCGGGCCGCCATCTGCGTTCCGCGCTCGGCCGAGGCATGACTGTGCTCGGTAGGCTCGATCTTGAGACCCGACAGGGAAACAACGGCCGCCTCGGCGGCGGCGCGGATCTTATTCTCTGGCCCGACGAGAACCGGAGACAGCAGACCTTCGTCGCGCGCATCGACGGCGGCACGGACCGCTTCCGGCGAGCAGGGATGGACCACGGCCGTCAGCAGCGGCGGCATGCCACGGGCTTCCGTGACGAATGGCTCGAACCGGTCCGTGTGAGAACCAGGCGCGTTCTGATCGTCGTCGCGCATCGTGCCTCCGGTCAGGCAAGCAGGAATATTCACCACATCTTATCGCCCATTTGCCATGATGGCGTGACTGGGATCAAACTGCCTTTGATACGAATTCCCCTCGTCGATTCCGGATCGATTGTTGATGCCACGCAAGGACGGCATCGCCGTTTCGATTGAAGTTCAACACCCATGATGCCGGTTCCGCGCGTCGGCGACCAAGACCGTCCAAGGATGACGCGCTCTGGCCGTCTGCCGGCCGGCTCGTTCTGAGGAGGTCCAGGTGAAGGTTCAGGATATCATGACGACGCCGGTATTCAGCGTCGCCCCATCCACGCCGATCGGAGAGGCTGCGCAGCTGATGCTGGCGCACCATATAAGCGGCCTGCCGGTCGTCGATGCGAGCGGTACGCTCGTCGGCGTCGTGACGGAAGGCGATTTTCTGCTGCGTTCCGAACTCGGCACTGAGCGGAAGCGTTCGCCCTGGCTGCAGTTCTTCCTGAGCGCCGGCAAGGCAGCCGACGAATATGTCCATACCCATGGCCGGCGCGTCGAAGACGTGATGACGCGGGACGTGGTCGCGACCACCCGCGGCGCTACTCTCGAAAATGTCGTCGAGATGATGGGGCGCCGCCATATCAAGCGACTGCCGGTCGTGGAGGACGGCAAGCTGGTCGGCATCATCGCGCGCTCCGATCTTCTGAAGGCACTGGCGCAGCGCCTTACCAGCGAGCCCACCGACGCCGGCGGAGACGATGCCGTGCGCAAGGCAATCATCGCGGAACTCGGCCGCCAGTTCTGGAGTAGCAATGGTCTCGTCCGGGTCGAAGTCGAAGGCGGCAACGTCACCCTCAGCGGTACGATCTTTGATGAGCGGGAAAGGCTGGCAGCTTGCGTTGTCGCCGAGAATGCGGCCGGCGTGAAATCCGTGGAGGACCAACTCGTCTGCGTCGAGCCGATCTCCGGCGTGATCATCATGCCGCCGCCGAAAGATCCCGACGCGCAGAGCTGAGGAGGTGGCTGTGCGGGCCATGGTGCTTCACGCCGTCGGGCAGCCGCTTGTCCTGGAGGAGCGTCCCGTTCCTCTTCCGGGGCCGGGCGAGATCCGTGTTCGGGTCGAGGCCTGTGCCGTCTGCCGCACCGATCTGCATGTCGTCGACGGCGATTTGCCGGACCCGAGGCTTCCGCTGGTTCCGGGCCATGAGATCGTCGGGATCGTCGAGGCGGTGGGCGAAGGGGTGCCGCTCGCCATGGGCCGCCGCGTCGGCATACCCTGGCTCGGCCACACCTGCGGCCATTGTGCCTTCTGCGCCGGCGGGCAGGAAAATCTCTGCGATACGCCGCAGTTCACGGGCTATTCGCGCGATGGCGGCTTCGCCACCCACGTGGTCGCTGATGCGGCGTTCGCTTTTCCGCTCGACGGCTTTGCGGATCCGGTGGCGGCCGCGCCGCTCATGTGCGCCGGCCTGATCGGCTGGCGCTCGCTGGGTTTTGCCGGATCGGCGAAGCGTATCGGGTTCTATGGCTTCGGCGCGGCGGCTCATATCTTGGCGCAGGTCTGCGTCTGGCAAGGCCGCAGCGTCTATGCCTTCACCCGGGAAGGCGACGTCGCGGCCCAACAGATGGCACTGTCGCTTGGAGCCGTCTGGGCCGGCAGTTCCGATGACATGCCGCCCGAGCGGCTCGACGCGGCGATCCTCTTCGCGCCTGTCGGTGCTCTGGTGCCGCAGGCACTGCGCGCCGTCCGTAAGGGCGGGACGGTGGTCTGCGGCGGCATCCATATGAGCCCGATTCCGAGTTTCCCCTACGACATCCTCTGGGGTGAACGGAAGATCGTCTCGGTTGCCAATCTGACGCGCCAGGACGCTCATGAATTCCTTGAGATCGCGCCCCGCGCTGGCGTGAAGACGAGGACGACGGTCTATCCGTTGGAGCGGGCCAATGACGCGCTCGACGATCTCCGGGCCGGGCGTTTTCAAGGCGCGGCGGTGCTCGTCCCTTAGATCGCCAGGCACTCGAATTGGGAGCGTGGGGGCGGATCGGCACCTGCCTCCGAAGGGCGGTCGGCCTCGAGGCTTCGTCCGCCGTAGCCCGCTCAGGCGCCTTGCGGTCGCAGATGGTGGAGCCTCGCCGCACCGATTGTGCCGGGCGCTGCGCTCAGCGTGATCGCCTTGATGGGCTCGTCGCTGTCGATGCGCTTGGTCAGGCACCAGCGGCCGTCATCGACATAGATCTCAATGAGGCCGACATCGACGAAGATGCGGAGGCGCGCCGGCGCAATGTCCTCGATGAAGTAGCGCGGCGACGGGCGGCTGCCGGGCGGCTTGAAGGCGAGTTCGAGCGTGCCGCCCGCATAGCCGAGGGCGATCCCGAATTCCGGATGGCGGAAGGCAAGCTCGAAAGGCACGCCCTTTTCCGCGATCTCGATACCGATCTCGGCGAGGCCGTCCTCAAGCACGACCGGTCGACCGTTCGATGCAATGTCGATGGCAGGTTCCGGCCGCCGCAGCGCCTCGACCGTCTCGATCACCGGCGTGGACAAGGCACCGTCGCGCCAGACGAGCCGGCGCGGTAAGGTCATCGCGCTCGGGAAATCGCGGTCCTTGAACACATCGGTCCAGTTGGCCGCCCAGGAAATGCCGAAGGGACCTGTGCCGAGCGGGCCATCCGTGCCGGCAATGCCCTGGAAGGCGTAGCAATCCGTGCCGTAGTCGAGCTCTTCACGAGCGATGGGCTCGAAGCTGCGGCCGTCAAAACGCCCGACCAGCGCGACCGTGATGTTGCGGCGTCGGCTGACCTCGTCGCGGGAGCCGAGCAGGCCGAAGATCAGCACATGCAGGCCCGCGCCCTCACCATCGAGCGCCACCATGCAGGGACATTCGGCGGGCAGCTTCTGCGTCGTCGGCTCGCGATGCACCACGCCGGCGAAACGCCAGCCTTCGACACCGCTTGCGTCCTCGGTCTCATAGAGCAGGACCAGCGCGGCGGTGTCATCGCCTGCGCCGAGCAGCATCTTCCAGAGCCCGTCTGGACCCTTGAACACATAGGGATCGCGGAAATTCTTGCCGAGGCCCGGCAGCTCCGGCACTTCGGTCACCACCGGCGCCGAGGGGCCGACATCGACGCGGTCGTCCGAGACGGCCGTCATCTGCCATTCCCAATTCGGCGTCCGGTCGTCCTGTCGGTCCGTATAATAGACGCGCAGACCGCCGTCCGGGAGGTTGATGGCCGAGCCCGAAAAGGCGCCGCCGACCTTGGCGTCGTCAGCCAGCAATTCAGGTCGCGGCAGCAGGAAGACGGGCTGGTGGGTCCAGTCGATGCCGTTGGCCGTCACCGCATGGCCCCAGTGCATGGTGTTCCAGCGCAGGCTGTGCGGATAGTGCTGATAGAAGAGATGCGCGAGGCCGCCGGCCTGCGACAGGCCGTTCGGATCGTTCATCCAGCCGAAGGGCGCGGCGAGATGCAGGCGGTAGCGCGCCGAATTCGGCCGGTTGCGCTCTGTCGTGAACAGCGTGCGGATGCCGGTGGTCGCGACGGTCGCCGGATCGAACGCATAGACCAGCGAGACCGCCGTCCCGCCCTCGTCGAAGGCGAGGCTGGCCCGCCCTCCGGCAAGATCCTCTGCAATGCTGAGCGTGAAATCGTCCGATTCGGGTCCGGAAAGGCGCTGTTCCATCCCGTCGGCGGTGGTCAGCGTCACGACAGAACCCGTCGCATCGCCCACCGGCTTCTGGAAGACGTGCAGCGTCTCCCCGGCGTTGAGTTCAATATCGATCTTCATGATGGTCGCATTCCCGGGGATCAGCCTTTGACGGCCGAAGAGATGAACGAACTGACGAACCATTTCTGGAACGCGAGATAGAAGATCAGCACCGGGATCATCATCATGACCGAGGCGGCCATGGCGCTGTTCCAATAGATGCTGTCATGGCCGAAGAACGAGGCGATGCCGACCGAGATCGGGCGGGCCCGATCGGTCTGCGTCACCATCAGCGGCCACAGATATTGGTTCCAGGTTTCGATGCCGAGCAGGATGGCGACCGTCGCCAGCACCGGCAGGCTGATCGGCAGGAACACCGACCAGTAGATGCGGAACGGTCCGGCACCGTCCACGGTCGCGGCATCATAGATGTCGCGCGGTATCTGGATAAAGAACTGGTAGATCAGGAAGATGTACAGCGGGCTGGCCATGAAGGGCAGAATCTGCGCCGCGAAGCTGTCGGAAAGGCCGACGCGGTTGATGATGGTCAGCAGCGGCAGGACGATCGATTCCTGCGGCACGATATAGAGCCCGATCAGCGCCGTCAGGATGATGGCCCGCCCCGGCAGCCGGCCCCAGGCCAGCACGAAGGCCGCCATGGAATTCAGGAAGACGCCGCCGAGAACCGTGACGAACAGGATGACCAGCGAGTTCAGCAGATAGCGGCCGAAGGGCAGCGCGCCGGAGAAGGTCCAGACCTCTCGGAAATTCTGCAGCGTCGGGTCGGATACCCAGAAGGCGCGGAACGAACCCATATCGGCCAGGATCTGGAAACGATCGGCCTTGAGGCTCGCCACGACGAGCAGAAACAGTGGCGAGACGATCACCAGCGCCAGGATCAGCACGGCGACGAACTTGATCACGGCGGTCCAATCACGCGGCAGGCGCGAGGGCGTGCGTGGGGCCAGGGGGCCCGGTCCGGAGATAGTGGTCATTGGCGATCCCTCACCACGAAGCGCTGAACCAGCGAGACGATCAGGACGATGAAGAAGAGGAGGATGGCGACGGCCGAGGCGAGGCCTAGCCGCTGGTCGACGAAGCCGGCGGTGAACATGTAGTGGACCAGCGTGTCGGTGGTGCCGCGCGGGCCGCCCTGGGTCAGGATGTTCACCTGGGTGAACAGCTTGAACGCCTGGATCGTGGTGATGATCAGCACGAAGATGTGGGTCTGGCGCAGCGACGGCATGGTGACATGCCAGAAGCGCTGCCAGCGATTGGCGCCGTCGAGCTCCGCCGCCTCATAGAGCGATTCCGAAATGCCCTGCAGGCCGGCGAGATAGACGATCATCTGGAAACCATAGGCCTGCCAGGCCGAGAGCAGAACGATGGCCGGCATCGACCAGCTCGGATCGCCAAGCCAGTCGATGGGCTGCACCAGACCGAACGACAGGAAGCCGACGATCTGGTTGAACGGGCCGGTCGGATACTGGAACAAAGTCGCCCAGATCACGCAGACGACGACCATCGAGGTGATTGCCGGGAGGAAGAACAAGCCGCGGAAGAAATTGCGGAAGGGCAGCTTCTGATTGAGCAGCAGCGCGATGGCGAGCGCGAAGCCGCACTGGACCGGCAGCACCATCAGCGTGAAGCGCACCACGTTCCACAGCGCCCGCCAGAAATCATGATCGGTCAGGATCTGTTGGAAATTGCCAAGCCCGACGAAGCGCGGCGGCACCGGGCGCGGGATCAGCCGCTCGTTGGTGAGCGCGATGCGAAACGATGACAGGAATGGCAGCAGCAGGAAAATGGCGATGAGCGCCAGCGCTGGCAGCAGCATCGTGATTTCCTGAGCCCGCCCGCCCCAAAGCGCGCTTCGCCGGCGGCCGTTGGCGGCCGGCACCTGACTGATCGACATCCTACGGTTCCTCCCGGCTGGATAGTGTCGCGCCGCATCCTGTGATGCGGCGCGACGGGTTGGATGGCCTAGTTGGCCTGGCCGAAGGGCGCGTAACCCTCATTGTCCTCGATGTCGGCGTCGATCTTCTTGGCCGCCTTGGACAGCTCCTCCTGGGCGTCTGCGCCGTCGAAGATGTTGTTCATCGCCTGCTGGAAGGCGAGCGTGATCGTCGGATAGGCCGGATGCGGCGGACGCGGCACGGCGCTCTTCGAGGCCTGCTCGAACGCGACGGCCATGGCGCCACCCGGCGCATAGAGCGGCGAGGCTGCGGCGAAGGACTTGATGCCCGGGAAGCCGGCATGCTCCGCATAGGCGGCGCGATATTCGGGATCCTGCAGCATGAACGACAGGAACTTGCCTGCCAGCGCCGGATCGGACGCGGTCTTGGTGATCGCGTAGATCCAGGTGCCGTTCGGGCTGGCGCTCTTCTCGCCGAATTTCGGCAGCGGCATCACGACGACATCATCGCCCATCTGGGCCTTGGCCTCGGCATAGAACCAGTGCCCGCCCCAGGCGAGACCGGCCGGCCGGCCCTCGGCGTAGAACTGGTTGCCACCGGCCGATTGCGGCACGACCCAGCCCTTCTGAACCAGTCCCTGCAAGAGCTTGGCCGCCTCGACGCACGTTGCGCCATCGAGTGTCCCGGTCGCCTTCCAACTGGTGCGGTCGATCACGTCGCAGCCCATCGAGACCAGGATCGGCTCATAGGCGTAAGTGATCCACTCGGTCTTGGTGCCATAGGCGCGGAAGAGGTCGATCGGCCATTTTACGCCGGCCGCAGCCAGCTTATCCAATGCGCCGAGGAACTCTTCCTTGGTCCAGGCATCGTCGACCGAGGTCGGGATGCGGATGCCGAGCTCGGTCAGTTGCTTGCGGCTGCCATAGAGCGCCACGGTCGAATCGACCAGCGCCGTCGCGTAGAGCTGCTTGTCGACCGGATAGGTGCCCTGGCTGATGTTGGACGCCGTCATGTCGTCGAGCAGCGCCTTGTCGATATAGGGCGCGATCGGCTGCAGGAAGCCGGACCAGACATAATTGGCGAGGAACGGCGCATCGAGCTCCATGATGTCGGGCAGCGCCCCGGCCGAGACTGCCGCGCCGACCTTCTCGTTATAGGCGTCGTGCGGCGTATTGATCAGTTCAACCGTCGTGCCAGGATTGGCGACCTCGAACTTCTTGGCCGTCTCGGTGATGATCTTCACCTCATAGGGATCGCCCTGAAACATCAGCTTCAGGCTGGCCGCCTCGGCCGCCGACAGACCGGCAAGGCCTACCCCCAGGATGGTCGTGGCGCGAAGCACCGTCAGTAAACGATTACCCAACTGCATCTTCATGGCATTTCTCTCCCTTTAGTGACCGGACCGCTGCACTTCAGACTGAAGCGCGTTCGACAAGGCGGAACGGGATTTCCTCGATGGCTCGGGCCGGGGCGCCGTGCCCGGCCAGGATTTCGGCGGCGCGTCGTCCCATGGCCCTGTGTGGCAGGGCCATGGTCGTCAGGGGCGGATCGAGCCGCGCCGCAATCTCGACCTGGTTGTCGAAGCTCGCGACGGCGACGTCTTCCGGAATGGAAAGGTTTTGGCGGCGCAGCGCGCCATAGACCTCGAGCGCCACGCGGTCATTGCCGCAGAGGATCGCATCGGGCCGGACCGGGCCGGCGAAGAGGTCCGCGACATGCTCGAAGACGAGGCTGCGCGCCTGGTTGGAATAGGTGCCGCGCGTCGACGGACGGATCCAGTCCGGGATGAGGGCGATGCCAGCCTCTTCATGGGCGGCGCGGAAGCCTTCGGCCCGCAGCGTTCCGGCCAGCAACCCGGGCAGGTTTAAGAAGGCGATACGCCGCCGCCCCGCCTCGATCAGCCGGCGCGTGATAGTCTCGGCAGCTTCGCGCTCGGCCGGCACCAGCGCCGGAATGCCCTCGTCCGTGCCGCGGCAATTGATCATCAGACTGATCGCGTCGCGCGCCGGCGTCGGTAGGTCGACAATCTGGTGAAACATGGTTGCGTAGGCGATGGCGCGCGGCATGAAGCGCTGCAGTTCGCCGACGCTGGTCTCGACCGAGCGGCCGCTGCCCGTGCTGGTCACCACCACCGAAAGCCCGTCGGTGCGCACCGAATTGTCGAAGGCGCGCATGATCTCCGTCGCGAAAGGCTGTGTGATCAGGCCGTCGGCGACGATGCCGATGATCGGCATGACGCCCTGCCGCATGCCGCGCGCGACGAGATTGGGCCTGTAGCCGAGTTCGTCGGCCAGTGAGCGGATGCGCTTGCGCGTATCGTCGGCCATGCGGATCGAATCATCGCCGCTGAGGGCGCCCGACACCGTCTTGACGGAGACGCCAAGCCGGCCGGCCAGATCCTGCAAGGAGACTTTCGAGCGCGCCATGTCGGCGTTCCGCGCTTGGGTTATCGTTTACTCACGTTTAGCGGCTGCGAATTTCCTGTCAAGGGGGACAGCTGGCCGCTGGCCCGTCCGGGTCTTTTCCAAGGCACGCATTTATGCCGGCGACACGGGATCCTCGAGGCGCTCCTCATCCTTGCCGTTGAGAACTGTCTGCGTCTGCGCTACCAGTGCGATCGGCCTCGGCCTCGATCCGTCCGAGAATTCGGTCTCGCCAATTATGGTGCAACAAGGCGCGCTGCCGTGGCGGGTTGCCAGTCTATCGTCGTCCGATCGGGCCGGCACAGAGCAAATACGACGTAGAATGAACCATTTCGATAGCCGCTTGGCCATTGCCCCTATGATGGAGTGGACGGATCGGCATTGCCGGTACTTCCATCGTCGTCTCACGTCGCGCGCTCTGCTCTATACGGAGATGGTCGTTGCCGATGCGGTGATTCATGGCCATCGGGAGAAGCTGCTCGGATTCGATCCGTCCGAACATCCTTTGGCATTGCAGATCGGTGGGTCGGAGCCGGCGAAGCTGGCTGCGGCGGCGCGGATCGGCGCGGCGTTTGGCTATGACGAGATCAATTTGAATGTGGGCTGTCCGTCGGACCGGGTGCAGTCCGGCGCGTTCGGTGCCTGCCTGATGCTGGAGCCGCGCCTCGTTGCCGAGTGCGTCGATGCGATGAAGCAGGTGGTCGACATCCCGGTCACCGTCAAATGCCGTATCGGCGTCGACGAGCAGGACCCGGAGGTCGCGCTCGACGAATTGGCCGACCGCGTGCTGGAGGCCGGGACGGACGCGCTCTGGGTCCATGCCCGCAAGGCCTGGCTGAAGGGCCTGTCGCCGAAGGAGAATCGCGAGGTCCCGCCGCTCGATTATTCTCGCGTCTACCGCCTGAAGGCACGGCTGCCGCATGTCTTCATCGGCATCAATGGCGGGATTCGGACGGTCGAGGAGGCGAGGGCGCATCTCGATCATCTCGACGGCGTCATGATGGGCCGGGCGGCCTACCAGACGCCGGGCGTGCTGGCCGGCGTCGATGGCGAAATCTATGGCGAAGGCGAAGCGCCTCGCGACGAGATGGCGGCGGCCGAGGCGATGATCCCCTATCTGGCGGACATGGTATCGCGCGGCGAGCCCATCCACCGCGCGACGCGCCATATGCTCGGTCTCTTTCATGGCCGGCCCGGTGCCCGGCGCTTCCGCCAGGTCCTGTCCAACGAGGCCAATCTGCGCGGGGCTGGACCCGAGGTGCTCGCCAGGGCGCTCGCCGAGATCGGAAGTCGGGACGCGGCGCTTGCGGCCTGAAAGCTGCCGATCGGTCTTTCACTGACGCCGATTGCGGGCTATGGAGGGTCAACGGCCGTGCTGGCCGTCCTCCTCATTCCGGGCGTCCCTTCCATGAAAATTCGCGGTGTCTCGATCGACGGCTTTCTTTTGGCTCTCGTTGCCGTCGTCGCTCTGGCCATCGCATTTCCGGGGCCGGGATCGAGCAACGGCTTTCTGCACATGAAGGAAGTGGCGACCTATGGCGTCGCCGTGATCTTCTTCCTGTACGGGTTGACGCTGGCGCCGGAGAAGATGAAGGCCGGCATCAGCCACTGGCGGCTGCATCTTTGCGTCCAGCTCTGCACCTTCGTGCTGTTTCCGCTCGTCGTTCTGGTGATCGGTACGCCGCTCAAGGGCTTCATCCCCGAAGCCGTCTGGATCGGCTTCTTCTATATCGCCGCCCTGCCGTCGACCGTCTCGTCCTCGGTCGCGATGACTTCGATCGCTCATGGCAATGTGCCGGTGGCGATCTTCAATGCGACGCTGTCGAGCCTGATCGGCGTTTTCGCCACGCCGGCGCTCATGGCCTGGTTCCTGTCGAGGGCGGGCATCGACATTCCGCTCCTGCCGGTCATCGGCAAGATCGTACTGCTCGTTCTCGTGCCGATGATCCTCGGCCAGGTCGCGCGACACTGGCTGCATGGCTGGGCGCATCGCCACAACAAGCAGATCAAGCTCGCCGACCGGGCGATCATCCTGGCGATCGTCTACAACTCATTTTCGGATTCCGTCGTCGAAGGAGTCTGGCAGGGGCATGACGCGCTTCTGATCGTCGAGATCATCGTCGGCGTCATCGCGCTCTTCTACGTCGTCTACTATCTGATGAAGATCCCTTGCCGACTGCTGGGCTTCGACCGGGCGGACACGATTGCCTGCCTGTTCTGCGCCTCGAAGAAGTCGCTCGCGACCGGCGTGCCGCTGGCGCCGGTCATCTTCGCCGGCAACCCGGCGATCGGCCTGATCATCGCGCCGATCATGCTCTATCATTTCTGCCAGTTGGTCATTGTCAGCTTCATCGCTAACGGGCATGCTCGCACCGCCCTGGCCGATCCCGGTGGTCTCTGAAGCGTTTTCGAGCGAAGTGGATTCCGGTTCGCGTGAAGAAAACGCGACCGAACAAGCGCTCTAGGCCGGCTCGGGTTTTGCCAATTTGGCAAGGCGTGACGCGAGCTCGGTCATGATCCGGGCGCGTTCTCCGTCGCTGAACGAAGACCAGCCGGCGATTTCGGCGAGCGTCCGTCCGCAGCCGAGGCAGGCGCGCCGTTCCGCATCGAGCGCACAGAGCTTGATGCAGGGCGTGATCATCGGAACGCCGCCAACGCGAGCAAGGAGGCGAGGGCGGCGAGCTGCTCGGCCGCGCCGAGAATGTCGCCGGTTCGTCCGCCGATGCGTCGCCGGCTCCAATCGGCCGTGACGACAGTCGCAAGCGCCGCGGCGGCGAGCGATATGAGCGCCGCGAAAACGCCGGCTGTCAGCGATCCGGCGATCATGCCGATACCCGCTCCGATGACGAGCGCCGCTCCCATCGCCTCCTGGTCCGGCGCGCCGAGCGTCGCGGCGAGCCCATCCGGCCGCGCCGGTGGCTCATTCGACCAGAGCCAGACGATCGCCGTGCGGCCGATCGCCTCGGTGGCGACGAGGGCCAGCGCGCCTTGCCAGGGCGAGGCCGGCAGATAGGCTGCGAGCAGGGCGACGCGCAGGCCGACCGAAAGGACCAGCGCCAGCGCGCCATAGGTGCCGATGCGGCTGTCGCGCATGATTTCGAGGCGCCGCTCGATCGTGCGCCCGCCAGCAAGGCCATCGAACGTGTCGGCGAGGCCGTCCTCGTGCAGCGCGCCGGTGAGCGCGATCGTCGCGACCACGGCCAGCAATGCTGCTGCGAGCGGCGGAAGATGCAGCGCCGAGGCAAGCAGCAGTACGATGCCCCCCACAGCCCCGACAAGCGCCCCGACAAGGGGGAAGGCGCGAGCGGCGCGGCGGAAATCAGGAAGTTGCCCGCTCTTGGCTTCGTCGCCCATGGACGGAACGACGGTCAGGAACGCGGTCGCTGCGGCGAGGTCGCGTCCGAGCACGTTTCGGAGATAGGGCTGCATGGGCGAACCATCCATTGCTGCGCCGTGCCTCGCCCGCCGCCTGGCGGTGGCGCATCCGGCGGCGGCGCTTGCGATCGTGACCGCGAGGTTTATAGATCGGCCGCGATCCGCCGACCAGCGACACTCTCCCGAAAGCCGAGCCATGCCCCGATCCGCCACCGGACTTCCCTTCGACGATATTCGCGATCTCGTCGCGGCGATGCCCGTTGCCGACGAGGCGGCGCTGGCGGCGATCCGCGAGCGCGACCGCCAGCTTACCAAGCCGGCCGGTTCGCTGGGGCGGATCGAGGCCATCGTCGAATGGCTGGGCGCCTGGCAGGGAAGGGCGGTTCCCGAGGTCCGCCGGCCATTGGTGGCGATCTTCGCCGGCAATCATGGCGTCACGCGCCATGGTGTTTCGGCCTTCCCCGCCTCCGTCACGCAGCAGATGGTCGAGAATTTCGCCGCTGGCGGCGCCGCGATCAACCAGATCTGCATCGCCTATGATCTAGGCCTCAAGGTCTTCGATCTGGCGCTCGATCTGCCGACCGGCGACATCACGGTCGAGCCGGCGCTGGACGAAGCGGCCTGCGCCGCGACCATGGCGTTCGGCATGGAAGCCACAGCCGGTGGCATCGATCTCCTCGTGCTCGGCGAGATGGGCATCGGCAATACGACGATCGCGGCCGCGGTGTCGGCCGGGCTCTTCGGCGGCCTGGCTTCGGATTGGGTCGGTCCGGGAACCGGGCTCGATGCGGAGGGCATCGCGCGCAAGGTGGCGGTGGTCGAGGCCGCGCTCGCCTTCCACACCGGCCATCTGGACGATCCGCTCGAGGTGCTGCGGCGCCTTGGCGGACGCGAGCTCGCAGCGATTGCGGGCGCCATTCTCGCCGCGCGCATGAGCCGAATCCCTGTCCTGATCGACGGCTATGTTGCGAGCGCCGCTGCGGCGGTGCTCTGGCGGCTCGATCATCATGCGCTGGACCATTGCGAGTTCGGCCATCTCTCGGCCGAGCCCGCGCATGCCCGGCTCCTGGCGCGGATGGGCCGGCAGCCGCTGCTCGATCTCGGCATGCGGCTCGGCGAGGGCAGCGGCGCGGCTCTGGCGGCTGGCCTGGTCAAGGCAGCGGCGCAGATCCATTCCGGCATGGCAACCTTCGCGCAGGCGGGGGTCGCTGATCGCGCCGAATAGGGCAGCTAGCCGGCGCTGCGCCAGCGCGAGCGCGGCTTCGCCTCTTCCTCAGCGATCGGGGCGAGTGGCTCCATGACGCGGGAGCGCGGGAAGCAGATGATCGCTTCCGTGCCCTCGCGCAGCTTCGAGCGGAGTTCGAACGTTCCATCGTGCATTTCGGCCATCGCCTGTACGATGGGCAGGCCCAGACCCGTGCCCTGCTCCGCGCTCTTGATGGCGATCGCGCCCTGGCCGAAAGCGGAGAGGACGATCGGGATTTCCTCCTCGGGAATGCCGGGGCCGTTGTCTCGCACGGAGACATATTCGCCGCCGCCGGCGGTCCAGCCGACGGAGATCGCGATCTCTCCGCCCGGCTGCGTGAACTTGATGGCGTTGGAGAGCAGATTCAGCACCATCTGCCGCACCGCGCGCTCGTCGGCCCAGAGGCGCGGCAGGTTCGGCTCGACCTGGCGAGTGATCTTCTGGCCTTTCTTGCCGGCCCGCAGCCGCATCAGGTTCTCGCAATCCTCCACGAGATGCACCAGCGTCACCGGCTCCTCGTTGAGTTCGTAGCGACCGGCCTCGATGCGCGAGAGATCCAGAATTTCATTGATGAGATCGAGGAGATGCTGGCCGCTCGAATGGATGTCGCCGGCATATTCGCGATAGGTCGCATTCTGCATCGGGCCGAGGACTTCGTTCTGCATCACCTCGGAGAAGCCGAGGATCGCATTGAGCGGCGTGCGCAATTCATGGCTCATCGTGGCGAGGAATCGCGACTTGGCGAGGTTGGCTTCCTCGGCGCGCCGGCGCGATTCGTCCGAGATCGCCTTGGCGGTACCGAGTTCGGCGATGAGCAGGTCCTTCTCGGCGCGATAATGCATCATCGCCATGGTGGCCGCCTGCAGGCGTTGCGACAGCGTCAGGAAGAAGATCTCACTGCCGATCGAGAGGAAGCTGAGCGCCAGATAGAGAACGTCCTGACGGAGCGCGAAGAGCGCCACCATGGTGAGCGCAATCGGAGCGGTGCCGGCCACGGCGCCGGCCGGCAGGCTGGAGGCGAACATGGTGCCGACCGCGAGGATCGTCAGCATCGTCGCGAACTGGAAGATCTCGATGCCCGGTGCATGGACCGTCGACGTCGCGAGCAGTAAGCCGATCCAGGGTAGGCCGTTCAAAAACTCAAAGACAACAAAAGCTTTTGACCATTTTCTTAAGTCTGGCCGGTCAACAGCCTGACGCACGAAACGGCGGCACAGCCAGAAGCCGCCCGCATGAATGACAAGTGTCGCGGCCGCCCAGATGACGATTGCCGGAAGGCGTAGCCAGAGTGTCGCAACGAGGCCGACGAGGACCACGAGCATCGGCAGGGCATAGGCCGCGGCGAGGCGCGTCGTGGCGTAGTGGAGCAGGAGTTCCTGGTCGAAGGCAGGGCTGGTACCGCTGGTCGAGGTCAATCGCTCGCGCAGATCGCGAACCGTGCGCGCGGCTGCCCGCCGCCGCTCGGCGCGGTCGCGGTTCATCAGCGTCTTGTCGTCCGCGGCTTGGGCGGGCCCTGCCTGCATGAATCCGGCTTTCCAGGGTGCGTCTCTCACTGTCGACCCTAAACCATGATGGTTTAAGCCCTCTTTCGATTGGCTGGTTAACGACATGCCAATCGCGCTGGGATTGACAGAGAAGCCCGAGTTCGTCAGGAATATGAGAATGATATTCTATTGAGCGCATGCTTTCGAAGGTCAATTAGAAATTAGTCCTTCGATGTCGGCGAAATGCGATAGCGGAGTTTCGTTATGATTGATCGGCTCGACAGGAAAATCCTCCAGATCCTGCAGGAGGATGCAACGATTCCCGTGGCGGAGATCGGTCGCAGGGTCGGCCTGTCGACGACGCCGTGCTGGCGAAGGATACAGAAGCTGGAGGAAGATGGCGTGATCCTGCGCCGGGTCGCGATACTCGATCCACGCAAAGTCAACGCCAAGGTGACCGTGTTCGTGTCGATCACCACGAGCCAGCACAACGACGAATGGCTGAAGCGTTTCGCCGAGGTTATTCGCGACGTGCCGGAAGTAGTCGAGTTCTATCGCATGAGCGGTCAGGTCGACTATCTGCTGCGCGTCGTTGTGCCCGATATCGAGGCCTATGACGCATTCTACAAGCGGCTGATCTCGAAGATCGACATTGCCGACGTCTCGTCCGCCTTCGCGATGGAGCAGATCAAATTCGCGACGACGCTGCCGCTCAACTATGTGCCGCTCGAGAAGGATAAGAACGTCGTCTGACGTTTCGCCCAGCGTCGTCTACGAGCCGCTATTCGTGGAAACCGACGAGGGCTGCGCGCGTCCAAGGTGGCGCGTGAGCCTGTCTTCCATCCGGTCCCAGAGACGGCGCAGCGTTTCCACCATGGCGAGGTAGAGGACGGCGGCCCAGAGATAGACCTGGAAGTCGAACGAACGGGAATAGGCGAGGCGGGTCGCTCCCATCAGGTCGAAGACGGTGACGATCGCAGCGACCGACGAGCCCTTGATCATCAGGATAATCTCGTTGCCGAGCGGGCGGAGCGCGATGAGGAAGGCCTGCGGGATCACGACGCTACGGAAGACCTGTCCGCGTCGCAGGCCCAGCGACAATGCAGCCTCGATCTGGCCTCGCGGAACGGCAAGGATGGCGCCGCGATAGATCTCCGCCTGATAGGCGGCGGTGTTGAGCGTGAAGGTCAGGACGCAGCAGAAGAAGGCGTCCTTGAACAGCCACCAGAGTCCGATCGCGTCCAGCTCGTGACGGAACTGGCCGGCGCCATAATAGACGAGGAAAGTCTGGGCCAGCAGCGGCGTGCCGCGCACGGCGTAGACATAGGCGAAGGCGATCGCCCGGATCGGCAGGAAGCGGCTCATGCGGGCGAGCGCGATCGGCAGAGCCAGCAAGGCGCCGAAGAAGATGGAGATCGCCACAAGTTCGATCGTGACCAGCAGGCCTTCGAGCATGCGCGGGCCATAGGCGGCGAGAAGTTCCCAGTTCATGCCGTCCTCCTCTGGCCGCGACCCGCCCATCGCTCGATGGCCGAGATTCCGACCGAGGAGACGATCGACATCGCCAGATAAAGCAGGCAGGCGATGCCGAAAAAGAAGAATGGCTCCTTGGTGACGCGCACGGCGAGACTGGTCATGCGCAGCAGGTCGTTGATGGCGATGACGGAGACCAGCGACGTGTCTTTGAGCAGCGCCAGCCAGAGATTGGCGAGGCCGGGCAGGGACAGCCGGACGAGCTGTGGCCAGATGACGAGGCGGAATGTGGTGAAGCGCTTCAGTCCCAGTGACTGCGCCGCCTCATATTGACCGGCCGGAATGTTGCGGAAGGCGCCGAGGAAGACTTCCGAGGAATAGGCCGAGAAGACCACCCCCAGCGCGATCATGCCGGCGAAAAACCCGTTCACCTCGAAATCGCCCGTGACGCCGACAAAAGTCGCTATGCGTCGCAGCAGGATCTGCCCGCCGAAATAGACGATGAAGATAGTGAGCAGTTCCGGCAGGCCGCGGAAGACCGTCGAATAAACATTGCCGAGGGCTCGCGGCAGGAAGGATGAGCTTCGTCGGGCGACAGCGATGAGGAGGCCGAGGGCCAGACCGAAGGGAAGCGTGGCGAGCGCGAGGCGGATCGTCAGGAACGCCCCGGTGAGAAGCTCATCGCCCCAGCCATCGGGCCCGAAGCTCAGGAGTCGAAACAGATCCAACCGGCGCGCCCCTTCCCGTCGCATCCGGAAGGGTAGCCAGCGCGGCCACCCTTCTGGAAGTCGTGTCGATCAGTTCATCCAGATCGAGAAGGGGAAGTACTTCGCGTTGATCTTGTCGTAGGTGCCGTCAGCCTTGATCTCGTTGATCGCCGTCGAAATCGCGTCGCGCAGATCGGTGTCTTCCTTGCGGACCGCCGCGCCGATGCCGCTTCCGATCGGGATATCGGGTCCGACGACCTCGCAGCAGGCACCGTCAGCGGTCTTGAGCCAGTCCATGCCGACGACCTTGTCGACGAACAGCGCGTCGATGCGGCCGGCGACAATGTCGAGATTCACTTCGTCCTGGCTCGGATAGAGCTTCATGTCGAAGCCGGGATAGTTCGCCTCGAGATAGCTGGACTGGATGGTTGACGACTGGGCGCCGAGCGTCTTGCCCTTGAGCGCTTCGGGCGACACGTCCTTCAGGGCCGAAGCCTTCGGGGCGATGAAGGCGGAGGGCGTGTTGTAATAGGCGCGGGAGAAGTCGACGACCTTCTTGCGCTCATCCGTGATGGTCATGGACGAGAAGATCGCATCGAACTTGCCGGCCTGCAGTGCCGGAATGATGCCGTCCCAATCCTGGGCGACGAAGGTGCAGTTCGCCTTCAGCTTCTCGCATACGGCCTTGGCGATGTCGACGTCGAAGCCCTGTATCTGCTGCGCCGAGTCGATGAAGTTGAACGGCGGATAGGCCGCTTCGACGCCGATCCGGATTGTCGACCAATCCTTGGCCTCGGCCCCAGCGACGGCGGAGACCGCGAGCAGTGCCGAAAGGGCGATTTTCTTCAGTGAAAACATGGGTACTACCTCTGAATCTTGCGGCCGACGCGACTTCGGCGCAGGAACCCTGCAAACTCCCCCACGGAGCCCCAGCCTTACGGAATATGCCCAATCCGTAGGCTTGCCGTATGATCCATCACAAATGCGCTTCCGCCGCAAGCAATCCTTCGGCGCGCGCATGTTCCTCGGGTGTATTCACGTTCAGGAACGGGTCAAGGGCTGAGACCAGGAACGGGAAGTCGACAACGGTAAAGCCGATCGTCGCCAGAAACGAGCGGACACCATGGCTCTTCGCCGATCGGCGCCAATCCGCGAGCGTTCCGGAGAGCCCGACAGGCCAGAGCCCGACCACAGGATGGTCGCGCTCGCCCGAGGCGGCGATCACCACGCCGCCGGGGTTCTCCCGTGACGCCGCCTCAAGGCGTTGTACAAGATCGGCGGGGATAAAGGGGGAATCGACAGGCACCGTCGCAAGATAGTCCGGCGCTGGGGCGAGGCTTTCAGCCCAGAGCAGTCCGGCAAGGACGCCGCCGAGCGGTCCGGTATCGGGCAAGTCGTCCTGTAGTATCGGGAGGCCGAGTGCCGAGAAGCGGGCTGGATCGCCATTGGCGTTGATCGCGAGGCGATCGACCTGTGGCACAAGCCGGTCGATCACACGCTCGATCATGAGCCTCCCGCCCAGGGGCAGAAATGCCTTCTCGCGGCCCATGCGCCGCGACTGCCCACCCGCCAGAATGAGGCCTGCTACTGTCATCGCCTCCAGCGTCGGTTGAGGAGCATCAGCGCTCCGCCTGCCACAAGCCCCCAGAATGCAGCACCGATACCGAAAAAGGAAAGCCCTGATGCAGCGGTAACGAAGGTCACCATTGCCGCATCCCGTTCCGCTGGGACGGAGACGGCGCCGGCCAGCGATCCGCCGAAGGCGCCAAACAGGGCGAGGCCCGTCGCGGCCTGGATCAGGACGGGTGGCGCGATTGTGACCAAAGCCGCCGCCGTCGTCGCGCCGAGGCCGAGCAGCACATAGGTGATCGAGCCGGAGACCGACGCGATCCAGCGGCGGCTTGGATGGGGGTGTGCGTCCGGCCCGGCGCAAAGCGCCGCTGTGATGGCCGCGAGATTGAGGGTATGGCCGCCGAAGGGAGCGACGAGGATGCTCGCAATGCCAGTGCCGACGAAGATCGGCCGGAGCGGCGGATCGTAGCCATTGATCTTCAGCACCGCGAGGCCGGGAAGGTTCTGCGAGGCCATGGTGACGATGAACAGCGGTATAGCGATCGAGATCACGGATTGTGCCGAGAGCGCCGGCCAAACGAAGGTGAGGTCCGGAACGAGGCTCGGCAATTCGTGACCGCCGGCCGGGGCATGCAGTGCGATCATGATGATCGCCGTCGCCACGGCGGCGGGAACTGCCCAGATCTTGCGGATGCGGCCGACGATCGCCCAGACCAGGATGATCGGAAGCGCCAGCGCAGGCTCCGCTGCCACGGCCTTGGCCGGGGCTAGGCAGAGGCCGAGCAGGATGCCGGCAAGCATGGCATTGGCCAGCACGGTCGGAATCGACGAGACGAGCCGCCCGAACGGCTTGATGAGTCCCACTGCGATGATGAGGACGCCTGTCACCATGAAGGCGCCAAGCGCCGCCGGATAGCCGCCATCGATGATGCCGGTCGCGGCCAGCAGCACTGATCCC
The DNA here is from genome assembly GCF_026343945.1 of Kaistia algarum. Lineage (NCBI taxonomy): Bacteria > Pseudomonadati > Pseudomonadota > Alphaproteobacteria > Hyphomicrobiales > Kaistiaceae > Kaistia > Kaistia algarum. The sequence continues at coordinate 160,100 of NZ_JAPKNJ010000002.1, forward strand.
GGCGTCGACCAGGCGATGATGATCGGAATACGATAGCGGCGGCTGAGCAGGACCGAGAGCAGCGCCTGCGCCACGCAGATGGCCAGCAGGCCGGAGGCCGCCTGCTGGCGGGTCGCGCCTACGGCAATGAAGCCCTGCAGCACGACGGTGAACACGCCGGCGAAGCCGACGATGGCCGCGATGGTGCCCGCAATGATGGGCTGGAAGTCATGGCCGCGTGCAAGACCGGCGCGATCGTCATCGGGACTGGCCGTGGGGTCCATGTCGGAATCCATTGGTAAGAGCGTCATGAATTGTTAGATTGGATCCAATCGACAGGCAAGGGTCGGAGCCGATGGTCTTGTTCGTTGGAAGGGATGCACGGCATCGTGGGGAGGGAAGCCAAATCCATGACTGCTATTCCGCTGCCCATGCCGCAGACCCCGGCCCCAGCCCCAGCCCAAGCCCCGCCGTCATCCAAGGCGGCGCGCCAGCTCAGACCCGGGAGCCATCCAGCCGGAGCGGAAATTGGTGTGGTGCCTCGGCTGCAAGGATCCCGGCTTTCGCCGGGATGACGGAAGTTGGGGAGGCACCGCGTTGACGGACACCCTGGCCCAACTGGTCCGGTCCGTCGGAGCGCCGCGATACCGGACCGCGACGGAATATGTCGAGGCAACGCTGAAGGCGGCCATCCTCTCGGGGACGCTCGCGCCGGGAACGCCCTTGCGGCAGGAGGAACTGGCGGCCGCTTTTCAGATGAGCCGCATGCCGATCCGGGAGGCGTTGCGCCAATTGGAGGCGCAGGCGCTGGTCGATTTCGAGCCGCACAAGGGCGCGGTCGTCGTTGGTATCACTTTGCTGGAATCGCTCGACAACTACGCCATCCGCAGCGCGCTCGAGCCGCAGGCGCTACGGCTGTCGCTGCCGCATCTCACCGAGGCGGATTTCGAAATCGCCGAGGAAATCCTGCAGGAGATCGACGGCGAGGGCGATGTCGGGCGCATGGGCGAACTCAATCGCCGCTTCCACATGACGCTCTATGCCCAGGCGGGCCTGCCACGCCTGATCGCGCTGACCGAGCAGCACCTGGCCGCAGCCGACCGGCATCTGCGCTTCCATCTCGCCGCGTCCGGCGATATGGGGCAGGCTGAGCATCGCAGCTTGCTCGCCGCCTGCATGCGCGGCGATGAGGCGGAAGCCGTCGAAATCCTCGCCATGCATCACCGGCGCGCGATGGAGCGGATTCGTGAATTCTTCGAGAGCAGGACCGGCTAGCCGGAAGAGCCAAATCCACGGGAACGCATTCGATCTTGAGTCGTTTGCCCATCAGTCGGCGCGGTGCGCCGAAGCGATGGAGGATCCAATATGAAGAAGATACTGGCCCTTGGCGCGATGCTCGCCATCGCCGTTCCTTTCACCGTCGTTCCGGCGGAAGCCGTCAGCTCCAGCTCGGCCCGGCAAACCTGCATCACGGCGGCCGCTAAGCAGCATGGCGACCTGCAGGGCAATGTGCAGGTCCGCAAGGTCTCCAAGCAGGGCTCCGGCTATCAGGTCAATCTCCAGATCCAGGGCGCCGAGATCAACTGCATAGTCACCAGCAGTGGCAAGATCCGCTACATGAACTGATCTGGCGAGCGGGCGGCTTAACGCCGCCCGCTTACATTGCTTTACGCCGCGACGTCGAGGCCCTTGGCGAGTTCCTGGGCCTGGCGTTCGAACAGGCGGCGGTAGATACCATCCTCCCGCTGGACCAGCGCGCCATGCGTGCCTTCCTCTGCGATTGTGCCGCGATCGAAAACCAGCAAACGGTCCATCGAGCGAACCGTCGAGAGGCGATGTGCGATGACGATCGCAGTCCGCCCCTCCATCAGCCTTTCCATCGCTTCCTGGATCAGCGCTTCCGATTCCGAATCGAGGCTGGACGTGGCCTCGTCGAGGATCAGCACCGGCGCATCGGCTAGGAAGGCGCGTGCCAATGCGACGCGCTGGCGCTCGCCGCCCGAGAGCTTGACGCCGCGTTCACCGACCAGCGTCTGATAGCCCTTCGGCAGCCGTTCGATGAAATCATGCGCATTGGCGAGTTTCGCCGCCGCGACGATTTCCGCCATGGACGCGCTGGGGCGCGCATAGGCGATGTTCTCGCTGATCGAGCGATGAAACAGGATCGGCTCCTGTTGCACGATCGCTATCTCGGCCCGCAGCGAGGACTGCGTGACATGGGCGATGTCCTGCCCGTCAATCACGATGCGGCCCTTGTTGACGTCATAGAGCCGCTGGATCAGCTTGACGAAGGTCGTCTTGCCCGATCCGGAGTAGCCAACAAGGCCGATTTTCTCGCCGGCCGAGATGGTTACGTTGAAGTCCTCATAGAGCGGCGTGACGTGACCCGCATAGTGGAACGTCACGTTCTCGAAGCGGATCTCGCCAGCGCCAATGCGCATCGGTGTGGCGCCGGGCCGATCTTCGACGCCGAGCGGAAGCATTTCCAGCGCCACCAGTTCCTCCATGTCGTTCACCGCGCGCTGAAGGTTGCGGACATGCATGCCGACATCAAGCAGATAGCCTTCGAGCACGAAGAACGAGGTCAGCACGAAGGTGACATCGCCCGGCGTCGCCCGGCCGTTCCACCACAGCCAAAGGACGAGGCCGATGACGGCCCCGCGCAGGATGACGACCATCGCGTTCTGCGCCGTGCCGTTGTTGGTGCCGCGCACCCAGGTGCGGCTCGTCCGGCTGCGCCACTTGGCGAGGACGCCGCCCAGCCGCGCATCCTCGCGCGCCTCGGCCCCGAAGGCCTTGACCACGGAATTGCAGCTTACAGCGTCGGCGAGCACGCCGCCGAGCTTGGTGTCCCATTTGTTGGCGAGGCTTGCCGCCGGCGCGACATAGACGAGCGACAGCGTGATGGTGACGGCAAGGTAGATCACCGTTCCTACCGCGACGATCAGGCCCATTGCCGGCCAGTAGAGACCGAGCAGCACCGCCGTGCCGACGAGCACGACCAGCGAGGGCAGCAGCGCCAGCAGGAGCGTGTCGTTCAACTGGTCCAGCGCCCACATGCCGCGCGTGATCTTGCGCACTGTTGAGCCGGCGAAGTTGTTGGCTTGCCAGTTGGTCGAGAAGCGCTGGACTCGGAAGAAGGCGTCCTGCGCCACGCTCGACATGATGCCCAGCGTCAGGCGGATGATGCCCATAAAGGCCAGGTGGCGAGCCACGACCATGCCGATGCTGAGCGCCATCACGACGAGGAAGGCATTCGTGGCCGAGGCCATGGCCGCGTCGCGGTTCGGCGTGCCGGAAGCGAGCGCATCGACGATGCGGCCGGCGAAGAGGGGCAGCAGGACATGCGCGCCCGTTTCCAGAAGCATGGCCGACGCCGTGAACAGCGCGGCCGCCTTCTCCTCCCGCCAGCGGTGGAAGGTGAAGCCGAGGACCGTCGGAAACGGGCCGGAGAGCCAGCGGCCCTGCCGCCGCGAAGGAAGAAGACGAACCATGATGATATCCCGGACGCGCAGGGCGCGGCTCCGGCCTCAAAAGGAATGACGATCGGCGGACGGAAGCCCAAAGGGCGTGTCGTCACGCTGCGAAGATGAAAAGCGGGGAGGGAGGGCAGCTACGCCGCGGCGATATGCCGGGGCGGGCGCCGGTCGTCCAAACTAGCGCCCGGCCTCAGCCGTAGCCGGGAAGCCTGATGCGGCAGCCATACTCATCGATGCCATGCAGTCCTCCCTTGTTGGACGTTGAGCGAAGCGGTCTTCTACCCTAGCGGGGCGCAGACGGCAAGACGCCGACGCGGCATTCGGCCGCATCGGCGCTTCGTAGCGTCAGGGTCGTTGCCGATCGGCCACAGGCTGCGATCGGTGGAAACAGTCCGGTCGAAACCGGACCGTTCGGTCAACTGGCGACGGCGGGAGCCGCGGCGTTCAGGGCGCGGGCGGCGTCCTGGGCGAAGCATAGATCCAAAATGCGCTGCACCTCGGCGGCGCGGCGGAAGGTCGGATCGCCATTGACGCCGGTGTTGCAGGCGATGACGAAACGCTCATAGGTGGTCGGAACCGGCGGGCAGACGACATCCTTCCAGACCTGGGTGTCGATGTCGGGGCCGGAGCATATCTTGAGCGACGAGGCCTTGCCGTCGGTCTTCACGTCGAGTGCGCCCGCCGTGCCAAACAGGCGCAGCGTCAGGTCGTTCGCATGGCCGGTGGCGAAGCGGGTCGCGGTGATCGTGCCGAGCGCGCCGTTGGCGAGTTCGGCCGTCATGACGACGCTGTCATTGGCGTCGAGCGGATAGTCGCCGATCTTGTCGCCCTCGGCCTTGTGGAATGTCTTTAGGCGGCTGTCGACATTGGCGACGGCGCTGTCAGCGGCGAAGGTCGCGAAATCGACGATGTGGACGCCGACATCGCCAAGCACGCCCTTCGAGCCGTGCTGCTCGGACAGGCGCCAGAGCCAGCGCGATTCGGTCCGCCAGTCGCCCCACTGCTTGCCGACCAGCCAGCTCTGCAGATAGGACGCCTCGAAATGGCGGATCTCTCCGATCGCGCCGGCAGCCACCAGTTCGCGCGCCTTCTGCAGTGCCGGCGAGTTGCGATAGGTAAAGTTCACCATGTTGATGACGCCCTTCGCCTCGGCCGTTTCGGCCATCTCAAGGGCGAGGGGATAATTGGTCGCCAGCGGCTTCTCGCAGAAGACGTGCTTGCCGGCCTCGAGCAGGCGCATCGTCGTGGGATAATGCACGGCATCCGGCGTCACATTGGCGACGGCATCAAATCCGCCCCAGGCGATCGCCGATTCGAGATCGGCAAAGAGGTTGGTGATGCCGAACTGCTTGCCGAACACCTCGCGACGCGCAGCGTCGGTCTCGATGGCCGCGACGACTTCGCTGTTCTTCGCGGCGCGGAAGGATTCGGCATGGTTCACGGCCATGCTGCCGGTGCCGAGAATGAGAATCTTGACCATGATGGGGTTCGCTCTTGGAGGGGTAGGAGCAGGAGGTCCGGGTGCCTCGGTCCTGTGTCGGGTTTCCCCGCCCAGGGGGTGCTTCGAATGGCCGGCGCGGCTTCGCGGCCCGGAAACTGTCTCGCCGCCCGTTCGCGTCATCCCAGGTCTTCGCCCGGGATGACGGCGGATCAATGGCCGAGAGGCGGGATAGCTCCACCGAGATCGGCGGCTCTGTTCTCCGCCTCAGCGGAAGCCGGCCTCGCCGGGCTTGTGCAGCGTGCCGCCCTTGATCGTCAGCGGGCCATTCGGCGCCTTGTCGGCCGGGGTGTTCGGCGCCTTGGCGATGCCGGCCCAAGCCGGAGCCGGGTTGTAGGCCCATTTCACCGCGTTCTGGAGGACGCGCTTGACGTCCGGGTTGTAGTAGATCGGGTATGTCTCGTGGCCGGGCGAGAAGTAGAAGACCTTGCCGCCGCCGCGCGTCCAGGTGAGGCCCGAACGGAAAACTTCACCGCCCTCATACCAGGTGACGAACACCGTCTCCTGTGGCTCGGGAACCGTGAAGGGTTCGCCATACATTTCGGTCTGCTCGATCTCGAAATAGTCCGAGAGACCCTGCGCGATCGGATGGTTGCGATTGATGACCCATACGCGCTCCTTCTCGCCGGCCTCGCGCCACTTCAGCGAACAGGGCGTGCCCATCAGCTTCCTGAAGATCTTCGAGAAATGGCCGGAATGCAGGACAATGAGGCCCATGCCTTCCCAGACGCGGTTGGCGACGCGTTCGACAATGGCATCGGAAACCTCGCCATGCGCCTTGTGGCCCCACCACACCAGCACGTCGGTCTCGGCAAGGCGCGCCTCAGAAAGGCCGTGCTCCGGCTCCTGCAGCGTCGCGGTCGAGGACTTCAGCACCGGGTCCTCGGCGAGCGCCTTGGCGATCGTCGTGTGCATGCCTTCCGGATAAATGGCGCGGACTGTCTCGTTCTCCTGCTCGTGGACGTTCTCGCCCCAGACGACGACGCGGATGGTCATGGAGACTTCCTCCCTTGCGGTTGTGGATTGTTTTGATTCGGCCTCCCAGGAGGTGGCCGGTGCCGGTTAAAGGCAGCGATGGCTGCTGCGCGTGAACTCCGTCCAAAGCGCTTTGGATGCCCTTTGCAGTATGTATAGCGCGCGCGGCGCCGGGTGCAATATCGCGTCGATCACCAATGAGCGGAGGATCGCCTGATCCCCCGCCTTGACTTCGCTTCACGCCGGATTCTATATGCGGCGACCCGAACGATGGGTCGAGGGCGGTTAGCTCAGCGGGAGAGCATTCGCTTCACACGCGAAGGGTCACTGGTTCAATCCCAGTACCGCCCACCATTTTCATGACGATCCCGAAGCGGCGGCCTTGCCCTTCGCCTCCACCCAGAGCGCTTCCATCTCATCCAGCGACGCTGATCCGAGCGGCGTCCCTCGCGTGGCGAGGCTCGTTTCGATGTGTCGGAAACGCCGCTTGAACTTTTCGTTTGTGCCGCGCAGCGCCGCGTCCGGATCAACGTCGACATGTCGTGCGAGATTAGCGACGGCGAAAAGCAGGTCGCCGATCTCGTCCTGAATCCGATCGGGTGACCGGGTTTCCGCGTCGAGTTCTTCCTCGATCTCGGCGATCTCCTCGCGGATCTTGGCGAGCACGGCACGCGGATCGTTCCAGTCGAACCCGACCGTGCCAGCCTTCTTCTGAAGCTTCACCGCGCGGGCAAGCGCCGTCATGCCCGCCGGTATGTCATCCAGCAGGCTGGACGCTGATGCCAATTCGCTGGATGCGCCGCGCCGCTCCGCGCGCAGACGCTTCTCCTCGGCCTTGATCTTCTCCCAGAAGCCTTTGGCCGAGCCAGCGCTCCGTGCTTCCTCGCTGCCGAAGACATGCGGGTGACGGCGGATCATCTTCGATGTGATCGCCATGACCACGTCACCAAAGGCGAAGGCGCCGGCCTCGGCCGCCATCTGGGCATGATAGACGACCTGCAGCAGCAGATCGCCCAGTTCCTCTTCCAGATCCAGCATGTCGCCGCGCTCGATCGCATCGGCAACCTCGTAGGCCTCCTCAATCGTGTACGGAGCGATCGAGGCGAAGTTCTGGACAATGTCCCATGGGCAGCCCGTCGCTGGATCGCGGAGCGCAACCATGATCTCGATGAGGCGTTGGATGTCGGTCGAGGGCTGCATGGCATGTTTCCAGGGCGGGATGTGTAATTTGTGTCACTTGCACGCTGTTTGGCCCTTCACCTATAGTTCGGATCATTCGAAACGGAAGCGGAGGATGCCGTGAGAATCGGAGCGCGGGGCTGTGTTCTATTTCTCATCGCCATGCTTGCGGGAACGTTGGCGGTCGGACCTGTCTCGGCTGCAGCCGTCGACGATCCTTCTCCAGCTGTTGCCGCCAAGCCTCTGACGAAAACCAGCTCAGCGGAAGCGCCGGTCAAGAAGCAAAACCGGTCCGCAGCGAAGGCCAAGCCGAAGGTCGCGCCGGCCAATCCGGACTTGAAGCCAACCGGCGCCGCCAATGTCTATTTGTTCCGCGGCTTCATGGGTGTGTTCTCGCTCGGCATGGACGAGCTGAACGAGAAACTGAAGGCGAAGGGCGTCAAGACCAAGCTGCTCGGTCATACGGGCTGGGCGAGTGTCGTCAACGAGATCGTCGCCGAGTCGGCGCGCAATCCGAAAGGCCAATATCCGATCGTCCTCGTCGGCCATTCGCTCGGCGCCAATGCGGCGCTCGTGCTGGCGCGTGAGCTTGGCGAGAAGGGTATTTCGGTCAATCTCGTGCTGACGATCGACCCGACCGTGTCGCAACCTGTAACGCCTACCGTCCGGCGCTATCTCAATATCTATCAGGCCAACAACGGCTTGGGCGTTGCTCTCAACCCGTCGGGTCTGCCCCCGAGCCGGCTCCTGAACTACAATACCTGGGAGCACAAAAACCTGACCAAGCCCGATGTCACGCATTTCACGCTGGACAAGAACAACGATGTCCAGCAGCAGATGTACGATGCGATCATGAAGGCGCTGAAGCGCTGACCTTCGCAAGATAGAGGCTGGGCCTGAACGTATGACGCTATCCTCCGTTGCGATGTTCCCTGCGCGTGTCATCGTCACGGGGGCCAGCGGTCATCTCGGGGGGTGGATCGCCGCTATATTGGTCGAGCGCGGCCATGAGGTGCTAGGCACTTCGGGGCCGGGCGAAGATCCGCGTGACATCCGGGACCGTCTCGTGGCGGCTGGTGTCGACCGCCGGCGGTTCGACATGGTCACGCTCGATCTGCTCGCCGAGGAAGACCTGGCCGGCCTCCTGGCAGGTCGCGAGGCGCTGATCCATGTCGCGGCGCCGATCCCGCTTCACCTTCCCGAGGCGTCGCCTTCCATGCTGAGGGCGGCACGCGAGGGCACGCGGCGAATTCTGGAATCAGCTGCGACGGCTGGCGTCCGCCGTATCGTCTCGACCTCCTCGATCATGGCCGCGGTCTATGGCCCCGGGCATGGGTCGCCCGGATTGCTTCAGGAAACCGATTGGTCGGCGCCGGAGACGGAGCCGATGACGGCCTATGCCATCGCCAAGACCGAGGCGGAGCGGGAATCTTGGCGCTGCGCGACGGAATTGGCGCTCGACTTGACGGTAGTCAATCCAGGTGTGCTGCTCGGGCCGGGCCTCACCGGCTCTGTCTCAGCCTCGCTGAACGTGTTTCATGAGGCGCTGGCTGGGAGGGCGACCATCAGCCCGCGCGTCCTGTTGCCAGTGGCGGATGTGCGCGACGTCGCGCGGCTGCATGTCGACGCGCTGGCGGCTCCAGCCTCGATCGGCGAGCGGATCTTCTGCGTTTCCGAACAGGTGTGGCTCATCGATCTCATCGAGATGATCCGCGCCGAATCCGGACTGGACACGTTGCCTGCCCCCCGCCTGCTGCATGATGAACTCGCGCGAAAGATCGCCGATTCCTTCTCGATGCTCCGGTATCTTCGCTATGACATCGGCGAGAGCCGAGCGATCGACCGGGGCAAGGCGGCCAAGCTCGTTGGGGCCCGTTGGCGGCCGCTCGCCGAGACGGTTCGTGACACGATCGCCTATTTGCGCGAGGTCTTTCCGGACCTCCGCCAGCCGGCGGGAAGCGCGCCGCGCCCGATTGTGAAGGCTCCCGTCTAGGCTGCCTTGGCGCGGCCGAGTTCGCGGCGCAGTGCGTCGCCGAGGTCATAGGTATCGACCTCGATCGCGTGGCGCGGCGTCCGTTCGAAATTCCAATGCGGCGCCGCCTGTTCCGCCGCGATGCGCTGTTCGATATCGGCCGGGCGGTCGAGCCGGCCTGCGATCTGCGCGGCGATCACACGGGCCTGAAGTTCGGCGAGCGGCCAGATGCAGCCGATCGGCTGGAACAGGCCGACGAAATCGAGCGTCGGATAACCGACCGGCATCATCTTCAGATAGAGCGGCACGTCGAGCGCGCCCTCCCAGTCGAACAGCCCCGGCTCGAAGAAGGGGAACGAAATGCGGTAGCCGGTCGCATAGATCACGGTATCAAACGGCTCGGCGCCGCCATCGGCGAAGCGCACGACCTCGCCGTCGAGCCGCTCGATGCCGACGCGCGGATGCACGCGGCCATGGCGGATCAGATAGAGCAGCTCGGAATTGAGCGTGGGATGCATCTCCATGATCCGCCGCGACGGCTCCTGCAGCCCGTAGCGCGAATAGGGTCCGACCAACAGCTTGAGCATGCGATCCAGAACACGCTGGCGCAGCCATTTCGGCAGCCTGCGGATCTTGCGATAGGCGATGTCGACCGGCAGGCCGAACACGACCTTGGGCACGATGTGATAGCCGCGCCGCATGCTGATGGCCGTGAAGGCCGAGACGCGCGAGGTTTCCACCGCGATGTCACAGGCCGAATTGCCCCCGCCGACGACGAGGACGCGCTTGTCGCGAAAGGGTTCGGCTCGGCGATAGTCATGCGCGTGCAGTATCTCGCCGTCGAACGTGCCCGGATAGTCCGGCCAGTTCGGCTTCCAGTGATGGCCGGAACAGACGATCAGCCGGTCGACGATCTCTTCGCTCGGCCCCTCCGGCGCCAGGAGTAGAAGCCGCCAGCGGCCGTCCGCTTCGAGAGTCGCGTGTTCGAGGCGGGTATTGAAGCGGATAAAGCGCTCCAGCCCGAACTCGGCCGCATAGCCGCGGAAATAGTCGAGCAACTGCCGGTGCGAAGGGAAGTCCGGGTAGCTGCGTGGCATCGGATAGTCGGAATATTGCGACAGCCGCCGGGACGAGATGATGTGCGTCGTCTCGTAGACGCTCGCATGGCCGGACGTGTCCCGGTAGACCCAGTTTCCACCGACCTCAGCCTGTGCCTCGACGGCGAAGAGATTGTCGCAACCTGCCTCGACGAGTGTCTTGATCGCCGCCAGGCCTGAAGGGCCTGCGCCGATGATCGCTATCCGGGGCTGCTTCATCGATCCTCCGCTCCGATGCTGCGAGGAACTCTAGCGGGCCTTGCCTCGAGACAGAAGGCGCAAGCTGTCGCGGGGCGTCACCAACGACGTGCCGAGGCAGGTGCGGCTGGCCGGACTCGGGCATATGGCCGTAGCGGGCGGTTTCTGGTAAGTTGAAATCGCCGTGGCCGTCGATCCGGCCAATATGAATAAAAGAGACATCAAGCACAGAGGTGAGATTCCGGGCTCATGTCGAGTTGCCCGGAAGGCGTCATAAAGCAGATAACAGCCGGAATCGGCGAAGATCTTCTCGGGAGGAAGCATGGCGTCTTCGTCACAGGCGAGGCTGTCTGTCGGTGCCTTGACGGCTATGGTCGTCGGCTCGATGGTCGGCGCGGGAATCTTCAATTTGCCTGGCCGGTTCGGCACGGCCACGGGTCCGTTTGGCGCCATCATCGCCTGGGCGATCGCGGGCACCGGCATGTACATGTTGGCGCGGGTATTCCAGGCGCTCGCCGAAAAGCGGCCCGACATCGACAACGGCGTCTTCGCCTACGCCAAGGCCGGCTTCGGCGACTATATGGGCTTCCTGTCGGCCTTCGGCTATTGGCTCGGCAGCTGCCTCGGCAACGTCTTCTACTGGGTGCTGATCGGCTCGACGCTCGGCGGCTTCTTCCCGGAATGGTTCGGCGAGGGCAGCACGGCGATCGCGATTATCGTCTCGCTGATCGGCATCTGGCTGTTCCACTTCATGATCCTGCGGGGCGTCGAGCAGGCGACCTTTATCAACACCATCGTCACCATCGCCAAGATCGTGCCGATCCTCGTCGCGATCCTCGCCTTCATCTTCTTCTTCAACTACGCGCAGTTTTCCGAGAATTTCTTCGGCGGCGTCGGCATGCCGGAGAAAACGTTGGTGCAGCAGGTGCGCGACACCATGCTGATCACCGTCTTCGTGTTCCTCGGCATCGAAGGCGCCAGCGTCTATTCGCGCTTTGCCAAGAAGCGCTCGGATGTCGGGACGGCGACCATCCTCGGCTTTGTCGGCGTCACCGGCCTGATGGTGGCCATCACGCTGCTGCCCTTCGCGACGATGCCGCGCGCCACGATGGCCGGCGTCAGCAACCCGTCGCTTGCCGGGGTCCTGGAAGTCGTGGTGGGCCATTGGGGCGCCGTTTTCATCAAGATCGGCGTGCTGATCTCGGTGCTCGGCGCCTATCTCGCCTGGTCGCTGATCTGCGCCGAAGTGCTTTCGGCCGCGGCCAAGTCAAGGGACATGCCGAAGCTCTTCGCGGCGATGAATAGCAACAAGGTGCCGGCCAACGCGCTGTGGCTGACCAACATCGTCGTCTCGCTGTTCGTAATCTCGACCTATTTCTCGCGCGACGCGTTCAACTTCATGCTCGACATGACCAGTGTGACGGCGTTGCTGCCCTATCTGCTGGTCGCCGGCTATGGCGTGCTGGTGGCTCGGCGCGGCGAGGGCTATGAGACGACGCCGCGGGAACGCACGCGCGATCTGATCTTCGCCTGGATCGCGGTCATCTACACGATCGTCATGTTTCTGGCAGCCGGCCTCGAGAAGGTGCTGCTGCTCGCGGTGCTCTTCGTCCCCGGCACAGCCATCCTCTATTTCTGGGCGCGGCGCGAACAGAACGCCCGCCTCTTCACCCCGACTGAGCTCATCATTTTCGGCGTCACGCTGGTCGCCGGGCTGGCAGGGGCCTTTGGTCTGCTGACCGGCGCGATCACCGTCTGACGCGAGGCAATCAAGAAGGATCATGGCGATGGAAACGAAATTCGGCGTCCACTCCGAAGTCGGCCAGTTGCGCAAGGTGATGGTGTGCGCTCCCGGGCGCGCGCACCAGCGACTGACGCCCAGCAATTGCGACGATCTGCTGTTCGACGACGTGCTCTGGGTCGAAAACGCCAAGCGCGACCATTTCGACTTCATGACCAAGATGCGCGATCGCGGCATCGAGGTGGTGGAGATGCACAATCTGCTCGCCGAGACGGTGGCGATCCCCGAGGCGAAGAAATGGATCCTCGATAACCAGATCATCCCGAACAAGATTGGGCTCGGCCTCGTCGACGAGGTCCGTTCCTATCTCGAAGGGCTTTCCAATCGCGATCTGGCCGAGACGCTGATCGGCGGCCTTTCGACCGAGGAATTCCCCGATACGATCGGCGGCGAGATGCTCGCGATGATCCGCGATGCGGCCGGCGTCAACGAATATCTGCTGCCGCCGCTGCCCAATACGCTCTACACCCGCGACACGACCTGCTGGATCTATGGCGGCGTGACGCTGAACTCGCTCTATTGGCCGGCGCGGCACGAGGAGACCATCCTCACCACCTCGATCTACAAGTACCATCCCGATTTCGCCGGCAAGGTGAATGTCTGGTGGGGCGATCCGACCCATGAATGGGAACTCGCCACGATCGAGGGCGGCGACGTCATGCCCATCGGCAAGGGCAATGTCCTCATCGGCATGAGCGAGCGCACCTCGCGCCAGGCGATCAGCCAGGTGGCGCAGGCGCTGTTCGACAAGGGTGGCGCCGAGCGCGTCATCGTCGCGGCGATGCCGAAGCTGCGGGCCGCAATGCACCTCGACACGGTCTTCACCTTCGCCGATCGCGACTGCGTGCTGCTCTATCCCGACATCGTCGATAGCATCGAGGCCTTCTCCTACCGTCCGGACGGCAAGGGCGGGCTGGAACTGCACAAGGACAAGGGCACCTTCGTCGAGACGGTCCGCGATGCGCTCGGCCTCAAGAAGATGCGTGTCGTCGAGACCGGCGGCAACGCCTATATGCGCGAACGCACCCAGTGGGATTCGGGTGCCAATCTCGTCTGCGCCTCGCCGGGCGTCGTCTATGCCTATGACCGCAACACCTACACCAACACGCTGCTGCGGAAAGAGGGCATCGAGGTCATCACCATCACCGGCGCCGAGCTCGGCCGCGGCCGCGGCGGCGGCCACTGCATGACGTGCCCGATCGCCCGCGACGCGGTGGATTACTAGGGCCGGCTCTCTTCTTGGACCCTCCCCTTGAGGGAGGGTCAAAACCGCAAAGCGGTTTTGGGGAGGGGTCACGTTGGTCGGGGAGAACAAGCACGCTTCGGCTTTGCCGAAGCTAGCCCCTCCCCGAAAACGCCTTGGCGTTTTCGACCCTCCCGCAAGGGGAGGGTTCAAGAAAGATGCGTCGTCCGGCTTGCTGGGGAATCGATTGGGGGCATCCGATGGAGCGGGAAGACGGCGCGAAGACGGTGGCCCTCCACCGGCCGCTCTCCTTCGTCGAAGCGATCATCCCCGTGGCGGTCCTGGTCGGGCTCGTCGGTCTTTCCTATTATCTGTTCGGCGATGCGGGCATGAGCGGGCCGAACCAGGTGGCGCTCGTCGTCGCCACCATGGTGGCGGTGCTGGTGACGCGGCGCCATGGCTATACGCTGGACGAACTCGGCGAGGCGGCGGTTGCCAGCGTCAGCACGGGCGTGGGCGCGATCTTCATTCTCTTCGCCGTCGGCGCGCTCATCGGCACCTGGGCCATGAGCGGTACGCTGGCCGCCATGGTCTATTACGGGCTGCAGATTCTCTCGCCTGATTATTTCTACGTCACCACCGTCGCCATTTGCGCCATCGTTTCCTTCGGCATCGGCAGTTCATGGACCGTGGCCGGCACGATCGGCATCGGGCTCATGGGCATCTCGGCCAATATGGGCCTCGATCCGGCGATCACGGCCGGCGCCATCATTTCGGGCGCCTATCTCGGCGACACGACATCGCCGCTCTCCGATTCAGCAAATCTCGCGGCCGGCGTCGCCGGGGCCGAGCTCTATCGCCATCTCGGCGAGACGTTCGTTACGTCGATCCTGGCGATTGCCATTGCGCTTGGCGTGTTCTGGTTCCTCGGTCAGAGCGGCGCGGCGATCGATGTCGCACCGAAGCTCGCCATCATCGACGGCGCCTTCCATATTTCCCCCATCCTGTTCATTCCGCTCGCGATCGTCATCGTGCTGGCCCTCTTCAAGTTGCCACCCTTCACGACGATCTTCATCGGGGCGCTGGCGGGCGGCATCGTCGCGGTCATCCTGGCGCCGGAGCGGGTGGGCGCCTTTGCCGATCCCGTCGGCGAGCTTCCGGTCTGGCTTGGCCTCATGAAGGGCGTCTGGCTCGCGCTGGCGCGCGGCTATGTCTCGTCGACGGGCGATCCCGGCCTTGACCAACTTTCGACGCGCGGCGGCATGAGCAGCATGCTGGAGACGATCTGGCTGGTGATCACGGCGCTGGCCTTTGGCGGCGTCGCCGAGCGCACTGGCATCCTTCTGCGCCTCACCGCGCCGATCGTTCAGACGGCGAAGTCAACCGGCAGTCTCGTGGCCGCGTTGGTTGCGACCGTATTCGCGACGAACATCGCCACCGCTGATCAGTATCTCGCCGTGGTTCTGCCGGGACGCATGTTCAAGCAGCCCTTCGCGGATCGCGGCCTTGCGCCGGTCGTGCTGTCGCGATCGGTCGGCGCATCGGCAACGCCGAGTTCGGCTCTGGTGCCCTGGAACAGCTGCGGCGCCTATATGGCGGCCACGCTGGGCGTCGCGACCTTCAGCTACCTTCCCTACGCCATCTTCAATTTCGCCAGCCCCTTGCTCACGATCGTCGGCGCCTATGCCGGCATCCGCCTCTTGCGTGGCCCCGCGGCTGCAACGAAGGTGCCGGACGCGTCTTGATCGGGATGGCGAGTCGCAAGCGGGAAGGGCGGGGGATGCGTCGCTGGTTCATGCGTTGGGTGAGACGGATCGTTGCGGTGATCGCGATCGTCGCCATCACCTTCTTCGGCGCACGGGTCTATGAAATCGAGGGTGGGCCGCCGCTGCAGCTCTGGCACAGCTATATTCCGCGCGAGATGACGAGAGCGGCCATGGAGCGGGCCGATTGGGCCGGCTACATCGCGGCGGAGGACGCTATCTTCGACGGGGTGCGCCGCGAGGTCACCGAAAAGCTCGAACCGGCCCAACAGGTCCCAAGCAACCGCTATTTCAGCGGCAGCCCGGTCAATCCCGGCCGCTTCGCGCAGGACTGGAACCGTTCCTTCGTGCTGAAGCCGGAGGGAGAGCCCCAGGGCGCCGCCGTCTTCCTGCATGGGCTCACCGACGCGCCCTATAGCCTGCGCCATATCGCGGAGGATTATCGGAGGCACGGCTTCGTCGCCGTTGGCATCCGCCTGCCCGGCCATGGCACCGTTCCGGGCGGCCTCACCCAGGTCGACTGGGAGGACTGGACGGCGGCGACGCGCCTTGCCGTGCGCGAGGCGGAACGGCTCGCCGGCGCGGGCAAGCCGCTGCACGTGATCGGCTATTCGAATGGCGGCGCGCTGGCACTCATGTATGCGCTCGACGCGATCGAGAACCCGAAACTCTCCCGTCCGGACCGCATCGTGCTGATGTCGCCCATGGTCGGCGTGACGCGCTTTGCCCGCTTTGCGGGTCTCGCCGGTCTGCCGGCGCTGCTGCCGCCCTTCGCCAAGGCGGCGTGGCTCAACATCCTGCCGGAGTTCAACCCGTTCAAATATAACTCCTTCCCGGTCAACGCGGCGCGGCAGTCCTTCCTGTTGTCCGACGCGCTGCAGCGGCGAATCGCCGAGCTTGCGAGCGCCGGACGGCTGACCTCCCTGGCACCGGTCCTGACGTTCCAGTCGGTGCTCGACCATACGGTCAGCACGCGGGCGATCATCTCGGCGCTCTACGACCAGCTTCCGGCCAATGGCTCGGAACTGGTGCTGTTCGACTTGAACCGCAGCAGCAAGGTGAGCCCGCTCCTGACGCAGGCCGCCGACGATACGCTGGAGGAGATCTTGACGCCGCCGCCGAGGCGATATCGCACCTCCGTGCTTGCCGATGCGGGAGGCGGCAGCACCAATGTCTTCGAACGCGTGACCGATGCTGGGTTATCCGAGGCTCGCACGGTCCCTCTGGGACTGACCTATCCGAGCGACGTCTATTCCCTGTCGCATATCGCGATCCCGTTCCCCGTCAGCGACGGGCTCTACGGCACGGACCCCGATCCCGCCGACGATTTCGGCATCCAGCTTGGCGCCATGGCCGAGCGCGGGGAGCGCGGCGCGCTGATCATCGGCGCGGATACGTTGATGCGCATGTCGTCGAACCCGTTCTATCCCTACATGATCGGGCGCATCGACGAGGGCTTCGCGGCGGTCGCTGCGCCGCCCGCGGCACCGGCGGTGCAACCCGCGCCTGCCACCGTGCCGGCCGACGAGGCGCTCCCGCCCGTCCTGGCGCCCGAGGAAGCGGTGCCGTCTCAGGCGCCGTGAACCAAAGGTCAGCGGACCATGAAGCCGATGACGAGCGCGTTCACGATGTCGATGAAGAAGGCGGAAACCAGCGGCAGGATGATGAAGGCGACCGGGGAGGGGCCGTGCGTCTTCGTCACCGCCGTCATGTTGGCGATGGCGGTGGGCGTCGCGCCGAGGCTGATGCCGCTGAAGCCGGCCGAGATCACCGCCGCATCATAGTTGCGTCCCATGGCCGGGAAGACGACGAACAGCATATAGAGGACGGCGGCCAGCGTCTGCAGGCCGATTACGACGACCAGCGCCGGCCCAAGCCCGCCCAGCGTCCAGAGCTGCATGCTCATCAGCGACATGGCGAGGAAGATGTTCAGCGACAAATCGGAGATGAGCGCCAGCGCGCGGGTTCGCGTCGGCCAGGCGAGACGCGGCAGGATGCGCGGCACGATGTTGGTCAGCACGATCGCCACCATGAGGCAGGCGACGAAAAGCGGCAGGCGGACGCCGATCTCCGTCAGGAAAGCGTCGACGCCATAGCCGATCAGCACGGCGACGTTGAGCACCAGAATGGTGCGCAGCAGCGTGAAATGATCGAGATCGTCGTTCTGCGGGCGAAGCTTGCCTTGCGGGAGCCCGACCACCGGCGCCTCATTTGGCTTGCCGCTCAACTTGTAGCGCTTGATCAGCAGTCCCGCGACCGGGCCGCCGACGAGGCTCGCCACGATCAGGCCGAGCGTCGCCGAGGCGACGCCGACTTCCATCGCATTGGCGAGGCCGAAGCGCTGGGTGAGAATCGGAGCCCAGGCGATCGTCGTGCCATGGCCGCCGATCAACGAGATCGAACCAAGCAGGGGCGCCATGCCGTCAGGCAATTGGAGCAGGGCGGCGCTGCCGAGGGCGATCAGGTTCTGGAGGATGAGATAAGCGATCGTCAGGCCGAGCAGGATGACGAGCGGCCATCCGCCTGCCTTCAGGTCGGCGAGCCGCGCATTGAGGCCGATGCCGGTGAAGAAATAGAGCAGCAGCAGGTCGCGCGCGCCGAGATCGAAGCTGATGGCGATGCCGAAGACCCGGTAGATCAGGAGCGTCGCCAGCGCGGCCAGAAGGCCGCCGGTCACCGCCTCCGGAATATTCCAGTTGCGCAGCGGGTCGATGGCCTTGTTGACCCCGGAGCCGAGGAAGAACACGACGATGGCGATCGTCAGGCTCAGGAATCCGGGTACCGCTACTTGTTCCACGACGTCTCCGCCCCTTCTACGCTTTGGTCAAAACGATCCGAACATGGATCCGAGCACGATGACGCCGGACAGCGCGATGAGCGCGCCCACGATACCCACCATGACGATATCGAAATAGCTCTTGCCATGCGTCGAGCCGCAGACGGCCAGCAGTGTCACCACGGCGCCATTATGCGGCAGGCTGTCGAGCGTGCCGGCGCCGATGACGGCGACGCGGTGCAGCAGGGCCGGGTCTATGCCCTGTTCGGCGGCGAGCTTCATATAGGTCGCCCCCAGCGCATCGAGCGCGATGGTCAGGCCGCCCGATGCCGAGCCAGTGAGCGCGGAGAGGATGTTGGTTGCGATGGCCAGCGAGACCAATGGCCCGCCCTCGATCGACAGCACCCACTCGCGCACGAGCCCGAAGGCCGGTAGGGCCGCGACCACGGCGCCGAAGCCGACGAGGCTGGCGACGCTCACAGCCGGCAGCACGGCGGCATTGGCGCCGGCATCGATGGTGGCTCTGAGGGTCGGCAGGCGACGGCCGCTGATTGCGAGCAGGGAGAGGATCGCAGCGAACAGCGCCACGATCACCGACCATACGCCGCCGACCGCGGTCAGCGAGGTCGAGCCCCATTCCGGCAGGCCAAGGAAGCTGGTGTCGAGCCGCGGCAGAACCACGAAGCTCATCAACACATTGACCAGCACGACGACGACCAGCGGCAGCGCTGCCTGAAGGATCGGCGGCTTCGATGGGCTGCGCTCGCCATGGCTGATTTCGGCGGGATCGAACTCATGCGCGGTGGTCGCGCGCTCGCGCACCACCGGGTCCGCGGCGGCAAGCTCCGCCGCATCGCCGGCATCGTCTCCGAAGCCTTCGCCGGCTCGCCGTGCCTTCGCCTCGGCCCGTGCCAGCCACCAGAGCCCGAAGCCGAGCATGATGATCGATGCGATGATGCCAAGTCCCGGCGCGGCGAAGGGCGTTGTGCCGAAGAATGGCATGGGAATGGCGTTCTGGATCGCCGGTGTGCCGGGCAGCGCCGACATGGTGAAGGTCGACGTGCCGAGCGCTATTGCCGCCGGCATGAGGCGGCGCGGGATCGCGGCGGCGCGAAAGAGGGCCATCGCCATCGGCGCCAGCACGAAGAAGGCGACGAACAGGCTGACGCCGCCATAGGTGACGATCGCTCCCGCGAGCACCACGGCGAGGATGGCGCGCTTCTCGCCGAGCTTCTCGACCATGAAATCGGCGATCGACGTCACCGAGCCGCTGTCTTCCATCAGCTTCCCGAACAGGGCGCCGAGCAGGAAGATCGGGAAGAACTGCGCGATGAACTGCGCCGCGCTCAGCATGAAGGTCTGAGTCCAGTGCGCCAGCAACGGCTCGCCCGACAGGAGAGCGGCGATGAGCGCCGCGGCTGGCGCCAGCAGCAGGATCGACCAGCCGCGAAAAGCGAGCCAGATCAGGAGACCGAGGCCGATCAGGATGCCGAGGAGACCCATGGTCAGCACTCCGAGAGCAGGACGTCGATATCGGTAGTCGAGCGGACGCCGAGATCATCGCCATGTTCGGCAAGGAAGACGTCGGCGGATCTGCGGCCCTCCTCCTTGAGTAGGGCGAGGAACGAAGCTTCGGCGTTCAGTTTCGACGAGGCGCCGAGCTCGACGATCATTTCGCTCATGATGCGGTGGGTGCGCATCGCCGCCCATCGCGCCCCTTCGCCGGTACCCGGATCGGCCACCTGGCGCAGCAGCGAGATCATCCGCATCTCCTTCATCAAGGGAGCGTTGAACGATATCTCGTTGAGGCGGTTGAGAATTTCGCTGGCTGTCTTGGGTGTTCCCGGTCGGACGCGCGGATTGATCTGTACCAGGATGGAATCATGCGCGTCGCTCTCGCGCACCAGCGGCGTAATGGTCGGGTTGCCGGCGAAGCCACCGTCCCAATAGGGCTCTCCGTCGATTTCGACCGCCTGGAACATGGTCGGCAGGCAGGCGGAGGCGAGCAGCACGTCCGGCGTGATCTCGGCATTGCGGAAGATCCGGCCCCGGCCGGTCTGGACATTCGTCGCGGTGATGAAGAGGCGGATCGGCGAGCGTGTCAGCCGCTCGAAATCGATCTGCTCCTCCAGGATGGAACGCAGAGGATTCTTGCCCGATGGATTGAGATCATATGGCGAGAAGACGCGCGACATGAGGTCGATCGCCATATAGGCCGGCGAATGATCCAGGGTCCATCGGCCGAGCAGCACATCGAGCGGGCCGCGCTGGAACGGGCTGAACCGTGCCGCCTGCGAGACCGCGGTCCAGAAGCGGTCCAGCGCCGCGCGCGCGCCATCGGCGCCGCCCGCCTCGAAGCCGTCCGCCATGACGGCGGCGTTCATGGCGCCGGCCGAGGTGCCCGAAATCGCCTCGATCTTTAGCCAGTCTTCCTCGAGCAGGCGGTCGATGACGCCCCAGGTGAAGGCGCCGTGCGAGCCGCCGCCTTGAAGGGCGAGGTCGATGAGAAGCGGGTCCTTCGGGGTCCCGTTGCTCCGCTGCTTGCCCGTCATGGTGCCTTGCTCCGTCGCCCGGTCGTTGGATTGAAAGGACTCGCGTCGATCCCGGTTTGAAGTCGCCCGTTTGCCGCCTCTTGGCCGATGGTCGAACCGGTGCTGGTCTCCGGCTCAAACACGGGCCGGCCAAGGTCGCGCGCCGGGCCGCTTCCCGATATGTTGCACTGCAATATCTGCCATGTATTGCGACCGGATTGCAACATGGCGATGCGCGCGATAGTTTCAGTGCTCGGGATGATGGCATTCGGGGTGTTTGAATGGGCAGCACAAAGCCCGGCTTCGAAGAGATGCCGACGAATTCGGCACAGCCTCTGCGACCCATCCGGTTTTCCACCCGTGACCTGCCGGTAGCCAGCCAGTTTGACGCGTGGCGGACGTTCATGGCCTCCGCAATCGAGCTGGAGCTTCCCGGTGGCACGCAGGATGGCTTCGCGGCGGAGCAGTCCGTCTGGGACCTCGGCCGCTTCGCCTTGACGCGTTCGGTCATGCCGTCCGCTGGCTATATGCGAAGCTGGCGGCATCTGCGTCGCGGCGCCATGGACCATTGGTGCATCGTTCTCGTCTGCGACCGGTATGACGATCCAGTGTCCGGTCGGCGGGCGCGGCCGACGACGATGCATATACGCTCGCTGGGAGAGTCCTTCGAAGCGAACGCGAATGACGGCGAAGTCATCAGCCTCTACATGCCGCGCGACGCTTATGGCCGGAATTCCGTCCGATTCGAGCGCCTTGCGGGGGATCTGGGCCGCTCGGCGCCAATCGAACTTCTCGCCGACTACATCATGAGCCTTGAACGGCGCGTGGGCGATTGCCGGATCGGCGATATCCCGGCGCTCGTCCAGGCGACAGAGGCCATGATCTCGGCCTGCCTCGTTTCGAACGCCGACGAAATCGATGCGGCCCGTGACGTGCTGACGCTTTCGCTTGCCGAGCGGGCGAAGCGGATCATCCGCGGTGCGCTGTTTTCGCCGGACCTGACGCCGGAATTCCTGGCGCGGTCGATCGGCATTTCGCGCTCCGGGCTGTATCGGCTGTTCGAGCCGTTCGGCGGCGTCCGGAACGTCATCCAGCGCGAACGCCTGTTCGCGGCTCGCACCGCCTTGGCCAATCCCGCTCGTGAGGGATCCATAGTCGAGATCGCCGAGCGCTGCGGCTTCGGCGATGCATCGGCCTTCAGCCGTGCCTTTCGCCGCGAGTTCGGCATCACGCCGAGCGAAGTCCGCGTTTCGGCGGCGATCGGCGCGCCGGTCGGGGCGATCCGCACGCAGCCCGTCACGGAAGGCGCCGATCTCGCGGGCGTTCTGAGCCGCCTGCAAACCTGACATCAGCGCATTCCGGCGAGATACATCGCAAGGCTGGTGGCCAGCACCAGCGCCAGAAAGATCGCGCCCGCGACCGGCCATTCGCGCAGCCGGGCCTCGGTCCGCTCCATGCCGGCCGATACCGCCATGGCGAGGGGGCCGAGGCGGCGTGCCGGGATCAGGATGTCGCCTGGTGGGATCGCCGGCAGACGGCCACCCCAGCGCCGGAGAGCGAGCGCCATGACGCCGCCCAAGGCGATCGGCCAGAGCCCGTCGAAAAGGGCGCTGGGCGAGACGACGTCACCGAGGCCATAGCCTGTGGCAGGAAACAGGATCCAAGGCACGAGGATCGAAGCCGCGGCGATTGCCCAGCCAATGATGCGAAGGCGGAGCGGGGCCGGCTCGTCGCCGGGTGGGGCCATGGCGGTCAGCTGGCGCAGGAAGTGGATCATCAGCAACGCACTCGCGACGGCCGACAGCTTGCCGAGCGTGCCGGCGAGGCCGTAGCCGAGCATGTCCTTGACCGCGATCTTGGCGAGGCCGCCGCCGGTGAGCGGCAGGCCGGCAATGCCGAGCGCGACGATCGCGGCCGGAACGAGGATCGGCGTCAGGCGCCAGCGCCCGGTGGCGGCAACGACGCCGACCAGCAGGAACAGCGCTCCCTTGGCCAGCAGATGGCCGACCGCATAGAACGCGACCTCGGTCGGGACCGAGGCGCGGCTGGCCGCGAGGCCCATGCCCAGCACCGCCGCGATCACGCCCATCTGGCTGATGCTGGAATAGGCGAGGATCACCTTGGGATGGGTCTGGGTGATGCCGATGGCGACGCCGTAGAACGCCGTCGCGAAGCCGAGGACCGTGAGCGCCTCGCCCCAGGGCACGGAGCCCATGTCGAAGGGGAGGAAGCGGATGAGGCCGATCACGCCCGCCTTCACCGCCGCGCCGGAAAGCGCCGCCACGGCCGGGATCGGCGTCGCGCGATAGGAAAGCGGCATCCAGACATGCAGCGGCAGCTGCGCCATCTTGGTGCCGAAGCCGAGGATCAGGAGCGCGATGGTCCAGTCGCGCCAGGGCGACCAGGGCAGGGCGGAGACGACATCGGAAATGGCGAGGCTGCCGCTCGGCTCGGCGCTTGCCAGCAATACGAACGCCATCAGCAGGAAGGCCTCCCCCAGCACGGCGAAGGCGACATAGATCTTGCCGGCGCGGCGGACGGAGGAATTGCCGTCCAGCACGACGAGCCCATACGCGGCGAGGCTGACCAGCGAGAAGAGCAGGTAGAAGCTGACGAGGTCATCGGCCGCGAAAACGCCGAGGCTGCCCGTGAGCGTCAGCAGCCACCAGAGCGCGGCGCGCGGCAGCTTCGAACCGCCCTGCCAATAGGATGGCGCATAGAGGCCGGCGGCAATCCAGAGGATGGCGGCGGCGCCGAGCAGCATGGCGCCGGGACTATCGAGCGCCAGCGTCAGGCGGAACGGCCCCGGCATGGCGAAGCGCGCCTCGCCGCCTGCGATCGCGACCAGAAGCGCCGGCACCGGCGCGGCGGCGATAAGGAAGGGCAGATTGTCCCGCGCGCCGCGCCAGGCGAGGCTGACGGCGAGGATCAGCGGAAAGGCGATGGTGAGCGCCAGGAGCAGGCCGGTTCCCGTGGTCGTTGGCTCGATCATGGCGCCAGCACTCCGGCTTCCACGCCGCGTCCAATCTGAAGCATGGCGGACGGCTCCAGCGGGATGAAACCGATGGCGAGCGCGATGACGGCCAATGTCAGCGCCACCAGCTCGCGGCAGCGCGAGACCGGTCCCTTGGCCTTAATCTGTATCCGCGGACGGGCGGCGGCGGGGACCAGCACGCGGAAGACATAGCCCGCCGCGAGCAGCCCACCGATCAGGATGATGAGCGCCCACCACCACTGACCTTCGCCGACTGCGGAGTTCAGCATCAGCCATTTGGCCGAGAAACCGCCGCTCGGCGGCAGGCCCATCAGCGACATGCCGCCGAGGCCGAAAGCGAGGAAGGTGAGCGGGATGATGCGCGCGGCCCCGGCAAGGCCGCTGATGCGGTCATGGCCGAGCGCGTCATAGACGAGGCCGGCCGCCATGAACATCGCCGCCTTGGCAAAGGCATGCGAGGCGAGTTGCAGCACGCCGCCGGTCCAGGCGATCGAGGCCCAGGGCTCGCTGGCGCCGGTTCCCGTCGCGAGCGGGAAGACGAGGAAAAGATAGCCGATCTGCGCCACGGTCGAATAGGCGATGAGCAGCTTCAGCCGCGCCTGGCGAAGGGCGATGACGCTGCCGAAGAGGATCGCGAGCGCGCCGAGCCCGCCGAGGATCTGCGTGCCGAATTGGCTGACGCCGTCCGGCAGCACATCGAACCAGAGGCGCAGGATGATGAAGAACGAGCCCTTGACGACGAGGGCCGAGAGCACGGCGCTGGCCGCGGCCGGCGCGCCGGCATGGGCTGCGGGCAGCCAGATATGCAGCGGGAACAGCGCCGTCTTGGCCAGCAGGCCGACCGTCATCAGCGCCACGGCGATGAAGAGCAGCGGCGTCGGCTGCACGACTTGCTTCAGGAGCACGATGTCGAGCGTGCCATAGAGCGAATAGATCAGCGCGGTGCCGAGCAGATACATCACCGAGCCGAGCAGCGCGAAGAGCAGGTAGCGCAGCGCGGCCCGCATCGTCTCGGTGCGGCCGTCGAGGCAGACGAGCGGCACGGCGGTGAAGGTGACGAGTTCGATCGCGACGAAAAGGTTGAAGAGGTCGTCACCGAGGAAGATCAGGTTGAGCGCCGCCGAGATGCCGAGCAGCAGCGTCCAGAACATCATCGGCCCGCGCTTCTCGGGCCCGGCCGGGTCGAAGCCGAACTGGCCCTTGGCGAACAGGCCGGTGGCAGCGATGATGATGGCGGTCAGGACGATGAGCGCCACCGACAGCCCGTCGGCGCGCAGCGCGAGGCCGAGCGGTGGTTTCCAGCCGCCGACGAGGTAGATCACCGGCCGCGCCGTGCCGAGGAGTTCGGCGCCGATTGCGAAAGCCAGCGCGGCGCCGACGGCGAGCGTGGCGAGCGCGATGCGTTCCGTCTGGCGGGAGCCGAGCGACCAGATCAGCAAGATGCCAGCGATCGGCACCAGAATGGCTAAGACCAGCAGGAAGCCGCCGGCGGTGGTGTCGGCGGGGAAGGGCAGGGCGACCGGGACGCTCATGGGCGGTCCTTCCCGTCAGCGTCGCTCGCCGCCGCTTCCTCCTGCGACAGGCGCTGGACGAGGGTCACGGCGAGCGCCGTCGCCGAGAAGGCGACGACGATTCCGGTGATGACCAGCGCCTGCGGGATCGGATCGCCGCCGAAGCCGGCGCCCGCGCCGCGCTTCGCCACCACGCCGAAGAACAGGAAGACGCCCGCACCGATCAGGTTGAAGGCGAGGATCTTGCGGATCGGCTTCGGGTCGACGATCAGGCCGAAGAGGCCGATGCCGATGAGCAGGGCGCCGACCAGCCCGTAGAGCGTCGCGGTATCGAACGGGAAGGTCATGGCTCGCTCTCCCGCATCGGGGGGCCAGCCAGCAGCATGCCGAGCGCGGCGGCGACCGAGATCAGCATGGCGGCCTCGATGACGATGATGACCGGCTTGGCGAAATCGGGCGGATAGGCGAGGAAATCGCCCGCAAGCCAGAAGCCGGCAATGCCGACCGCCATGAAGACGGCGGGGCCGACGAGGAGGGCGGCGCGCAGCCTTCGACTGGTGACCGGCGGCGCATCGGTGAGGCCGGCCATCATCAGCAGCACCCACATGGCGGCGAGGATGGTGGCCCCCTGGAATTTGCCGCCGGGCTCGTCGGCGCCGATCCAGAAGATGTAGATCCCGATGAGCACGCCCAGCGGCACCAGCCATTGCGCCAGGAAGGTCAGCGGCGCCGGCACGCTCGCAGCGGGCGCGGGGCCCGGCCTTCCACCCCAGAAGCGATCAGGCGTGAGCGACCAGACGCCGAGCAGCGCCAGCAATACGACTACGGTCTCCAGGAAGGTGTCGAAGGCGCGATAGGCCATCAGTACCGCCGTGATCGGATTGCCGACGCCGGTCAGATGCAGGTTCTCCGCCGCTGCATAGGCAAGCGTCGGGGCGGGATCGGGTGGCATCAGCACCAGCGCGGCAAGGCCGAGCGTTACGCCGCCGCAGAGGGCGCCGACGAGGATCTTGAAGCCGATCGACGGGGTCGCGCTCATCTCGTCGCGGTCGCGGGCGAGGCCCCGGGCGCGCAGCAGGATGACGCCGGTCGCGCCGCTGCCGATGGCGATCTCGGTGAGCCCGACATCGGGCGCTTCGATCCGCAGCCAGGCGAGCGCGAGCAGCAGGCCGAACACCATGAAGTCGATGATCGCGGCGAAGGCGTTCTTCACCGAGATCATCCAGACGGCGACGACGATCATGGCGACGGCGAGCAGCGTGTCGAACAGCAGGGCGAGGATCACTTGCCGCCCCCTTCCTTGCGCAGAACCATGGCGACCAGCTGCGCGCCGGTCGCGCCGGCGAACTGCACGAGCATCCAGACCAGCACCAGCTTCAGCGCGTCGAAGAGGCTTCCCGTCTGCGGCAGCAGCCCGAGCACGACGAAGCCGAGGCCGAGATTGTCGGCCTTGGTGAGGGCGTGCAACCGCGTCAGCGCGTCGGGGAAGCGCAGCAATCCGGTGGTCCCTGCCGCGAAGAAGATGAGGCCGATCGCGACGCAGACAATGGTGAAGAGATCGAGGATCAGGCTCATGGTTCGCCGGCCCCGCTTCCCCCGCCCAGCGCATTCAGCGAGAAAGCGACCGAGGCGAAGGCCGCCAGCAGCGCCAGCGTCAGCGCGATATCGACGAAGGCCGAGCGCCCGCCGGCAAAGGCGAGCAGCAGGATGATCGCGACGCTGCCGCTGCCGAGCAGTTGCGCTGCCATCAGCCGGTCGGCGCGCGAGGGGCCGCGCAGGATTCGAACCATACCGATAACGACCAGCGCCAACACCCCGCAGGCGGCGAGCATCAGGAAGGCGGTCAGGAAATCAGCCACGGTCGATCTCCCTGCCAAGCGCGGCGGCGAGGCGGCCCTCATCGGCCGCCAATTGTGCCGCGACATCCGTGTCGGTATCGAGACAATGGACGAGCAGCGTCCCATCAGGGCGCTCCTCCACCGGTAGCGTCCCCGGCGCCATGCTCGACAGATCGGCGAAGAGCGTTCTTTCCATGCCTGCCGGCAAGGAAGGGGAAAATTCGATGAAACCCGTCTTCAATGGCAGCTTCGGATCGAAGGCCCGGCGCGCGACGTCGAAACCGGCGACGACGGATTGGCGCAGGAAGATGCCGACGTAGGTAAGTGTCGGGATGAGGCGGAGGGTGACCTGGCTGGTTGGACGGATGCGGACGCTGACAAAGGCCGCCACGGCGACGGCGATAAGGCCGACCGGCAAATCTTTGAGGCTGCCGCGCGTCAGGATGATCCAGATGAGCAGAAGGGCAAAGGCCCGCGCCCAGGGCACGCGCCAGGCAGTCATCGGGCCCGCGTTCATGCCGATCGCCTCACCGAGACCGACGAGCCTGGATTGCGCCGCGCGGCCCCCATCTCGTGCCGGTCGGTCGCCGCCCTCGGACCCATCATGCCATTGCCCGTCGTCATGAGTGGATACCAGTCCATGGCTGCGGCCCGCGCGAGAATATGTCCCGCTTGGGGCCGGTCATTGCTGTGTCGTCAGCGAATCGACCATCCGCCGATCCGCGCAAGCCAAGCATAGGCCTCGACTTCGCAAGATCGATGTCGGAACCGTCTTCTAGGGTTTATCGATATCGACGACGTTGACAAGCGCCGCCGCGGGCTCACACTGGATTGAGACTTCGTGCACAGAGGTGAGACGCCATGCTCATCACATTTGAGGTCCAAGGCGATAGCATGCGGCCTGCAAAAGATGGCGCATTGCGGGAAACGACTGTTTGCATTGTTGAATCGCCCTCCGATATCGAATCCGGGCAGGTTTATCGGGGTCCGAATGCAAGACGAGAGTCGCCATTCCCATGACGTACCCGTCGTGACAATAGACAGCGAGGCACGTGTCGGGATGCACCGTTTCAGGATCGGACGATGGAATTGAACCAGAGCGCGAAGAAGTCCCCGACGCGAGCGTTGCGCGTAGGACGTGGAACGATCCTAACGCTCGCGGCGATCCTGCCCCTGCTTGCGGCGTGCCAGCGCGAAGCCGAAGCGCCCGCGCCCGATGCAAGGCCGGTGCGCACCGTGACGGCCTCCCGCGACAATCTGGGCGAAACCGTCGTCCTCACCGGCAATGTCCAGGCGCAGAACGAAGCCAGCATGGCGTTCCGCATTTCGGGGCGGATCATCGAGCGGCCGGTCAATGTAGGCGATCAGGTGACGGCCGGCCAGGTGCTGGCCAAGCTCGATCCGGTCAACGAGCTCAACGCGCTGCGCTCGGCGCAGGCTGCAGTCGTCGCTGCCGAGGGGCAGCTCGTTACGACGAGCAACGCCTTCGACCGGCAGGATCACCTGCTCGGCAATGGCTTCACCACGCGCGCCAATCATGACCAGGCGCTGCAGGCGATGCGTTCTGCCCAATCTCAGCTGGACGATGCCGAGGCACAGTTGCGCATCGCCGAGGACCGCGTCAGCTTCACCGAGCTCAAGGCGGATGTCGACGGCACGATCACGGCGCGCGGCGCCGAGCCGGGCGAAGTCGTTCAGGCCGGCCAGATGGTCGTGCAGCTCGCGCGGCAGGACGGCCGCGATGCCGTCTTCGACGTGCCGGCGCAGGTGCTCCGCGCCGCTCCCGCCGATTCTGAGATCACCCTGCGCCTGACGGACGACCCGTCGGTGACCGCGATCGGCCGCGTTCGCGAAGTGGCGCCGCAGGCCGACGCCGCGACGCGGACCTTCCCGGTGCGCGTCGGCATCAACCATCCTCCGGCGGCGATGCGGCTCGGATCGACCGTCACCGGCACGCTGAAGCTCGACAGCGGCCCGGTCATGGCCTTGCCGGCGACGGCGCTGACGACGGCCAATGATCGGCCGGCCGTCTGGGTGGTCGATCCGGTGGCGGAGACGGTGGCGCTGCGCAATGTCGAGATCCTGCGCCACGACCCCGCGGTCGTGGTGATATCGAGCGGCCTCGACATCGGCGAGATCGTCGTCACCGCCGGCGTGCAGGCGCTGCATCCCGGCCAGAAGGTTCGCCTTGTCGGTGGCAATTCATGAGCGGCCTCAATCTCTCCGAATGGGCTCTCAAGCATCGCTCGTTCATCATCTACTGGATGATCGCCTTTGTGGTCGCCGGTACGGCGGCCTTCGTCAATCTCGGCCGTAACGAAGACCCGGCGATCACGATCAAGACGATGATCGTGCATGCGGTCTGGCCGGGCGCAAATATCGACGACACGCTGTCGCAATTGACCGAACGGCTGGAACGCAAGATCCAGGAGATCCCCGAGGTCGACAATGTCCGTAGCCAGACGAGCGCCGGCGAGACGACTTTGTTCGTCACCTTGAAGGACGAGATCACTTCCAAGGAGACGCCGGACATCTGGTACGAGGTTCGTAAGGGCATCGGCGACATCCGCTTCACGCTGCCGCAAGGCGTGGTCGGACCGTTCTTCAACGATGATTTCGGCGATACTTACGGTATCATCTACGGCTTCACCGCCGACGGCTTCACGCATCGCGAACTCCGCGACTATGTCGAGGACGCGCGCTCGAAGCTGCTCCATGTGCCGGACGTCTCCAAGATCGAGATCATCGGCGCGCAGGACGAGAAGATCTATGTCGAGTTCTCGACGCAGCAGCTCGCCGGTCTTGGCATCGACCGGCAGGCGCTACTTGCCGCGCTCAGGGCGCAGAACGTCGTCAGCCCCTCCGGCGTGCTGGAAACCGGCGACGAGCGGATCGCGCTGCGTGTCACCGGGGCCTTCGATTCCGAGCAGGACCTGCTCAACCTGAACTTCGTCTCCAATGGCCGGTTGATCCGGTTGCGCGACATCGCCGAAGTGCATCGCGGCTTCGCCAGCCCGCCGCAGCCCATGTTCCGTGTCAACGGCAAGCCGGCGATCGGCCTCGGCATCTCGATGCGCGACGGCGGTGATGTGCTGGCGCTCGGCACCAATGTCCGTAAGGCGATGGCGGAGATTACCGACAATCTGCCGATCGGCATCGAGCCCAGCATCGTGGCAGACCAGGCCGTCGTGGTGAATGACGCGATCGGCGATTTCACCACCTCGCTATGGCAGGCGATCGCCATTATCGGCGTTGTCAGCTTCGTCAGCCTCGGCGTGCGCGCGGGAACCGTGGTGGCGCTCGCGATCCCGCTGTCGCTCGCCATGGTTTTCGTGGTGATGCAGATCAAGGGCATCGATCTGCAGCGCATTTCGCTCGGCGCGCTGATCATCGCGCTGTCGCTGCTCGTCGACGACGCCATGACTATGGTCGATTCGATGACGTCGAGGCTCGCCAATGGCGAGAGCAAGGAGAAGGCGGCGTCCGAGACGTTCCGAACGCTGGCGCTGCCCATGCTGACCGGAACGCTGGTCACGGCCGCGGGCTTCGTGCCGATCGGATTCGCCCAGAGTTCTGCCGGCGAATACACCTTCTCCATCTTCGCGGTGGTTGCCATTGCGCTGGTCGTGTCGTGGCTCGGCGCCGTGCTGTTCTCGCCGCTGGTCAGCGCCGCGCTGTTGAAGGCACCGAAGGAGCCGAAGAAGGCGGATGCGAAGCCGAGCTTCATCCTCTCGACCTTCCGCTCCATTCTCGTCACGGCGATGCGGATGCGCTGGATCACCATCGGCGCGACGGTCGCGGCCTTCGTTGCCGCGCTGCTGGTTCTGCCGCTGGTGCCGCGCCAGTTCTTCCCGGCATCCGACCGCCCCGAACTGCTGGTCGATCTGCGGCTGAAGCAGAACGCCTCGATCTATGCGACCGGCGATGTGTCGGCCAAGCTCGACACGATCCTCGCCAAGGATCCTGACGCCGCGCAATGGAGCACCTATGTCGGACGCGGCGCGATCCGCTTCTACCTGCCGCTCAATGTCGAATTGCCGAACGAGTTCTTCGCGCAGTCGGTCGTCATCGCTAAGGATGTCGACGCCCGCATCCGCCTGCAGGACAAGCTCGAGAAGCTGCTGGCGGAGGACTTCCCCGAGTCGATTTCGCGCGTCGCGCCGCTGGAGCTTGGGCCGCCGGTCGGCTGGCCGGTGCAGTATCGTGTCAGCGGCCCCGATATTAATCGCGTCCGCGACATCTCGCTCGACCTGGCCCAGATCCTCGCCACGGACCGCGACGCGCTCCGGGTCAATTTCGACTGGATGGAGCCCTCGCGCATGGTGCGCGTCAAGATCGACCAGGATCAGGCGCGGCTGCTCGGGCTTTCTTCGGCGACGCTGGCGGCGGTGCTGAATTCGGTCGTCACCGGCACGACAGTGACGCAGGTTCGTGACGATATCTACCTGGTCGACGTCGTGGCGAGGGCCAATGACGAGCAACGCGTGTCGCTCGCCAATCTCCGTACGCTGCAGGTGCCGCTGGCCAGCGGGCGCACCGTGCCGCTCAGCCAGGTCGCGAGCTTCGATTTCGGCCAGGAATATCCGCTGATCTGGCGGCGCGACCGCGTGCCGACTCTGACCGTCCAGGCCGATGTGGCGCCCGGCGGCTCGCCCGAGGCCGTGGTCGAGGGGCTGGCGCCGGCGGTGGCGAAGCTGAACGCGTCGCTGCCATCCGGCTATCATGTCGTCGTTGGCGGCGTGGTCGAGGAGAGCGCTTCGTCGCAGGCCTCGGTGCTCGCCGTCGTGCCGTTCATGATCTTCCTGATGGTCTCGATCCTGATGGCGCAATTGCAGAGCTTCAGCCGCTTGGCGCTGGTGCTTGCCGTCGTGCCCATGGGACTGATCGGCGTGGTCGGGGCGCTGTTCCTGTTCAATCGCCCGCTCGGCTTCGTCGCGATCCTCGGTATTCTGTCGCTGCTCGGCCTCATCGCCAAGAATGCCGTCATTCTGATCGAGCAGATCGAGACGGAGCGGCGGCGCGGCCTGGCACCCTGGGACGCGATCGTCGAGGCGACGGTGTCGCGCTTCCGGCCGATCATGCTGACCGCCATTTCGACGGTTCTCGGCATGATCCCGATCGCCGGCACGATCTTCTGGGGCCCGATGGCGATCGCGATCATGGGCGGCCTGCTCGTCGCCACGATCCTGACGCTGGTCTACCTGCCGTCGCTCTATGTCGTGTTCTTCGGCGTCAAGGAAGGCGAGAACGGCATCGCGACCGCTCAGCCATCGCCGCCGCCCGAAACGCCCGCAGCGGCGTCACCGGCCTGAGTCGGTAGACTGGCTGCCGCCGCGCCGGCATGCGAGAGATAATCTGGAAGGCCGGCATTGCCGGCCTTCGTTGTGGCCGCGGAACAGGATCCATCCGATGACCGACGATCTGCCGGCGACCGTATCCGCCGAGCCCGCGGACTGGGCCGGCTGGCGGCGCGCCTTCGCCCTGGCGCTGGCGCTGATCGCGGTGGCGATCGGGCTCGCCCTGATCGGCTGGACCGCGTCCAGCTTGCTAGTGCTGTTCGCCGGCGTCCTCTTCGCCGCCTTTCTCGACGCCTGCACGCGGGCGCTGCGGCCCATCCTGCCGATCGCCCGGGTCTGGCGCCTGTCGATCGTCATCGCCGTCCTGACGGTACTGTCGTTCTGGGGCATCCTGCGCGGCGCGCTCGGCCTGCCGGCACAGGTGCGCAGCCTGATCGTCATCATGGAGCAGCAACTCGCTTATCTGCAGCAGCGGCTCCTCGCCTATGGCATCGATTTTCTCGGCACCGATGCGCCGCCGACGCTGTCGAGCCTGATTCCCGAGCACAGCCAGCTTTTCGGCCATGCTCAATTCGCCGTCGGCACCGCGACGAGCGCGCTGGCCAGCGCCATCATCATCCTGTTCGTCGGCCTGCTGCTCGCCTTCGACCCGAAGACGTATCGCGAAAGCATCGTCGTCTTCGTGCCCCTGGCGCGGCGCGAGCGCGTGCGTTCGGTCATGGACGAGATGGGTCGCGCGCTGCGCCTCTGGCTCGTGGCGCAGGCGGTGCGCATGGTTCTGATGGGAGTTGCGGTCTGGATCGCGCTGACGCTGCTCGGCCTTCCCGGTGCTGCCGTCCTCGGGCTGCAGGCGGGCCTGCTCAATTTCATTCCCTATCTCGGGCCGATCATCGCCGGCATCCCGATCGGCCTCGTCGCCATGCCGCTCGGCCTGCCAATGCTGCTCTGGGCCGTCGGCATCTACACGGTGATCCAGACGATCGAGGGCTATATTGTCGGTCCGCTGATCCAGCGCTCCGCCGCCAACATCCCACCGGCCTGGACTCTGATCGGTATCGTCCTGCTCGGCGCGCTGTTCGGTACGCTCGGCATCGCGCTCGGCATGCCACTGATGGCGATCGCAAGGATCGCGGCGATCCGGTTCTATGTCGAGGACTGGCTGGGCGACCGGTCGGGGGTGACGGAAAGGACGGTTACGGAATGAAGGCCATTCGTCTTCCGGAGATGCACTTCGGCTCGCCAAGGCCTTCTTAACCGCACCTGAATTCTGGCTGAACCTGCAGGCGAGCCATGATCTCGATACCGAGGCAGAACGGCTGAAGACCGGGATCGCCGCTGCTGCTGCGCCTCAGTTCCTTCCCCCGCCCTGGAAAATCAGGACCGGCGCCGATAGTACCGACCCGATTACCTGGCCTGTGCCGACGGCGCCGGCAGCGAGCTGGTCGCCGCCGCCGATGCGGGGCGTCGCGTCGAGTGTGTTGCCATCGATCAGCCCTTCGCCGAGCAACTGCACGACTTCCGGGCTGGTCGCGAACTGGCTGTGGTTGAGACGGTCGCCATCCTGCAGCGCAGAGAGGTCGAGCACGGTGATGTTGTCGGCCTGCTGCAACTGAGTCAGATATTGTTCCTGCGACAGGTCGACGGCGCCGACGCGCGTCACCTGACCCGAGATCAGGCGCGACACGCGAAGTGCCCGATCGTTGGTGGAGATGAAGACGGTGATGTGAGGCCGCTTCGGCCCGATTTCGCGGACCTGCTTGCGGAAGACGTCGATATCGAGGTCAGGGGAGGCGAGGATCAGATTGCTGACCTTGGCCGGAACGCGACCCCGTTTCAGGGCGATGTCGCGCAGCGCCTCGACGGCGACCCAGCTCCCCATTGAATGGGCCATGATGGTGACATCGGAGACGTCCGGGCTCGATGCGGCCGCCTCGATCATGCTGGCGAGGTCACTGCGCGAGAAATTGGCGCTCTCGCGATCGTAATTATAGGCGAGCACGCTACCGCGAGAGGGCCAGGAGAACAGGATCGGTGCGACGTTCGAGCCGGAATCATGGACGATCTGCGCGAAGCGGAACACGGACGCATCAAAGGGCGTGTTGAAGCCGTGCACGAAGATCAGCACGCGGCGTGAGCGGGTCTTGTGGTCCTTGAACCATTGGCGCGCGCCCGACGGCGCCAGCGTATCCATGGCCGTCGTCGTGAAATATCGCTCGGGATCGCCCGGTGCACGGGGCGGCCATTCGACATTGCCCTTCACATGGACCGGCGGGATCGAGACGACGACATTGGCGAGCGAAAGCGAGTCTCCCCGTTCGCCGTTGAAGAAGTCCTTGCCCTTCGCGTCGGGCGCGCGAGTCGTGGCGACCAGCATGTCGACCTTCGACGCATCCGCCGCTGGCGTTGCGATCGGCACCAGCAGCCCCTCCGGCCGGGAGGCGCAGCCCGTAAGTGTCGCAATCATGGCCATGACAAGGACGATCGTCCGCCACGGCTTCGTCGTCTGCGGCAGTCGGGCTTCGAGTTCGAAATTCATGCGGACTACCGGCGGGCCGCGGCCCGATCGCCGCAGTTTGGATTTCTACACACAAGCCATGTCATGGTGAAGCGATACCGGGCCTCCCGGAGGAGCCGACGATGTCGAATACCTATCCCGTCCTGATGTTCCTCGCCCTGTTGGCGCTGTTCAGCCCGCTGGCGGCGCTGTCGGCCTATATGCCGGTGGTGGGGCGCTATAGCGCCCGCGACCAGATGCGGCTGGTCGTCGGCCTGTTCATCAATGTCGCGATCTTCGCGCTCGGCTCGGTCTGGATCGGCGAGCCGCTGCTCAACCTCCTGGGGATCTCGACGGCGGCGCTCGCCATGACTGGCGGCATCGCGCTGCTCTATGCCGGCATACCAATGATGCAAGGCACCGACGAAATCGCGCCGGAGCAGAATGCGGCCCGGTCTGGGGACGGGGAGGGCGCCGGGGAGACGGAGAACTGGCGCAAGATTCTGTTCACGCCGCTGACCTTTCCGTTGACCGTCGGTGGCACTAGCTTCGGCATCATCGTAGCGTTCTCGTCCAATTCGCGCAGCCTCGCCGATCATGTCGCCTTCTCGGTCGCCGGCCTTGGCTACGCCGCGCTGGCGGCCGGGACACTCTATGCGGCCGGCCATCTCCATCGCCGGGTCTCGCCGCAGGCGCGCATGATCCTGTCGCGCATCGCCGGCATCCTCCTGACCGCGATCGCCGTTTCTCTGCTGGCCGATGGCGGCACACGACTGGTCGTTGCGACATTGGCATCGCTGGGGCGCGGATAGGGCGCCCTGCCCAAGGCATTGCGGCAAGCGAAGCTCGATTGCCGCCGTCCGCGGTCGTCGCGCTGGTGCGAACTTGGCACCCGCCGAAGCTACCTTTTTCGCACATGCCCAATTCGTGACCACGCCTAAGCTTGAAACTAGGCTTGTCGACAATCTGGACACAATGTAGCTTGCGCCTCGGACAGGGAGTTTCCGATGGCTCGAGACATCTGCGAATATTGGGATGTGTTCCTGGCGGCCGCAGCGGAGCCGGAGCAGCCGGCCGCGATGTTCCGCGAATTGGAGCGGATCGCGTGCGAGACCGTCGGCACCCGGCTCTTCACGGCCATGACCTTCGATGCGGCGAGCGGCATGGGTCGGCGCAGCTATTCCGGCAACGAGGCGGCCTATCCGACAGGCGGTTTCAAGCCGATCTCGATCGGGATCTGGTCGCAGACGGTACTGGAGCAGCGACGGCCCTTTGCTTCGCTGACCATCGAGGAGGTGGCGGCCGTCTTTCCGGATTGGCCGCTGATCCAGTCGCTTGGCTGTGAATCGGGCTGCAACATTCCGGTGGTGGTCGCGGACCGGGTGCTCGGCACGCTGAACCTGCTTGATGTCGCCGGTCATTACACAGCGGAGCGCGTCGCCGAAGCGATGAAACTGCGCCCCTTCGCGGCGATTGCCTTTCTGGCCGAGGCGGCCGCGCGACGAATTCGATGAAACGGAATGGGACGATGGGCGAGACGACCTTGCGCGTGGCGACGGATGTCGGGGGTACTTTCACCGACCTCGTCTATTTCGAGACCGATCGGGCGACCGGCAAGCAGACCATCCGTACCGCCAAATCCGATACTACGCCGCCGAACTTCGAGGCCGGCGTTCTCAACGTGCTCGCCAAGGGTGAGGTCGATATCCGCGAGGTCGATTTCTTCGCCCATGGCACCACGGTGGTTATCAACGCGCTGACCGAGCGCAAGGGCGCGAAGACGGCTCTGATCACGACCGAGGGTTTCCGCGACGTGCTGGAGATTGCGCGCGGCAACCGGCCGGACTTTTTCAACCTGATGTATGAGAAGCCGGCGCCTTTCGTGCCGCGACATCTGCGCCGTGAAGTGCCAGGTCGCATTTCCTATCGCGGCCGCGAGGCTGCGCCGCTCGACCTCTCCGGGCTGCCGGAAATTCTCGCGGATTTTCGCGCCGAGGGCGTCCAGGCGGTCGCGGTCTGCTTGCTGCATGCCTATGCCGATCCGCGCCACGAGCAGGCGGTCGCGGCGGAGATCAAGCGGCTCTGGCCGGAAGTCTCCGTGGTCGCATCGCACCAGATCACCCGCGAATGGCGTGAATATGAGCGCTCGAACACCACGGTGCTCTCGGCCTATGTCCAGCCGGTGGCCGAGCGTTATCTGAGCCGGATCGAAGAGGGCCTTCTGTCGAAGGGCTATCGCGGCCGCCTCTATATCATGCAGTCGAATTGTGGTGTCGATTCGCTGGCCTCGACCAAGGCGATCCCGATCACCATGGTCGAATCCGGCCCGGCCTCCGGCTTCTGGGGCGCGGCGGAACTCGGCCGCATCATCGGCGAACCCAACATCCTGGCGCTCGACATCGGCGGCACGACGGCAAAGTGTTCACTGATCGAGAACGGCCAGGTTCGGATCAAGACGGATTACTGGATCGAGCGCAGCCGGAAATCGGCCGGCTATCCGATCATGGTTCCGGTGGTCGATCTCGTCGAAATCGGCAATGGCGGCGGGTCGATCGCACGCGTCGATGCGTTCGGCAAGCTGCATGTCGGTCCGCAATCGGCCGGCGCCTCGCCGGGTCCCGCCGCCTATGGCCGCGGCGGCACGGCGGCGACGACCACCGACGCCAATCTCGTGCTCGGTCGCATCAACCGCGACTATTTCTGCGGCGGCGAGATCATCGCCGACATGACGGCGGTGGAAGCGGCGCTGACGCCGATCGCCAAGACGTTGGGCGTCTCGCTGCAGGACGCGGCGCGCGGCATCGTCCGCATCGCCAATTCCAACATGGTCAACGCGCTGAAGCTGGTATCGCTCAATCGCGGCCACGATCCGCGCGATTTCACGCTGGTCGTCTTTGGCGGCGGCGGCGCAATGCATGGCGTCGCGCTCGGGCAGGAACTCGGCGTCAAGAAGGTCGTGGTGCCACGCGGCGCGCCGGTGTTCTCGGCTTGGGGCATGATGATGTCGGACCTCCGCCGCGACTATTTCCTGACGCGACTGATGGGCGAGGACGATGTTGAGGCGCTCGGCGATCTCGTCGCCGGCGCGGTCGAGCATGCAACGGCTCAGTTCGCAGGCGAGGGCGTCGCGGCCGCCAGCATCCGCTTCGATGCGCTGGTGAAGTGCCGCTACCAGAACCAGGAACACTCCGTCGAAGTGCCGATCGCGGCGGGTGCCGTGGATGCGGCCGCGATGGCCGGCATGATCGATGCCTTCCACGCGATCTATGAGCGCGAATACACCTATCGCCTGCCGGCATCCGTCGAAATCGTCGGGCTGCATCTCATTGCCTCGGCCGAGGTCGGCAAGCTGGAGATCGTGGCGCTGCCGAAGACCGGCGTGCGGCTGGAGGATGCGGTGAAGGGCCGGCGCGAGGTCGACTACGCCACCGAGGGTGTCCATCTCGCCACCATCTATGACGCCGAGAAGCTGGAGCCGGGCATGCAGTTTTCGG
Organism: Kaistia algarum; assembly: GCF_026343945.1. Classification (NCBI taxonomy): domain Bacteria; kingdom Pseudomonadati; phylum Pseudomonadota; class Alphaproteobacteria; order Hyphomicrobiales; family Kaistiaceae; genus Kaistia; species Kaistia algarum. The sequence goes on from NZ_JAPKNJ010000002.1 coordinate 198,160, forward strand.
GGCCGGCGGTGATCGAGGATCCCGGCACGACCATAGTCATTCATCCAGGCAATTTCGTCACCATCGACGAGTTCGGCAACACTCATATCGAGATGGGGGGCTGATCCATGTCCGAGACCAAGCACGATCCGGTCACGCTCGACATCATCCAGAATGCGCTGGAAGCGGTTGCCGACGAGATGTTCGCCGCGCAGCGCAAGACGTCGATGAGCGCGATCATCTATGAGGTGCTCGACCTTGGCACTGGCATCTGCGACGCCAATGGCGAGATCGCGTCGTCGGGCGCCGGCATTCCGGCCTTTATCGGCGTGCTCGACAAGGCGGTGAAGCGCATTCTCGACAAGCATCCGCCGGAGACGATCCGGCCGGGCGATCTGTTCGCGTCGAACGATCCCTATTGGGGCGGCGTGACGCATCTGAACGACATGATCCTCGCCATGCCGGTATTCTCGGAGGGGAGGATCGTCGCCTGGACCTCCAACATCGCGCATTGGAACGATGTCGGCGGCATGGTTCCCGGCTCGATGTCGTCGGACGCGACCTCGATCTTCCAGGAAGGCGTTCGCATTCCGGCGGTCAAGCTGATCGATGCCGGCGTCCCGAACCAGGCCGTGTTCGATATTCTCTACGTCAATACGCGGCTGCCGGATTATCTGCGCGGCGACCTTTGGGCCGGCATCGCCGGCGTGCGCATCGGCGAGCGACGGATCCTCGAACTGGTCGGAAAATATGGCACTGACACCTTCGAGGCGGCACTGGCCGATTTCATGGAACTGGGCGAGCGGCGCGCGCGGGCCTCGCTGAAGACCTTGCCGAAGGGCGTCTTCCATTTCGAGGAAGAGCAGGACGACGGCGCGATCCACAAGGTCATGATCGAGATCCGGGACGATGAATTCCTGATCGACCTTCACGATAATCCGAAGCAGTCCGGCTCCAATAATTCGAGCCGCGAGGGCGTCGAGATCGCCTGCCAGCTGGCATTCAAGGCGGTCAGCGACCCGCAGGCGCCGGGCAATGGCGGCTTCTTCCGCCCGCTGCGCATCCTGACGACGCCGGGAACGATCTTCCATGTCGAGGAGCCGGGCGCGCTCGGCTATTATGCCGAGGTCGAGATCCGCCTGTTCGATCTGCTGCTGCGCTGCCTGGCGCCGCATCTGCCGGGCCTCGTGCCGGCGGGGAATTTCGCCTCGATCTGCGGCACGGTCGTCGGCGGGCCGCATCCCGACAGCGGCCGCCACTATACGATCGTCGAGCCGCAGCTTGGAGGCTGGGGCGCCGAGAAGGGCAGGGACGGCAACAGCGCCATCTTCTCCGGCTTCCACGGCGACACGTTCAATTGCCCGGCCGAGATCGCCGAGGCGCGCTATGGCCTGACCGTCGACCAGATGGCGCTGAATGGCGAGCCGGGCGGCGAGGGCGAGTGGCGCGGCGGCAAGGGCATCAACGTCCATTACCGCGTCCGGGCCGACAACAACTTCCTGTCCGTGGGCTATACGCGTTCGCGCATTCCGCCATGGGGCGCGGCCGGCGGGCTCGACGGCACGCCGAATTATGTCGAGGTGCTGCGCACCGGCGGGACGAGCGAGCGCTATGCCTTCGGCACGGATATAGCCCTCAACACCGATGACATCGTGCGCGTCGTTACCGGCAATGGCGGCGGCTTCGGCGATCCAAAGCTGCGCGACCGCGCCGCGATCGAGGTCGACCTCAAGAACGGCTATCTGACGGCGGAACGCGCCGCCGAGATCTATGGCTACCAGGCGGAGACCGCAGCATGAGCGCCCTGCTTTTCACCGGCGGGCGGTTCCTCGACCCGTCGAAGGATGCGCTGCTCGATGGCATCGATGTCCTCGTCGAGGATGGCCGAATCGTTGAAGTCTCGGAACATCCGATCCGATCCACCTCTGCGACACGGATCGACCTTGGCGGCCGGACGCTGATGCCTGGGCTGATCGACTGCCACCTGCATGTCGTCTCGACCACGGTTGACGGCTCGGCCAACACGCTGGCGCCGTCCTCGCTGATCGCGCTCAAGGCCGGCCGGATCCTGGAGACGATCCTGCAGCGCGGCTTCACGACGGTGCGCGACTGTTGCGGCGCCGATCTCGGCCTCGTCATGGCGATCGAGCAGGGCGTCGTCGATGGCCCGCGCCTGATCATCTCCGGCAAGGGGCTGACCCAGACGGGCGGCCATTGCGATCAGCGCGTTCGCACCGATGATCGCACGCAGGTGATGGAAGAGCGGCTCGGCAATCTCGGACGCATCGTCGACGGCGTCGACAATTGCCGCCTCGCTGCCCGCGAGGAACTCAGGAAGGGCGCCAAGTTCGTCAAGATCATGGCCAATGGTGGCGTGTCGTCCCCGACCGACCCGATCCACTCGATCCAGTACTCCCGCGACGAGATCAAAGCGATCGTCGAGGAGGCGGAGAACGCCGGCACCTATGTCTCGGCGCATGTCTATACCGACAAGGCGATCCGCCGCGCCGTCGAATGCGGCGTCCATTCGCTCGAACACTGTAACCTGATCCAGTCCGATACGGCACGGCTTGCCGCCGAGGCGGGCGCGATCGCCGTGCCGACCCTCGTTGCCTATGAGGGACTGGCGCTGGAAGGCGAGCGCTTCGGGCTCTCCAAGGAAGCGGCGGCGAAGATCGAGATCGTCCGCAAGGCCGGGCTCGAATCGCTTTCGATCATGCGAGACGCCGGACTGCCGATGGCGTTCGGCTCCGATCTGCTCGGCGAACTCCAGAAATACCACACGATGGAGTTCGAGATTCTCGCCCGCGTCCTGCCGACGGCGGAGATCATCCGCTCGGCGACGCTGATCGGCGCGAAGCTCTGCAAGCTCGAAGGCGAGATCGGCGTGATCGCGCCGGGCGCGCAGGCCGATCTCCTCGTGGTCGATGGCGATCCCTATGCCGACATCACGCTGCTCGCCGATGACGGCGCCCATATGTCCGCCATCCTGCGCGGCGGGCGCTTCTACAAGAACACGCTCCATTGAGGCCAGACCTCCAACAAAGAGCCGGATCGCGCAATCCGGCCATCCAGATCACCGGTCCGGGGATCGTCCCTGGGCCTTCGGGAACCACGGAGTTCACATGATGAAATCGAATGTCCTAGCTCTGGCGGTGGGCCTCGCCGGGCTCCTGTCCAGCGCTGCCCTCGTTCAGGCTGCCGAGTACAAGGTCGCCTTCCTCGCCGCCTCCAGTCAGAACGGCTATAATCAGGCGATCTACGAAGGTGTGAAGAAGGCCGCCGCGGCCCGCGGCGTCGAGGTAGAGATCTTCAACGGCGAGTTCGACGCGACCAAGCAATATTCCCAGGTCGAGGACATCGTCGCCGGCGGCAAGTTCCAGGGCATTGTCATAGCCCCGAACGATTCGATCGGTATCGCCACCGCGATCGAGGAGGCGACGAAGGCCGGCCTCAAGGTCGCGACGACACTATTCCCGATCGGGCCGAAGCTCGACGTGCTGGAGCCGCAGGTCCCCGGCCTCGTCACCACGGTCGCGTCCAATCCCGCCATCGGCGCCAAGGCGCAGGCCGATGCCGTCATCGATTTCTGCAAGGACAAGAATCCCTGCAAGGTCGTGATCATCATCGGACAGAAGATCTATCCGTTCGATAATCTGCGCTACGATACCTATCTGAAGGCGCTCGGCGAGCAGAAGAACATCGAGATCGTCGCCACGGTCGAGGGCAATTATGACCCCGACAAGTCGATGACGGGCATGCAGGACGTGCTGCAGGCGCACAAGGACATCAATGTCGTGCTGTCCAATGCCGATCAGCACCTCGTCGGTGCCGAGATCGCCATCAACGATGCCGGGCTGGACCTAAAGTCGCTCTACCTGATCGGCGGCGGCGCGAACCAGATCGCCATCGACGCGATCAAGGCCGGTCGCTGGGATGCGACGCTGGCCCAACTGCCGATGAGCGAGGGCGAATATGCCCTGAATGGCGTCGTCGACGCGCTCGAAGGCAAGCCGACCCCCGCCTTCACCGACGAGATGTCGCTCGGCACCGTTCCGCCGATCATCACCAAGTCGGTTCTGGATGCCCATCCCGAATACAAGCCTGAATGGCAGGGCTGATCTGATCCGGGCTTGCTTCGCCAGCGAAGTACGCAATCAGGAATGCGCCGTCATCCCCGCGAAAGCGGGGGTCCATTCAGGCTTGAAACGCCTCAAGTCTGAATCGATCCCGGGTCACGCGCGGGATGACGGCCGTTCGGGTTGTTCGAAGGTTCCCGAAACGATGCAGGGGATGGAAACGGCCACCATGTCAGACGAATCCATCCGCCTTGCCGGGATCGAGAAGAGCTTCGGCAGTGCGAAGATCCTTCACGACATTCATCTCTCGTTCCGCCGTGGCGAGGTGCATGCGCTGATCGGCGAGAATGGCGCCGGCAAGTCCAGCCTCGGCAAGATCATCGGCGGCTATTATTCTTTCGACGCCGGCACGCTTTCCGTGTTCGGCAAGCCGGTGGGCCACTGGTCGCCGCGCGCCGCGCTGACGAGCGGCATCGCCATGATCCACCAGGAACTGCAACTCGTCCCCGAACTCAGCGTGGCGCAGAACGTCTTCCTGGGCATGGAGTCGAATCGGGGAGGCATCCTCTCCGGCGGCGAGGCCGCGCGGTTCCGCTTATTGGACGAACGCTGCGGCTTCGGACTGCAGGCCGGAACCCTCATTGCCGATCTGCGCATCGCCGAGCGGCAGAAAGTCGAGATCCTGCGCGCCATCGCCCGCGACGCCCGCGTCATCATCATGGATGAGCCGACCTCTTCGCTCACCGCCGACGAGGCGGAGAAGCTGCATCATGTGATCCGCTTTCTGCGCGATGATGGGCGCACGGTGATCTATGTGACGCATTTCCTCGACCATGTGCTGGCGACCGCCGACCGCGTCACCATCATGCGCGACGGCCGCGTCGTCCGGACAGGCGACATTGCCGGCGAGACCAAGGCGAGCCTCGTCGAGGCCATGCTTGGCGAACCCGCCGATGTCGCCTTTCCGCCGCTGCCCCCGGCGCCGGCCGCCGAAGTGGCGCCGCTCCTGGAAATCACGGGCCTCACCAGCGATTCGGGACTTCACGACATCACGCTCGACGTGCGGCCGGGCGAGATCGTCGGCCTGATCGGGCTGGTCGGCAGCGGCCGCAGCGAACTAGCGCGGGCGATCTTCGGTGCCGATCCCGCCACCGGAACGGTGAGGATCGCAGGCGAGACCTATGACAATCGCAGTCCGCGACGCTCTGTCGAGCGAGGGCTCGCCTTCGTGCCGGAGGACCGCCGCAAGCAGGGGCTCGATCTGGTCCAATCCGTGCGGCCCAACATGTCGCTGCCGCATCTTGGGCTCGTCTCGCGATTCGGCGTCCTGCGGCCGAAGGAGGAGAGACGGCGAACGGCCGAGATGATCCGCCATTTCAACATCGTCCCCGGCCATATCGACGGCGAGGTCGCCTATTATTCCGGCGGGAACCAGCAGAAGGTCCTGCTGTCCAAATGGGTCTATGGCGCGCCGCGCCTGGTCATCCTCGACGAGCCAAGCCGCGGCGTCGATATCGGCGCGCGACGGCGTATTCATGATTTCATCGTCGAACTCGCGCGCGGTGGCGCGGCGGTACTGCTGATCTCCTCTGAGCTCGAGGAGGTGATCAGCCTGTCGCATCGCGGCTACCTCATGCGCGAGGGCCGCATCATCGACAGCGTCGATTGCCGCACGCTTGGCGTCGAGGACGCTCTTTTCCGCCTCTTCAACATCGACCGCCCCGCCGCGGTCGGCCCGCTCACGGGAGCCCCGTCATGACCGATATCTCCACGCCAGCGCGGCAGACCTCCGCTCGATCCGTCCCGATCTCGCGGCAGGCCGTGATATGGCTGCAGCGCTACGGCATCCTCATCATCATCGCGCTGTTGATGGTGGGGCTGTCTTTCCTGTCCGATTCGTTCCTGACGCCGCGCAATCTGCTCAACATCCTGAACCAGAGCGCGCCGCTGGCCATCATCGCCTGCGCGCTGACGCTGGTGATCGTTGGCGGCGGCTTCGATCTCTCGGCCGGCGCGGTGTTTGGCGTCGCCAGCGTTTCCGCCGCCTGGGTCGCCGTCAATGTCGATCCCATGCTCGGCATCCTGATCGGTCCGCTGGTTGGACTGGCGCTTGGAATCGTCAACGGGCTGATCATCACCGGTTTCAACGTCCATTCCTTCCTGGCGACGCTCGCCAGCAGCATGGTATTTCGCGGCATCGCCATCCTGATCACCGGCGGCGCGCTGATTCCCGTGCGCATGGAGGAATTCGCCTGGCTCGGCCGCGGCAAGATCGGCATCGTCAATATCGCCGTGATCGTCTTCGTGCTGTTCGCAGCGGCGATCATGTTCCTGCTCAACCGCACCACTTTCGGCCGCCGCGTCTTCGCCGTTGGCGGCAATGAGGAGGCCGCCATCCTTTCCGGCGTGCGGACCAACTGGGTCAAGATCGCCACCTTCGGTCTCACCGGATTTGCAGCCGGGCTTGCCGGCGTCATCGCGGTCTCGCGCATTTCGATGGGCCAGCCCCAGGCCGGCGCGGGCATGGAACTCGACGCGATCGCGGCGGTGATCCTCGGCGGTACGTCGATCTATGGCGGCAAGGGCGCGGTCTGGCGCTCGATCGCAGGTGTCCTGCTACTGGCGCTGATTGGCAACGGCTTCAACATCTTGAACGTCAATCCCTTCTTCAAGGACCTGACGACCGGCCTCATCATCGTCGTAGCCGTGGCGCTCTCGGCGGGCCGCAAGCGGCGCTGACCGAAAGATCGTAGCCGTGAAAAAGACCCGGCGGAGCGATCCGCCGGGCCTTTCATTTTGAACCCGAAGGTCCCGGAATTTACCAGGAGCGCTTCAGCCAGAGGACGCCCGACCAGGCGTCGCCGTCCTTGATCGAACCTTCGCCCGTCACGCTGTTGTACGAGCCTTCAGCCAGCACATCGAGACCCTTGACCGGCGTCCAGCCGGCGCCGAGAACGCCACGCCACGCCTGAAGCGCGTCGCCGCCACGGTAGTAGCCGTCGCCATCATATTCGGCATAGCTGGCGGTCGCGGCCATATAAACGGCCGGCGTGAACACGTGCTTGTAGGAAGCGAACGCGCTCCAGCTCGTGCCCTGCGCCATGGCCGCATTCGCCTGGGAGGTGTAGCTGCTGAGGCCCGCCACCGAGGTGCCACCGGCGATGCCGGTGAACGAGTTGGCGTTATCGCCATAGGCACCGTAGATCTGGAACTTGTCGCCAGCCGAGAAGGCGTCGAGCGCGAGCTCGATGCTGCCGCCGACGGCCCAGCCCTGCTGCGCCGAGAAGACGTAGGGATTGCTGGCCGTTCCGGTGCCGGTACGGTCGAGAGCGATATCGGTGTAGGCCGCGGCGAGCTTCGCCGAGACGATGCCCGACGCATAGGAGATCGCGCCGATCACGTTCGGGATGTTGTCCGAACCGCCCTCGGCATAGGTCGTCTTCAGGATCGGATAGTACTGGCCGGTGCCGCTATCGTAGCCGTAAGTGACGGCCGTGCTCGCGGTCAGACCGCCGAGATTGCCGGCCGAACCGCGATCGCGCTGGTCTTCGACCGCAAGCGCGAGGCCAAAGCCGTTCACGGTGTAGTTGAGCATGATCTGGTCGGTCTTGGTGTCCGACGAGAAGCCGCCCGTGTCGTTATAGCCCTGGCCGAAGTCGAACAGCGAGTCGAAGTAACCGGCCTTGACCGGACCGAGCGACAGGTAGGCGGTCTGCATATAGGCCGACTTGGTCGTCGCGTTGACAGCCTGGGTCAGGGAGGTGTTGAAGCCGCCCGTGTTGCCGGTCTGCGCGCGCATTTCCAAGAAGCCGGTCAGGTTGCCGAATTCGGTAACCGACGAGGCCGTCAGCTGGATCGACACTTCCGTGTAGAAGTTCGACCAGTTCGAGTCCGGGTAGGTCGAGTTATAGTTCGTGAAGTCGGTATCGCCAACCGACGTACCGAACTTAACGTATCCGCCGACCTTGATGCAGGTATCGGTGCCGGGAGAGTAGTAGAAACCCTTGCCGAACGCATCGCAGACCTTCACGTAGTCGACCGGTTCGGCGACCGTGAGATCCGCCGCATGAGCGCCGCCCGCCACGACCATCGCGGCGGCAGAGCCGAGAAGCAGAGTCTTGAAATTCATGTCTGACCTCGATTTGCGAAGTCGAGGGCAAGCAACAACGATCCTCACGGCCACGCGATACCCTCGCGCCGTCCGATCTCGCTGTTCGCCCCCAACCCCGAATGCATGGATCGCATGCACTGACGTGCACGCAACGCTCGCGGCGACCCCTCGCAGCGAGCAAGGCAAACTTAACCGAGTTGGTATTCAATGCCTGCTGAAAAGTGCGTTGCAACAAATTGTAACGGCTTTATGAAAACGCCTCGTGGCTGAATTGGCACAACGCATGGATCGAATTGATTATTGAGATTGCCTTTTTCCGAAGATCAATTTGGCAAATCGAATCGATAGATCAGATGAAGATGCGCCGGCTAAGCGACGAATAGCTACGAATCGGCTGGTAAGTACGGAAGCTCGTCATTGGCTTCGATGAGCCGCCTTATATTTGCACGAGCGATCTTGTGGTCGGGCCGGCGACATGGCCGGAGGTCGCACACGCCAAAGGCGAGCGGTGTTGTCCGCGTCATTGGTCCAAGTTGCGTTTGAACTCAGATTTAGCTGCATTGTTAGGAAATTATCGATGCCGCTGCACAACACTTCTATACGATGTTGTTGCCCTAGCCTCCCTGCACAGCGAAACGCCAGCCTGTGAGACAAGAAAGCGCTTGAAGGCGATCCAGACTGCGGCTACAAGGATTGTGCTGCGCTGCAAATTGTATGTTGCAGTGCAAAAATTGGCCAGCTGCGGGGGCCTATATGTTTTTTGATGATTCAGCACGTGTCTTGATTGGCGACCCTCGTCGAGGTGTCTCTAAAGGTGCCTATGAGACAGATGAGGAATCCGGGAGTTTCCCGGCATCGCAGCTCATATCCCGCGCTCAAGCGGTCAACGCTTCGCGATTGAAGCGTGTCATTGATCTCTTGGGGGCAGGGGCCCTGTTGATCTTCTTTTTGCCGGTCATGCTGCTGATCGCCCTGGCGATCCGTTTGGAGTCGAAGGGGCCCGTGCTCTTCCGGCAGCAGAGATATGGCGTCGACCGATCCGTCTTCATGTTGCTGAAATTCCGTTCGATGACGGTGATGGAGACTGAGGGTGCGTTCCGGCAGGTTTCCGCCGGCGATGCCCGGATAACGGCCGTCGGCCGCGTGCTTCGCCGCAGCAGTCTCGACGAACTTCCCCAGCTCATCAATGTTCTGCTGGGCCAGATGTCGCTGGTGGGTCCTCGTCCGCATGCCGTTGCCATGGACGAAGCCTATGCGACCCTAATCCCGAATTATTGCGACCGTCATCTGGTGCGTCCTGGCATCACGGGGCTTGCCCAAATCGAGGGTTTTCGCGGTCCGACGGATGGCCTGGACAAGATCCGCTCTCGGCTGCGCTGCGACCGCACCTATATCCGTCGCTGGTCGCCTGCTTATGATATCAAGATCCTGCTGCAGACGCCGCTGCGCCTGCTGACGCCGAACGCGTTCTGAAGGTCGGTTTGACCGGTCGGGGCGGACTTTTGCGATTGTTCGCTTCTGGATGTCGTTATGCTGGATGGGGGCGGGGGAACTACGGGACCAATCGGAGGACGGATCGTCTCGTGACGGAACTCCCTGCAAAGCGATCTGAGGCCTGATCGTGCATCGACGCACCCTGACAGGCCCGAACGGCGTCTCCTTCGTCCTGGTCGCCCTGCTCCTGGCGCTAGCCCCCGTTCCGGTCGGAAGCAACCGGCCGTTCTTCTGGGAGCTGAACGCCGTCGCTGTTGGCCTCATCGCCTTCCTGTATCTCGGCTTCATGGCGAGAGAGCCTGGCCGCTTGAGGCTGCCGCTGGCAGAGCTTTACTGGCCCGCAGTCCTGGGCGCGATTTCGGCCGCATGGATGGCCGTGCAACTCCTGCCGCTGCCCTTCGATCTGTTCCTGCCGCCCGTATGGTCCGACGCTTCGGCGGCGCTCGACTTCAGCCTTTGGCGGCGGATCAGCATGGACACGGCGGCGACGAGCCTCATGCTGCTCAACTACCTCACCTACGGACTGCTGTTCTTCCTCGTCGCCGAGATTACGGTGAACGATGTGCGTGCGCATCGTTTCATGCAGACTCTGTTCGCCATCGTCACCGCGCATGCCGGCATCGGCATTTTTCTGCTGTTCCAGCTCGGTGATACGATGCTGTTCATGCAGAAATGGACCTATCAGGGCTTTGCAACCGGCTTCTTCGTCAATCGCAACTCCTTCGCGACGTTCTTGGCCTTTGGCCTCGGTATCGGGTCGTCTCTCCTGGTCAACGCCGTGTTGCCCCGCCAGCGGGGCAAGCAGAATCGGCCCTTCCGCGAGATTTTCCGGCTCGACAACGCCCTGATCGCCATTGCGGGCTATGGCGCGGGCCTCGCGATCATCGGCTCGGCGCTGCTGCTGACGGCCTCCCGGATGGGTGCTTTCGTGGGCGCTGTCGGGCTCGTTATGCCTGTCGTCCTTGGCGCTGCGCGCGCGCCGGGTCGCCGCCGCACGGCTTTCGCCATCGCGCTTGTGCTGGTTACCGTCGTGCTGATGGTGGCATTGCTGTCTGCGGGCGGACTCACCGAACGCTTTGGGAGCCAGGAAGCGACGCAGGATCTGCGCTGGCCGCTCTTCGTGCAGACGATCGGCATGATCCTGCACAGGCCGTTTGTCGGTTTTGGCGGCGGGACGTTTGAGGATGCCTTCGCCATCTTCCATCGTCTGCCGCTCAGCGCCGACGTCGTGTGGGACCGCGCGCACAACGTCTATCTCGAGCTGTTCGCGGATCTTGGCATCTTTGCGCTCGGCGTCATGGCGGCAGTCGCCTACGTCCTTTGGCGCACCGCACGTGCCTTGTTCGGCACGACGCCTTCCGTCGCTCCCGTTGCCGCCGTCACGGTCGGAACCATCGCCATCTTGCATTCGCTGGTCGATTTCAGCCTTCAAATCCAGGCGATCGAACTGCTGTTCATCGCCGTCCTGGCCGCCGGCTATGCGCAGGCGGTCGGAAGCGACAGCGGTGAGCGATTGGCCGAACCGGAGATCGAAGTTGCCCGCCCTCGCGCGGCGCGGGGTTTGGAGGCCGGGCCTTTCGCCGCCGCGGCTCGCCCGAAGGGACCTGCCGCCAGACGAATGGGGGAGGGCTCGAATGGGCAATAGGGAGGGCGTCCTTTTCGGCCGCCAGCTGAAATGAGGGCCTCGCTGGGAGCGCCGTCGCTGCTTGCCCGCCTTTCGACGGCGCTTGTCGGTTCCCGTCCGCTCGCCTCCACGGCTGCCGGTCACGCAGCGATCGATTTGCCCGACAACGACCAGATTCTCTATGTCGTCGGCGATGTTCACGGCTGCCTTAGGCAGCTTCAGGAAATGGAGCGCCGTATCGGCGAACTGGCATCGCGATCCGCCGATCGTGAGCACGTGATCGTGCTTGTCGGCGATCTCATCGACCGCGGTCCGCAATCGGCCGACGTCATCGACTATGCGATGACGCCGCCGGGCGGCAACCTCAAGCGGTTTGTCCTCCTTGGCAATCATGAGGAGGCGATGCTGGAGGCGAAGGAAAGCGCTGTGGCCGCCGGAGATTGGCTAGGCTTTGGCGGCTTCGAGACGCTCAAATCCTATGGCGCCGACGACGTGCCCCGCTTGCAGAGCCGCGCTGACTTTCGGCAGCTGCAGCGCATGATGGATTTCCTGGTTCCGCCGGATCATTGGGAATGGTTGCGGGGCCTGCCGAAATCGCTGCGCTGGCGGAACTACTTCGTCGTCCATGCCGGCGTTCGGCCCGGTCTCGACATCAACGAACAGGCGCTGCGCGATCTCATCTGGATCCGAGAGCCTTTCCTGTCGAGCGACGAGGATTTCGGTGCAGTCGTCGTTCACGGGCATACGCCGGGACAGCAACCGATGCGCTACCCCAACCGGATAGCCGTGGACACCGGCTGCTATGCGAGCGGCACCCTTTCGGCGGTCATGTTGGACCGTGATAATGTGCGATTCCTGTCCGTCTCGTGAGCGCTGAACGCGGTATCGACTGTCTCGAAATTTGGATTAATGCGTTATGGAAATGCAGCGAATGAAGCGAGACGGTGAAGCCGCGATCGAAGTGGACGAGAACTCGGATGCCGCCTGGACTTTGCGGCGCGAGCATGGCCCTGCGATGCCGGAGGAAAGCGTCCAGTCCCAGCGCGTGGCTGGGACCTTCGATCTTCGTTCGCTCGTCGGGCTGCTGCGCCGCCAGATCAAGCTGATCGTTGCCACCATCCTTGTCGTCAACGGCATCGCCGCGCTCGTCATCTTCCAGCTGACGCCGATCTACACCGCGTCGGCGCTCGTCATGGTCGATCCGCGCCAGAAGGACATTCTCGATCCGGATGGCCAGGTCTCGCTGCTGCCCAACGATTCGGGACGCGTGGAGAGCGAGGTTGGTATCCTGCGATCGCCCGCCGTCATGGTTGGCGTCGTCGACGACCTGAACCTGACCCAGGATCCGGGTTTCGTGCCACAGCCGGGTTGGCAAAGCCGGCTGAAGGAGATGATCGGCGCGAAGGACAGCCCGCCAACGCCCGAGGCCATTGCCAATACGGTCCTGTCGAACCTGCGCAATACGGTATCGATCGCGCGCCAGGGCCTCACCTATCTGATTGAAATCTCGGCCAAGTCATCCGATCCGCAGAAGGCCGCGACGATCGCCAACAGCATGGCTGAGAACTACATTCGGGCGCAGATCGACGCGAAGATCGAGACGGCGGATATCGCGCAGCAGAAGATCCTGAACCGCCTCGAGGCGGCCGTTTCCTCGGTCCGCTCGGCCGAGGACAAGATCGACCGCTTCGTCGATGACAATCTGACGATGATTCACGATTCGGCGACGCTGGACGACATCAACAATTTCCAGCGCGACATCGACTCGCAGCAGGCGAGGCGGCTCGATCTGGCCAAGAATGCCGGCGAAATCGACCAGTATCGCCGCAGCGGCAATTGGGAACAGCTCGTCGCCACGGTGCAGTCGGACCAGCTGAAGGCGCTCAACGATTCCAGGCAGACTGTCGAGCAGCAGCTCCAGAGTGTCAGCGCGGACGACGCCAAGGCCGTCAATCTTCGCGAGCAATTGGGAGAGCTCAACAAGCGCCTTGACCTTGAGGCTCTGACCGCCGTCAGCCAGCTTCGCGCCGACGTGGACGCTGCGCAGCAGGAGGAGAATGATCTGAAGCAGAGGCGCCGCGACAAGATCATCTCGAGCCTTCCGAAAGACGTGGTGGTGCGGCTCTACGAGGTGCAAAAGGAAGCGGATTCGAGCCGCTCCGTCTATGAGCGCATGCTGAACAGTTCCAAGGCGATCGAGGCGCAGAAGGACCTGCAGGTCGCGGACAGCCGCGTCGTCTCGAAGGCCTTGCCGCCGTCCTCGCCGAGCTTCCCGAACACGCGCATGCTGTTCATGCTCTGCGGTCTGGCGTCGATTGGACTTGGCCTCGGCCTCGCCTTCCTGCGCGAGAACTATGTCGGCGGCTTCGTGGACGAAGCGCAGACGGAATCGGTGCTCGGCGTGCCGACGCTCTCCTCGCTCCCGAGCCTTGAGCAGAGTGCCGGATGGAAGACGGACGGCGCGCTGGCCTCCAACGAAATCATTCTGCATCCGATATCGCCTTACAGCGAGGCCGTTCGGCGCGTTCGTCTCGGCGTCGATGTCGGCCGGCGCCGCCGCTCGGTCGGGGCTCAGACGATCCTTGTCACCTCGGCAGTTCCGAATGAAGGCAAGACGCAGACGGCCGTGTCGCTCGCCCGCGCGTTCGCGCTATCCGGCAAGAAAACGCTGCTGATCGATTGCGATCTGCGCCGCCCGACGGTGCACAAGTCCCTCGGGATCGAGGCGAGGCCCGGCTTCGTCAACTATCTGTCAGGCACTGCCGGCGAGGACATATTGAGCGATCTCGTCACGATCGACCCGGCGACGGGACTTTCGATGATCGTCGGAACGACTGGAAGCCGCGGAGCGACGGATTCCTTGCTCGATTCGGCCCGTCTCGAGCGGCTGCTGGAGCTGGCGCAGGGCTGGTTCGATTTCATCGTGATCGATAGCTCGCCGCTGCTGCCCGTCATCGACGCGCGACTGTTGCTGCGCTACTCGACCGCTGCCGTCCTCGTCGTGCGTTGGGCGCAGACGTCGCAGCAGGAGGTTCGCGCCGCGCTCTCCGACCTGTCACGTGTCAACTACCGCAATGTTCCGTTCTTCGTGGTTCTCAACCAGGTCGAGGTTGGATCGTTCGGTTATGGCTATCGCGGCCGCTACAAGTCCTACTATGCCGAGGCGTCGGGATGAGCGACGCAACACCCCCGCGCCGCCGACGCGGGGCCAGAACCAGACGCATCCTGCGCGGCGTACAGATCCTCGCCGGCGTCACGGTGTTCTTGGGAGGGTTTCTCGCCTGGCGAGAGGCAAAGCCCTTCACCATGAATCTGCAGCCGGTCAGCCAGCAGCAGGCCGTCTTCCTCGCCATGGAGCGGCGGCCGGCTCACTTCTACGAGCTGGAAAGCCGCTTCGCCCGCCGCGCGCGGATTGATAGCTGCGTGCAGGGGTGGTTCCAGGGCAGGAATGATCCGGCTGTGACAGCCGATCAGTCTCGGGCGCGGCTCGAAGCGTGCCGTACCGTCGTGACGCGCAATCTGACGATTGCGCCCGCCTCGTCCAACGACTGGACGATCGCGGCGATCCTGGCGCAGACGGCGGGGGATATCCCCGCCGCATCGACGTATCTGAAGCGTTCGCTGGCCACCGGGCCGACCGAGCAGTGGATTGCGCGCCGCCGGGCTCCGCTCATGTTCGACCTTCGGGATCAGGTCGACGACGAACTCCGAAGCCAGATCGATCCGCAGCTGGCTTTGCTGCTGCGCACCGAGGAAGGCATCAAGAGCCTCGCCCGGAACTATCTCGCCAATCCGTCCTTCCGCGATCGCATCATAAGCGTCGCTGAAACGGTCGAGCCGTTCTATCAGAAGCGGTTCCTTGACTTCGTCAAGCTCTGGGCGCCCAAGGCGCAGCCAGCGGCACCCTCGACAGGCGACGCCGGCTGAGCCAGTCGCCTAGGCCGGCCGGCGAGGGCGCTTCGCGGTGCCTTCGGGGCGCGGCTTGCGCGATTTGGCCGTGGGCATCGGCTTGTTGGGCGGCCCATCCTGACGTTCGATGCGGATGTCCTCGGCCGAGCCTCGCGCCAGCGCCATCTCGAATCGATCGGCCGCGTCGGCGTTGATCTCGAACACGGTTTCCTTATCGAAGATTCGGATCGCGCCGACCTCGTTGCGCGTGACATGGCCACGGCGGCAGATCAGCGGCAGCAGCCACTTCGGATCGGCGTTCTTCTGCCGGCCGATCGACATCTTGTACCAGGCGGCGCCGCTGTCGGAACCAATGGCGAGGGGCGGGCGGCGATCTTCGTCCTGCCCCTGCGGACCGGCCGATGCATCCACCGACGCTCCGTCCTCGCGCCCGCCGCGCGAGCGGTCGGAGCGGATGCGCTCGTGCCGATGCGTCTCGGCCCTCTGCCGGCCACGGCTCTCGCGTGCGTTGCGGCCGTCGACCTGCGGACCCGGATCGAACAGTTCCTCGGGCGCCGGCAGTCTGGCGCGGTCGAGGCGGAGAAAGGCGATCGCGACGCCGTTCGGTCCCAATCGGCCAAGCAACTCTTCGGCGAGTTTGGCTTCGTCGTCCGTGGGTGGCTCGGCCGTCGACATGCTGTCCATCAGCCGCTCGTGATCGCGCTGGCGGATCTCGTCGGCGGAGGGAGCGGCCGTCCAATAGGCTTCGACGCCAGCCGCCGTAATAAGGCGCTGGGCCTTGCTGCGGGCGTTATAGGGCACGATCAACGCGCTGACGCCCTTGCGGCCGGCGCGCCCGGTGCGGCCGGAGCGATGGAGCAGCGTCTCGTGATTCTGCGGCAGGTCGGCATGAACCACCAAGCCTAGATCCGGAAGGTCCAGCCCTCGCGCCGCGACATCGGTCGCGACGCAGACCTGCGCGCGTCCATCACGTAGGGTCTGCAGTGCCATGGTTCGGTCGGTCTGGCTCAACTCTCCGGAAAGCGCGACGACGAGGAACCCCCGCTCCAGCAGTGCGCCATGCAGTCGGCGAACTGCCTCGCGCGTGGCGCAGAAGACGATAGCCGTCGGCGCGTCGGTGTAGCGCAGTATGTTGACCAGCGCCGGCTCGATCTCATTGGGTGCCACGCGATAGGCGCGGTATTCGATATCGCGGTGGGGCTGGTTTTCGTCGTTCGTATCGATGCGCAGGGCATTATGCTGGTAGCGCTTGGCGAGCTTGACGATTTCGCGCGGCAGCGTGGCGGAGAACAGCAGCGTACGTCGTACGCCGGGCGAGGCGTCGAGGATGAACTCGAGATCTTCGCGGAAGCCGAGGTCGAGCATCTCGTCGGCCTCGTCGAGCACGACGGCGGCGAGCTTCGAAATGTCGAGACGGCCGCGCTCCAGATGATCGCGCAACCTTCCGGGAGTCCCGACGACGATATGGGCGCCGGACGAAAGCGCGCGCTGTTCGCGGCGCACATCCATGCCGCCGACGCAGGAGACGATGCGCCCACCCGCTGGTCCGTAGAGCCATTCGAGCTCGCGCTGCACCTGGAGCGCCAGCTCTCTCGTCGGCGCGACCACGAGCGCCATCGGCGCGGCAGCGGGAGGAAGCGCCTCGGCGGTGCCGAGCAGCGTCGAGGCGAGGGCAAGTCCATAGGCTACGGTCTTGCCGGAACCGGTCTGCGCGGAAACCAGAAGATCCCGTTCTGCCGCGTTCGACTCGAGCACAGCCGACTGAACGGGCGTCAGCTGGGTATAGCCGCGCGCTTCGAGCGCGCCGGAAAGGGCGGAATAGGGAATAGATAGGGTCATGGACACGCGATCGATCAAAGCTCCCGGTCCGATACGGACAGGGGAGGGAAGCTGCCTCTTAACGCTCCCTCGACGATACGCCAAGGCCGAGGCGGCCGGGAGTGCCAAATCTCTCGCTTCTGCGACGGATTTCTTTTCGGCAACGCCGCGTTAATCGTCTTCGGGCATGGTTTATCAACCCTGTTGGAAGCGTGTGCCCTCCGCCCGATGAAGACCCGATATCGCAAGAACTCCAGACTTCGTCGGTTCCTGCTGCCGCTTGGCTCGCTCGCAGTGCTCGCCTATTTCGGCTATCATTCGTTCAACGGCGACTATGGAATCTGGTCGCGTGATCGGATGCAGCGCGAGGCGATCGGCCTTGAAGCCGAACTCGTCTCGCTGAAGCAGCAGCGGGCGTCGCTGGAGCATCGCGTCGCCCTGCTCCGGCCGACCAGCCTCGATCCAGACATGATCGACGAGCGGGCTCGCCGCAATCTCAACGTCCTGCATCCTGATGAGATCGTGATCGATCTCGCTGCATCGCAGCAGACCCCGCAGCAATCACTTCTGCCGCAAAGCAGCAATTAACCGATATTTGGTTGATCTTCGCTTTTTTCAATGAAGTCATGTAGTTGGCGCATGGCTCCATTGCCTGCCATGCATCTTGGAATGCCATTCGGCTTCAGCTAACGTCTCCAGCAGAAAATTGGGAAACGCCCTGGAGATGAAGGTATGGCCGTAGCCAAATCGAAGGTCGGCAGCAAAGCTGCGTCGGCCGAAGGACGCAAGCCCGCGGCCTCAAGGCCGGCGAGAGCCTCGGCTCCGGCCAAATCGGCCTCCGGTGCCAAGGCGTCGGTGTCCGAATTCACGAAGGAGCAGGAACTCTTCGCCTATCGCGAGATGCTGCTGATCCGCAGATTCGAGGAAAAGGCCGGCCAGATGTACGGCATGGGCCTCATCCACGGTTTCTGTCACCTCTATATCGGCCAGGAAGCCGTCGTAGTCGGCATGCAGATGGCGATCCGGACCGGCGAGGACCAGGTGATCACCGGCTATCGCGACCATGGCCACATGATCGCGGCGGGCATGGACCCGAAGGGCGTGATGGCAGAGCTGACCGGTCGGCGCGATGGATATTCGCGCGGCAAGGGCGGCTCAATGCACATGTTCTCGATCGAGAAGCAGTTCTTCGGCGGCCACGGCATCGTCGGCGCGCAGGTCTCGCTCGGCACCGGTCTCGCCTTCGCAAACCGCTACCGCAAGAACGACAACGTCTCGCTGACCTATTTCGGCGACGGCGCCGCCAATCAGGGTCAGGTCTACGAGAGCTTCAACATGGCGGAGCTCTGGAAGCTGCCCGTCGTTTTCATCATCGAGAACAATCGCTACGCCATGGGAACCTCCGTGTCGCGCTCGTCGGCGCAGACCGATTTCTCCAAGCGTGGCCTTTCCTTCAACATTCCGGGCGAGCAGGTCGACGGCATGGACGTTCGGGCGGTCAAGGCCGCCGGCGAACGAGCTGTGGCCTGGGGCCGGGCCGGCAAGGGGCCCTACATCCTCGAGATGCAGACCTATCGCTATCGCGGCCACTCCATGTCCGATCCGGCGAAATATCGCTCGAAGGACGAGGTGCAGAAGATGCGCACCGAGCATGACCCGATCGAGCAGGTCCGCCTGCGCCTGATCGAGGGCAAGCTGGCGAGCGAGGAGGAGCTGAAGCAGCTCGACGCCGAGGTCCGTGACATCGTCAATCATGCCGCCGATTTCGCGCAAAACAACCCTGAGCCGGATGTCGCCGAGCTCTGGACCGACATCGTCAAGTAGGGCGGAAACCAAAATGCCAATCGACATTCTGATGCCCGCCCTCTCGCCGACCATGGAGGAGGGCACGCTCTCCAAATGGCTGAAGAAAGAGGGCGACACAGTCAAATCCGGCGACGTCATCGCCGAGATCGAGACCGACAAGGCGACCATGGAGGTCGAGGCGGTCGATGAGGGGACCATCGCCCGCCTACTCGTGCCGGAAGGCACGGAGAATGTGAAGGTCAACACGCCGATCGCGATTCTCGCCGCCGACGGCGAGGACGCCGCCAAGGTTGGCAGCGGCGCTGCCGCTCCGGCCCCTGCCGCGGCGCCCGCTGCTGCTGAAGCGGCTGCTCCCGCCGCTCCGGCGCCTGTGGCTGCCCCGGCCGCCGCCGTTGCTGCGCCGATCGTCGAGATCGCGCAAGATCCGGCTATTCCCGCTGGCACCGAGTTCGTCTCGATGACCGTGCGCGAGGCGCTTCGCGACGCTATGGCCGAGGAGATGCGGCGCGATGGCGACGTGTTCGTCATCGGCGAGGAAGTCGCGGAATATCAGGGTGCCTACAAGATCACGCAGGGTCTTCTGCAGGAATTCGGTGCCGATCGCGTCATTGACACGCCGATCACCGAGCACGGGTTCGCCGGCCTCGCGGTGGGCGCCGCGCTCTCCGGTCTGAAGCCGATCGTCGAGTTCATGACCTTCAACTTCGCCATGCAGGCGATGGACCAGATCATCAACTCGGCTGCCAAGACGCTCTATATGTCGGGCGGCCAGCTTGGTGCGTCGATCGTGTTCCGTGGCCCGAACGGCGCCGCCTCCCGCGTCGGCGCTCAGCACAGCCAGGATTATTCGTCCTGGTACAGCCATATACCGGGCCTCAAGGTGGTCGCGCCCTATTCGGCCGCCGACGCCAAGGGCCTGCTCAAGGCCGCGATCCGCGACCCGAACCCGGTCATTTTCCTCGAGAACGAGATTCTCTACGGCCACTCTTTCGATGTGCCGAAGCTGGATGATTTCGTGCTGCCGATCGGCAAGGCGCGGATCCACAAGACCGGCAAGGACGTCACCATCGTCTCCTTCGGCATCGGCATGAACTATGTCGTCAAGGCGCTGGACGAATTGGCCAAGGAAGGCATCGACGCCGAGGTCATCGACCTTCGCACGCTGCGCCCGCTCGACATCGATACGGTGATCGCCTCGGTCAAGAAGACCGGCCGCTGCGTCACGGTCGAGGAGGGCTGGCCGCAGAACTCGATCGGTTCCGAGATCGCCTCGCAGCTCATGGAGAAGGCGTTCGACTATCTCGACGCGCCGGTGCTCAAGGTGACGGGCAAGGACGTGCCGATGCCTTATGCGGGCAATCTCGAAAAGTTGGCTCTGCCGAATGTCGGCGAAGTGGTCGCGGCTGTCAAAGCCGTCACGTATCGCTAGGGGGACGCCATGCCGATCAATATTCTCATGCCTGCGCTTTCGCCGACCATGGAGGAGGGCAACCTCGCCAAGTGGAACGTGAAGGAAGGCGACAGGGTCAAATCCGGCGACGTGATTGCCGAGATCGAGACCGACAAGGCGACGATGGAAGTCGAATCCATCGATGAGGGCACGGTCGGTCGGATCGTCGTCCCCGAAGGTACGCAGGGCGTGAAGGTCAATGCGCTGATCGCGGTGCTGCTGGCCGACGGAGAGACGCCGAGTGCGTTGGGTGACGCAACCGCTCCTGCGGCTCACGCCAAGGCCGCCGAGGCGCCTGCGCCAGTCGCTCCGGCCGCTGCTCCGGCTCCGGCAGCTCCTGCTGCGGCCTCGGTTGCCGCTGCGGCTCCGGTGGCAGAGAAGGGTGAGCGTCTCTTCGCCTCGCCGCTCGCCCGCCGGCTCGCCAAGGAAGCCGGGCTCGACCTGGCGAAGGTCGCCGGCTCCGGTCCGCATGGTCGTATCGTCCAGGCCGATATCGAGGCGGCGAAGTCTGGCGGCGCGGCCAAGGCTGCTCCGGCCGCCGCTCCAGCGCCCGCAGCTGCAGCCGCAGCGGCTCCGGCTCCGGTCGGACCGAGCGACGCGCAGATGCTGAAACTCTTCGCCGAAGGGTCGTACGAGCTCGTCCCGCACGACAATATGCGCAAGACGATCGCCCGCCGCCTCACAGAATCGAAGCAGACGGTTCCGCATTTCTACGTCACGGTCGATACCGATCTCGACGCGCTCCTGGCGCTGCGCGAGCAGATCAACGGTGCCGCGCCGAAGGACAAGGACGGCAAGCCAGAATACAAGATTTCGGTCAACGACATGGTCATCAAGGCCATGGCGCTGGCGCTGAAGAAGATTCCGGCCGCGAACGCTTCCTGGACCGGCGATGCCATGGTCGTCCACAAGGTGGTCGATGTCGGCGTCGCCGTATCGATTCCCGGCGGGCTGATCACGCCGGTGGTGCGCAATGCCGACAGGAAGACGCTGTCGGCGATCTCGAACGAGATGAAGGACCTCGCCAAGCGGGCGCGCGATCGCAAGCTGAAGCCTGAGGAATATCAGGGCGGCACGACGTCGGTATCCAATCTCGGCATGTTCGGGGTCAAGGATTTCGCCGCGATCATCAACCCGCCGCACGCGACCATTCTCGCGGTCGGCGCCGGCATCCAGCAGCCGGTCGTGCGCGGCGGCGAAATCAAGATCGCCACTATCATGTCGGTGACGCTCTCGACCGATCACCGCGTCGTCGACGGCGCGCTTGGGGCGGAACTCCTGCAGGCGTTCAAGGGCTTCATCGAGAAGCCGATGTCGATGCTGGTGTGATGGACAGATCTCGGCGGTCGGCTTGATCTAGCGCAAGGCCGGTCCGTCAGCGATCCGCATGTTCGGCGCGCAACCGCATCAGGGAGTAGCTATATGGCCCACACGCCGCACGAACTCGCCGAGGACTTTCCCGGCGAGCACGAGAAGATAGCCAAGCTCAGCGCCGAGAGCGCGCATTTCGCGAAGCTTGCGGACGAATATCACGAGGTCAACCGCGCCATTCACCGCGCCGAGACCGATGTCGAACCGACCGACGACGTCCACATGATCGAAATGCGCAAGACGCGCATGCGGCTCAAGGACGAGATCGCCGCGCTGCTGCGGGCGTGATCGGGCGCGGGTCCCGCCTTCGGGACGGGACCCGGCCTTGACGTTGCAGGCGATGGAATAAGGACGGCGCCGGCTTTCAGCTTGGCGCCCTAACGATGCGAGGGGATGCCCGCCATGGCCAACGGCTACGACGTGATCATTATCGGTTCCGGCCCGGGCGGCTATGTCGCGGCGATCCGGGCGGCGCAGCTTGGGCTGAAGACGGCCGTGGTCGAGAGCAAGCATCTCGGCGGCATCTGCCTGAACTGGGGCTGCATCCCGACCAAGGCGCTGCTGCGCTCGGCCGAGATCTATCACTATTTCGAGCATGCTTCGGACTATGGTCTCTCCGCCGAGAAGATCGGTTTCGACCCGGCCGCGGTTACCAAGCGCTCTCGCGGCGTTGCAAGCCAACTGAACCAGGGCGTCACCGGGCTTTTGAAGAAGAACAAGGTTGATGTGATCTGGGGTCTCGCCGAGATCACGGCGCCCGGCAAGGTCACGGTGAAGCCGGCCGCAGCCGAAGCCTATGGCAAGCCGAATACGCCGCCGAAGGGTGCGCTGCCGGCTGGAAACTACGAAGCCAAGAACATCATTGTCGCCACCGGAGCTCGGCCGCGCGCGCTGCCCGGTATCGAGCCGGACGGCAAGCTGATCTGGACCTATTTCGAGGCGATGGTGCCCGAGACGATGCCGAAGAAGCTGCTCGTCATGGGCTCCGGCGCGATCGGCATCGAATTCGCCTCGTTCTACAATACGATGGGCGTCGACGTGACCGTGGTCGAAGTCCTGCCGCAGATCCTACCCGTCGAGGACGAGGAAATCGCGGCCCATGCCCGCAAGCGCCTGGAAAAGCAGGGCATCAAGATCCTGACCGGCGCCAAGGTGACGAAGGTGGTGAAGGGCGCGGATTCCGTGACCGCGACCATCGACACCGGCGACGGCAAGACGCAGGAGATCACTGCCGACAAGCTGATTTCGGCCGTCGGCGTGGTCGGCAATATCGAGGGGCTCGGGCTGGAAAAGCTCGGCATCAAGACGGATCGCGGCTGCATTGTCGCCGACGGCCTCGGCAAGACCAGCGTCCCGGGCATCTTCGCGATCGGCGACGTGGCGGGACCGCCGATGCTGGCGCACAAGGCCGAGCATGAGGGCGTTCTCTGCGTCGAGGGCATTGCCGGCCTGCATCCCCACGCCATGGACAAGGCCAAGATCCCCGGCTGCACCTATTGCAACCCGCAGATCGCCTCGGTCGGGCTCACCGAGAAGAAAGCTCGCGAGGCCGGCTACGACATCCGCGTCGGCAAGTTCCCCTTCATCGGCAATGGCAAGGCGATCGCGCTCGGCGAGCCGGAGGGCCTCGTCAAGACGATCTTCGACAAGAAGACCGGCCAGCTGCTCGGCGCGCATCTCGTCGGCGCCGAAGTGACCGAACTGATCCAGGGCTTTGTCATCGCCATGAACCTGGAGACGACGGAAGAAGACCTGATCCATTCCGTCTTCCCGCATCCGACGCTTTCTGAGACGATGCATGAAAGCGTGATGGCCGCCTATGGCCGGGCGATCCATATCTGAGGCGCGCGTTCCGGGAGATAAGCGGGCATGGACAGTCAGCTCAAATCGATCCTGATCTGGATCGTCATCGGCCTGCTGGCGGGCTGGCTCGCCAGTCTGGTCGTCGGCGGCGGAGGGTTGCTCCGCAACATCATCGTCGGATTGGTCGGCGCTGTGGTGGGCGGGTTTCTCGTCCGCTATTTCGAGATCCCGATCAATCTCGGCAACGAGTTCGTCAACCAGATCGTCGTGGCGGCAATCGGCGCGGTCGTGGTCGTGCTGATCGCGCGGGTTCTTGCATGATAGCCATGTCGCGGCGGGGCTGGCGGCAAGCCGGCCCCGGGACCATATTGGCGCAAATGGATCGGAAGGCTCGCTCATGACCGGCGTTGGAATTTTCGCAACCATCATCATCGGCATCCTCGCCGGCTGGATCGCCTCGCGCACGCTGGGGCGCAGCCACGGCCTGATCGTCAATCTGATCGTCGGCCTCATCGGCTCGTGGATCGGCGCGATCCTTGTCTCCAGCTTCAACCTGATGCCCCAACCCGGCTTCATATCGAGCCTCGTCGTTTCGACGATCGGCGCGATCGTCCTCCTGTTCCTTCTCGGCCTCTTCCGCCGGAGCTGATCGAAAAGAAGCCCCACATGGTCGTCGTTCTCGACACGGTAACCGCCAAGGCGGAGCGTCCCCGCCATCCGGAAAAGGCAAAGCGTCCCGAGACGCCACTGCTGCGCAAGCCGGACTGGATCCGCGTTCGCGCGCCGGGCTCGCCGGTCTATCGCGAGACGCAGGAGATCGTGAAGAAGAACGGCCTCGTCACCGTGTGCGAGGAGGCCGGCTGCCCCAATATCGGCGAGTGCTGGTCGAAGAAGCACGCGACCTTCATGATCATGGGCGACACCTGCACACGCGCCTGTGCCTTCTGCAATGTGCGCACGGGAATGCCGCAGCCGCTGGACCGGGCCGAGCCGGAGAAGGTCGCCGAAGCCGTCGCCAAGCTCGGGCTCGAGCATGTCGTCATCACCTCGGTCGATCGTGATGACCTCGCCGATGGCGGTGCGCAGCACTTTGCCGAGGTGATTCTTGCGATCCGCGCCGCCGCGCCTGGAACGACGATCGAGATCCTGACGCCGGATTTTCTCCGCAAGCCGGGCGCGCTGGAAGTCGTCGTCGCCGCAAAGCCGGACGTCTTCAACCATAATCTCGAGACGGTTCCGTCCAAGTACCTGACCGTTCGCCCCGGCGCGCGCTATTTCCATTCGCTGCGGCTGCTGCAGCGGGTGAAGGAGCTCGATCCCGCCATGTTCACCAAGTCCGGCATCATGGTCGGGCTCGGCGAGGAGCGGAACGAGGTTCTGCAGCTCATGGATGATCTGCGCGTCGGCGATGTCGATTTCCTGACGATCGGCCAGTACCTCCAGCCGAGCCGCAAGCACCATCCGGTGATCCGCTTCGTGACTCCGGACGAGTTCAAGTCGTTCGAGACCATCGCCTATGCCAAAGGGTTCCACCTGGTGTCGTCGAGCCCGCTGACGCGGTCCTCGCATCATGCCGGCGAGGATTTCGCGCGGCTCAAGGCGGCGCGGCGGTCCGAACGGGGCGTCTGAAGGCGAATGCCCCATTATTCGACCGAGCGACCCGTCCGCCATTCGGCCGACGAGATGTTCGCGCTTGTTGCCGATGTCGAGAAATATCCGCAATTCGTGCCGCTTTGCGAACGCCTGGCCGTGCGCACGCGCCGTGCTGACGGGCGTCGCGAGGTGCTGATTGCCGACATGACGGTCGCCTACAAGTTCATCCGCGAGACCTTCACCACCAAGGTTGTCATCGACCCCGAGGCGCTTACGATCCGCGCCGACTATCTAGACGGGCCGTTCAAGCATCTGGAGAACGTCTGGAGCTTCGTTCCGGGGGGAGACGCCAGCAGCCTTGTGCGTTTCTCGATCGACTACGAGTTTCGATCGCGAGCGCTCTCCATGCTGATGGGCAGCGTCTTCGACAAGGCATTCCGGAAATTCGCCGAAGCCTTCGAGAAACGCGCCGACGTGATCTATCCGGCGTCGGTGAGGCTCACGGAGTCGTAGATTTTCGCGACACTTCGCTGAAGCGATCAAAGGCTAAGCCAAACCATCCAACCGCCCCGTAGTTTGCCATCCGCAAACATACTATGATATCGGAAGCGGCGGAGCGAGGGCAGGGCGGAGCGGAGCGATCATGCGCGGCACGATGGAAGCGACCCGACGGATCGCGGCTTCGGGCCGGGAGCGGCCCGGCAGCCTTTCCGACCGTGTCGCCGCCGAGATCGGCCGGCGGATCGTCACCGGTCAATATCCTCCCGGCGAGACGCTGCCCACCGAACCCAAGGTGCAGGAAGAGTTCGGCGTGTCGCGGACGGCTGTTCGCGAGGCGATCCGCCTGCTCTCGGCCAAGGGACTGACAGTTTCTCGCCCCAAGATCGGCACCAAGGTGCGCCCGCGCGCCGACTGGAACATGCTCGATTCCGATGTGCTGAGCTGGCAGCTCGACCAGCGGCCGAGCGATGAATTCATCCATTCCCTCTTCGAGATGCGCGAAATCATCGAGCCCGCCGCCGCGGCGCGGGCGGCCGAGCGCGCGACCGAGGAGGAGTTGGAAACGCTGCGGGTGGCGCTGGAAGGTATCCAGAATCGCGAGCGCGGCAGCTCCGACCAGATCCGCTCCGATCTCGCCTTTCACATGACGGTGCTGGAAGCCTCGCATAATCCAATGCTGCGCTCGGTCGGCAGCCTGATCGAATCGGGCCTCGTCGTCTCGTTTTCGCTCGGTTGGCGCACCGTTATGGGCGATGACGCCGTCTTGCAGCACCGCGATGTGTACGAAGCAATCCGTAAGCGCGACCCGGAAGAGGCCTATCTCGCCATGCGCAGGCTGCTCCGCAACGCCAAGGGCAATGTCTTCGATTCGATCTGGGTCAGCCGCCGCGTCGATTCCGGGGCGGACAAGGAAATTCGTTGAGCCGGGGAGAACCGCTGCCTTGGCTGCTTAGCGGCCGGATGGGGGATCGTTCGCCGAATGGAAAATGTGGCAGAGCCAAGCTCTGGACGACCAATCAAGGAGGAAACGCATGCGTTTGATGCAGATCAGCAACGAGGCCGGTGATCGCGCCGTCGTGGCAACGACCGAGGCTGGATCGTTCGTCGTTCCGGGGTTTGCCAGCGTCTATGATCTCGCCCAGGCGGCGATCCGCTCCAAGCGTGGCATCGTGGCGGAAGTCGAGGCGGCAGGGCAGGGCGCAGCCGTCGATCGCGCCGCGCTACTCGCGTCGGGCCGCGTTCTGGCGCCGATCGATCATCCCGACAGCGCGCATCTCCTCATCACCGGCACGGGCCTTACCCATCTCGGCTCGGCGTCGGCGCGCGATGCCATGCACAAGACCGTGGCGGCGGCGGAAGAGACCCTGACCGATTCGATGAAGATGTTCCGCATGGGGCTCGAAGGTGGCAAGCCGGCGGCTGGCGCAACCGGCGTTCAGCCGGAATGGTTCTTCAAGGGCGACGGCGCGCTGCTGGTCGGGCCCGAGGCGCCGCTGGTCGCGCCGGCCTTCGCGCAGGATGGCGGCGAGGAGCCGGAGGTTGCGGGCATCTACATCGTCGGCGGTGACGGCCAGCCCTACCGGATCGGCTTCGCGCTCGCCAACGAGTTCTCCGACCATGTCATGGAGCGGGTGAACTACCTCTACCTGGCCCATTCGAAGCTGCGCCAGTGCTCGGTCGGGCCGGAACTGCTCGTCGGCGCGCTGCCGGACGATGTGCGCGGCCGCTCGCGCGTCATCCGCGACGGCAAGGCGATCTTCGACGAGCCGTTCCTGTCGGGCGAGGCGAACATGTCGCATACGCTCGCCAATCTCGAGCACCACCACTTCAAATATGACTTCTTCCGCCGCCCCGGTCAGGTCCACGTCCACACCTTCGGCACGGCGACCTTGTCGGTCGCAGCCGGAATCAAGACCGAGCCGGGCGACGTGTTCGAGATCGAATGCGACGCTTTCGGCCTGCCGCTGCGCAACGCCTTGGCCTATGCGCCGGCGGAGGACGTCACGGTCATTCAACTCTGAGGGTTGACCCCATATATGAGGCTCGATCGCTTTGGCGCATTGGCCTCCTGCGCGGCGCGGGCTAGAAGAGGGTCCGGATTCAGAGTTTACGCCGCCTCCTGACGTCGCCCCTTCTTTCGGGGCGGCTCTCTCCATTCAACGGTTCGCAAGGATTTCGTGATGAACGCGCTTCACAAGAACTATATCGGCGGCGAATGGGTCGGCGGCGACGCCAAGCCCAATATCAACCCGTCCAATACCAATGAAGTCATTGGCGAGTTCGCGCAGGCGACCGTTGCCGACGCCAAGGCAGCCATCGACGCCGCGGCCGACGCGTTCAAGACCTGGTCGCTCTCGGGCATCCAGCAGCGCCACGACATCCTGAAGGGGACCGGCGACGAGATCCTCGCCCGCAAGGAAGAGATCGGCCGCCTGCTCTCCCGCGAGGAAGGCAAGACGCTGCCCGAGGGCATCGGCGAGACGATCCGCGCCGCGCAGATATTCCACTTCTTCGCCGGCGAAACGCTGCGCCTGGCCGGCGAGATCCTGCCGAGCGTGCGCCCCGGCATCGACGTTACCATCACCCGCGAGCCGATCGGCGTCGTCGGGCTGATCACGCCGTGGAACTTCCCGATCGCCATTCCCGCCTGGAAAATGGCGCCGGCCATTGCCTATGGCAACACGGTCGTCATCAAGCCGGCCGACCTCGTTCCGGGCTGCACCTGGACGATCATCGACATTCTGGTCCGCAACGGCCTGCCCAAGGGCGTCGTGAACCTCGTCATGGGCCGCGGCTCGGTCGTCGGCCAGGCGATCCTCGAATCGAAGAAGGTGAACGCGGTTTCGTTCACCGGCTCGGTCGGCACCGGCAAGAAGGTCGCCGAGGCCTCGATCGCCGTCATGCGCAAGTTCCAGCTCGAAATGGGCGGCAAGAATCCAACCATCGTCCTGGACGATGCCGACCTCAAGGTCGCGGTCGAGACGACGGCCAACAGTGCCTTCTTCTCCACCGGCCAGCGCTGCACGGCTTCCTCGCGCCTGATCGTCACTGAGAAGATCCATGACCAGTATGTCGAGGCGCTCACCAAGCGCATCCAGGATCTGGTCGTCGACGACGCCGTGAAGCAGGGCACGCATATCGGCCCGGTCGTTGACCAGAGCCAGCTGGACCAGGACGAGCGCTACATCCAGATCGCCAAGGACGAGGGCGGCACGCTCGCCGTTGGCGGTCAGCGGATCGAGCGCGACAATCCCGGCTTCTTCCTGCAGCCGGCGCTGTTCACCGGCACGACGCCGGACATGCGCATCAACAAGGAAGAGGTCTTCGGCCCGGTTGCCAGCGTGATCAAGGTCAAGGACTATGAAGAGGCGCTCGCCGTTGCCAACGACACGCCGTTCGGCCTCTCGGCTGGCATCGTGACGACCTCGCTGAAGCATGCGTCGCACTTCAAGCGCAACGCCGAAGCCGGCATGGTGATGGTCAATCTGCCGACCGCCGGCGTCGACTACCACGTCCCGTTCGGCGGCCGGAAGGGTTCGAGCTATGGTCCGCGCGAGCAGGGCAAGTATGCTGCGGAATTCTTTACGACGGTGAAGACGGCGTATACGCAGCCCTGATTGTGCCGATGGCGGCTTGCTGATGACGGGCGCGGGTCATTCCGCGCCCGTCTTCATTTCCTGGCCGGAGAACAGCGCCTGGCTGCGGCCGATCAGCCGGACGACCCGCTCGGCCGTGGCGCGGATCGCCGGATGGTGGCGCTCGTCATGATGCGTTACCAGCCATTGCTCGGAGGCCAGCGCCTCGATCAGCTCGCCGCCGCGTTCGAGATCTGTGGCCCGGTCGCCGACGAGGCAGGGCAGGATCGCCTGGCCGACGCCCTGGCGGACGAGGTCGAGCAGCGTGCGCGGATCGTTGGCGCGGATGGCGACCGCGTCTGAATGATGGCTCGCAAGCCATTGTGCCGACGGCGTAATCGTCGCCTCGCCGGTCAGGCCGATCCAGGGCAGCGCCGCCTCGGCGCCCGATTGTCGCCGGCGATAAGCGCAGAAGGCGACGACGCCAACGCGCCGGCCCGCCAGCCACGGCTCCTCCGGCCGGCGGTTGCGGATGCCGATATCGGCGGCTCTGCGGCCGATATCGAGCCGGGCGTTGGCGGTGACGAATTCGAGCGTCCACGGATCGGCTGCCGTCCAGATCGAGCCGATATCGCTGGCCAGGAAATGCGTCATCCACGCGCCGGCCGACAGGCGAACCGAGGGACGCGTCGAGGTCCCGGCGCGCCAGCGCTCGATGCCGGCGATGGCGGTCTCGACATCTTCGGCATGGGCAAGCAGGACGCGCCCGGCCTCCGTCGGCTCATAGCCCTGGCGCCCCCTAGAAAACAGGCGCTGGCCGAGCGCCTGCTCCAGCGCGGTGATCCGGCGCCCGAGCGTCGGCGCGCTCGTGCCCGTCGCACGCGCCGCCGGACCAAGACCACCGCCGCGCATCACGGCGAGGAAGAATCTCAGGTCCTGCCAGTCCATGTCTTTCATTTTCGAAAGGGTCCTTGCGGGATCGTCTGTTTCCCGTCGATGCCAAGCGGCGCATATAATCCGCCCGGATCAGGAAGGATTGTGGCAGCCGGACACACCGGCGACAGGTCGGATACTTCCCGTGTTTCAATTTTGCAATGGCTGATATTGGCCCGCAAGGACTTCGACATGCTGACACGCACACTCTGGAACGGCCGCGAAATCCCGGCGCTTGGCTTCGGCGGTTGGGCCATCGGCGGGCCGTTCTTCGCCGGCACGGTTCCGCTCGGCTGGGGCGATGTTGACGACCGCCAATCGATCGCGGCGATCCATCGCGCCCTCGACCTCGGCATCCGCTTCTTCGACACGGCTGCCAATTATGGCGGCGGCCATTCGGAAGAGATCTTGGGCGAAGCGCTGGCCGGCCGCCACGACGCCGTCATCGCCACCAAATTCGGCCATGTCGTCGATCCGACAACGAAGCAGTCTCTGGGCGAGGAGAAGTCCGCGGCTGCCATCGAGGCCATCGTCGATACCTCGCTTCGCCGGCTGCGACGTGACCGGATCGACCTCCTGCAACTGCATCTGAACGACCTGCCGCTGTCCGATGCGGAGCCGATCTTCGAGAAGCTCGGCGCGTTGCGGCAGGCCGGGAAGATCGACGCCTTCGGCTGGAGCACCGACAATCCGGACGGTGCCGCCGCCTTTGCCGGGCGGGACGGCTTCGTCGCGATCCAGCACGAGATGAACCTCTTCCGGCCCGCCGACGCCATGATTGCCGTCATCGAGCGCGAGGGGCTGCTCTCGATCAATCGATCACCGCTCGCAATGGGTCTTCTGACTGGAAAATTTGTCGGCGGAACGGCGTTGCCGGCGAACGACGTACGGGTCGGATCGTTCGAGTGGCTGCCCTATTTCACGGACGGCAAGGTGACGCCGTCCTACGCCGCCCGGCTGGCGGCGATCCGCGAACTGTTGCAATCGGATGGACGCACGCTGGCGCAGGGAGCGATCGCCTGGCTCTGGGGCCGGTCGGCACGGACGCTGCCAATCCCCGGTGTCCGTACGCCGCGGCAGATCGAGGAGAATGCCGGCGCGCTCGAAAAGGGGCCGTTGCCCGAGGCGGTCATGATCGAGATCGACCGTGTCATCGGCCGCGAGGGGAGCGTCGCAGCCTGACCGTTCAGGCCTATGCGCCCTCAAGCACCAGAATATCCTCGCGGCCGAAATTGACCGTGATCGGCTGACCGCGTTCGGGCGGGGCGGCGTTGGGGCGGTTGAAGGTGTCGAGCGAGACGGCGCTGTCCTTGAAGCGGACGCGGATGCGCACGACCGAGCCGAGGAAATGCACCTCGTCGATCGTACCCTCCAGATTGTTGCTCGAACCGTTGGCGCGTCCGATCGACAGCGCCTCCGGGCGGAGCGCCACGGCGAGTGCGTCGCCCGTGCCCGCGCCCTTGAGGCCGCGGCTCGTCACGATCTCCTGCCCGTCGACCATGATACGGCCCTCGGCGCCGTCGGACACCTTGCCGTTCAAGATGTTCAGCGTGCCGATGAAGGACGCGACGAAGCGGGTCTTCGGATAATTATAGATCTCGAACGGCGTGCCGAGCTGCTCGATATTGCCCTCGCTCATGACGCAGATCCGGTCCGACATGGACAGCGCCTCTTCCTGGTCATGCGTCACGAAGATCGTGGTGATGCCGAGCTGGCGCTGCACGGCGCGGATCTCGTCGCGAAGCGAGACGCGGATCTTGGCGTCGAGCGCGGACAGCGGTTCGTCGAGCAGCAGGATCTGCGGCTTGATGGCAAGCGCGCGGGCGAGGGCCACACGCTGCTGCTGGCCGCCGGAGAGCTGGTAGGGATAGCGATCGGCCACCTGCGGCAGCTTGATGAGATCGAGCATCTCCTTGACGCGGCTCGCGATCTCGGCCGCGCTCTTGCGCGCGACCTTGAGGCCGAAGGCGATGTTGTCAGCGACTGTCATATTGGGGAACAGCGCATAGGCCTGGAACACCATGCCGATATTGCGCTGGTGCGGCTTGAGGCCCGTCACGTCCTTGCCGTCGATGCGGATCGTACCGCTGGTCGGCGTTTCGAAGCCGGCGATCATGCGCAGGATCGTCGTCTTGCCGCAGCCGCTCGGCCCCAGTAGCGTGACGAACTCGCCGCGCTCGACGGCAAGGTCGACGCCCTTCACGGTGGTCAGCTGCCCGAACGTCTTGGTGATCCGCTCGATCGTGAGGAAAGCCATGATGGTCCTTCGGTCTTCCTTGAGGCGTCAGCGCTTCTGGCCGGGCGAGAAACTGGCGACGAGCTGGATGAGGCCCATGCAGGCCCAGGTGATGGCAAAAGCGATCACGGCGAGTGCCGCCGGCTCATAGGCGCGGTTGGCGCCGATCAGCTGCATATAGGGCCCGAAAGCCGGCCGGTTGAGCAGGCTCGCCATGGTGAACTCGCCTATGACGATGGCAAAGGTCAGGAACGCGCCGGACAGCACGCCGACGCGGATATTCGGCAGAATGACCTGGATGAGAATGCGCGGCCACGAACTGCCGAGGCTCTGCGCCGCTTCCGTCAGCGTACGGATATCGATGGTCCGGAGCGCGGTGTCGACCGAGCGATACATATAGGGCAGGGCGAGCGTCACATAGGCGAAGATGAGCAGCAGGTCGGTGCTTCGCGCGCTTCCCGTCAGCGGCAGCCAGGACGAGGAATTGTACATCCGCAGATAGCCGAACACGATGACGATGGCCGGGACGACGAGCGGCAGCAGTGTCATGAACTCGACGACCGGCCTGAGGCGCGGCAGTTTCAGCTGGACCAGATAGGCAGTCGGCACCACGAGCGCGATGCCGACGATGATGGTCATCAAGGCGATGACAGCTGAATAGGAGAAGCTCGCCTGGAAGTTCGGATCGGCGAGGACGACCTGATAGGCCTTGAAGGAATAGACGCCGCGCTGCATGCGCAGCGAGAACTCAAACGTCGCGATCAGCGGCACGAGGAAATAGACCGCGCCGACGATGAACCCGAGCCAGGGAAAGAAGCGCGTCGTCTTCATCGGATCCACCGGGCGCTGCGGGAGGCGAGCCAGATATAGGCGCCGTTGGAAAGGCCGGTGATGACGATCATGCCGAGCGCCAGCGCATAGCCGAGATTGGGATCATGCAGCGCGTCGCCGCGTATCTGCGCGTAAAGCAGGATGGTCACAAGGTTGAACGACGAGCCGGTTAGCGCATAGGCCGTGGCGATGGCGCCGAACGCATTCGCAAAGAGCAGCAGGAAGGCGCCGAGGAGGCTCGGCCACAGGATGGGAAAGGCGATCATGCGCCAGTATTGCAGGCCCGTGGCGCCGAGGATCGATGCGGCCTCGCGCCATTCGCGCTTCAAACCGTCCAGCGCCGGCGAGACGACCAGCACCATCAGCGGGATCTGGAAGTAAAGATAGGTCAGCGTCAGCCCCAGGAAGGACAAAAGGTTGAAGCCGCCGCGATAGATATTCAAGTCGAACAGCGTGAACAGCAGCGCCGTCACGAGGCCGGTTCGTCCGAGCGTCGCCATGAAGGCGAAAGCGAGCGGTACGCCGGCAAACTGGGATGCGACGCCGGAAAACGTCATCAGCGTCGGACGCACCCAGCGTGGCAGTCCGCCGAGGATGGTCGCCAGCGCCAGGAAGAAGCCGATCACCAAGCCGCCCAGGGCCGAGGCGGCGCTGATCTGGAGGCTGAGCGTATAGGAACGGATGATCGCGGGCTGGGCGAGATTGAGGATGTTCTGGAACGTGAAATTGCCGCTCGGATCCTGAAAGGCGCCGACGATGAGATTGGCCGCCGGCAGCAGAAGGAACAGCAGCGAAAAGATGAGGAACGGCAGGATGCCGAGCCAGGACCATGGGATCCGTTTCACGCGCGCGGCGGTGGCCGGCAGGGCGGTGGTGCTCATGGCGTCCTTGGCAAGGCTGACCTCATGGTGAGCCGGCAATTGGGTTGCAGGTGAGAAGTCGGGCGCCGGCCGGTGACCGGCGCCCGGGATCGTATGGACTACTTGGCGACGTCGGCGCCGACGACTTCGCTCCACTGCTTGGCGATCACTTCCTTCGCGGCGCCCTGCTGCTCGAGCGTCGGGAAGATCGCCGGAGCATAGGATTCCGGCGCCGGCAGCTTGGCCAGCAGATCGGCCGGGATCTTGCCTTCCTTGGCGAGCGCGTTGAAGCGGATCGGGTGGCAATAGCCCTTCAGCCAACCGAGCTGGCCTTCGTCGGAATAGAGATACTCCATCCAGAGCTTGGCGGCGTTCGGATGCGGCGCGAAGGCGCTGATCGCCTGGACATAGACGCCGGCGACGACGCCCGTCTTCGGGATGATGACATCGGCCGGCGGATTGCCGGCGAGAACGTCACGCCACGACAGGGCATTGTAGTCCCAGGCGATGATGATCGGGGTCGAGCCCTGCGCCAGCGAGGCCGACTTGCCGGTCACGGGCACGAAATTGCCCTTCTTGTTTAGCTCGGCGAAGAACTTCAGGCCCTCTTCGCCCGCCTTGGCGATGTCGCCCTTCGAGGCCGAGAGACCGGCGGCGAACACGCCCTGGATCGCCTGGTTGGCCGTCTGCGGGGCGCCCGCGAGCGCGACCGAGTTGGCATATTCCGGCGAGAGCAGGTCGGCCCAGTCGGTCGGGACCGTCTTGACGAGGTCCTTGTTCACCAGGAACGACATGACGCCGTAATAGTCGCCATACCAGTAGCCGTCGGCGTCCTTGGCGCTGTCGGGGATCGTGTCCCAAGTCGCGACCTTGTAGGGCTGGATCAGGCCGTCTGTCTTGGCGGTCGGGCCGAAGGAAAGGCCGACGTCGATGACGTCCGGCGCCTGCGGGCCGGTATTGCCCTTGTTGGCCTTGATCGCCTCAATCTCGTCGGCCGAGCCGGCGTCGGGATTGAGCTCGTTGACCTCGAGGCCGTACTTCGCCTTGAAGCCGGCGATGACGTCGCCATAGCCGCACCAGTCATGCGGAAGAGCGATGGTCGTGAGCGTGCCTTCCTTCTTGGCCGCGGCGACGAGGTCGTCCATGCTGTCAGCAAGCACCAGGCTCGTCGACGCACCGATTGCAAGTACCGATACCGACAAACGCATCCAGTTCTTCATCATTCTTCTTTCTCCCATCGGCGATTTCCGCCCGACGCATCCCGGCCGCAACTTCCGGCCCCCGACGATGATAAGCCGTCTACCCGACACTATCATCGCTCTTTGAAGTTTGGATGTCATTCAGAACCCGCACGGCTGCGCGCGTTCTGGGAGGATGCCCGCTCGACAAGGTTGACGGCATGGTCGCTCTGGGCTAGTAGAACGCCCGCCGAACCGAAGCGCAAATGCCAGCCGCCCAGCGACTCGCGCCGTTGCCGCTTCCCGGTTTGGGGAATAGTTTAATGGTAGAACAGCGGACTCTGACTCCGCTAGTCTTGGTTCGAATCCAGGTTCCCCAGCCACTTTCGTAAAAGTCAATAAAAGCAATGACTTAGACGAAAATCGACCATCAAAAACGGGTCTAATGTGTAACACCTTTGTGGGTGTTACACGGGGGGGCCGAGTGACCTTGATTCGATAGATCTGGATCTCGTCGTCACACCTTGCCGTCACAGTCGGGCGCCACACTCTTTATCGACTAGCCGAATAGAAGCTCCTCAAGCTCGTTCTTCGTCGGGATCTTGCCATCACCGATGATCTTTATCAGCACCGACCTCAGTAGCTCGAATGTTTGAAGCAGGTCGTCACCGGCGTGGCTTGGCTTGCCGTGAGCGGCGGCAGAGCGCTTGTCATAAAGATTGACGATACGCCGTTGCTCCGCCAGCCGAGTTGGCCCTCGAGGCTTGGTGTACGCAGCTATTAGCGACGAAACGCGGAACCTTAGTTCAGATGTTGATGGGGAGAAGATCGCTTCCAGGGCTCCCCAAAGTGAAATCAACGCCAGCGCCGAATTTTCTACGAACTGACCGGTATCCAGGGCACCAGCAGCTAGCCTGAATTCGGAGCTAGTCGTCATTAGGTGAAAGGTAGGTTCGAAGTGGGTGACGACCCATGGCAAGCTATTCAATATCCTGCTCGAGTCGATCGCGGCCAACGGGAACGACTTCTGTCGATGTTCAACCGGTATGATGTGGGCTACGGCGTCCGCCGCATCGCGAATCGTCGCAAAGGGCATATTGGAAATCGCAGGTAGCGTGATTGACGGATCTGACCACAGTCGAAGCAAGAACAGGATTGTCGTTGCTATCGTCTGTCGCTCCTCTGCCGTCTCGCCGGCTGCCGGCGGGATAGTGACCTGGGTGATGATATCCTGCCCGAAACCACCTCGAGCCTGTTTCCAAGGAGCAGGGTGGTGACGGCCGGGTCCCACCGGAGTAAATGCCATCGTCATCGGGCTCATGAGGTGCGCGTAGGTCGCTTCCATGACAATTCCACGACTAAAATAGACTTTTTCCCCGGCAAGGAGCGGACCACTTAGTCCCAGATAGATTCCGTTTGAAAAATCGTCTTTCATGACAGCCCGACAAAGCTGATAAGTGCCGCTGCATCGCAGGTACACAATGAAACTGTAATTGTAGGTCGATATCCACTATAGCGTTGATTACGAAAATCGCCAATCGAACCGCAAGCCGACGATTGCAACGCAGCGTCCTTTTATGAATTGTGTAATTCTGCGCCTTCCAACGAGTGACAGGAGATAAAGATGAAGCTGCCGGTCCTACTCGCGGTCGCTATCTCTATTGGTGTGTTCATTTCTCCCGTTTTGGCCGCAGAGGATCTCTATGACGTATCGGGAAAATTCGCGGGCAAGTACTTTTGTATAGCATCTGCCGCCGGTGGCGTCATTTATAGCGACGTCGAAAAAGAATGGCGCGCCACCTCGTTTCGTGTAGACGAGAATAAATTCGTCATAAATATAAAAAAAGAGCGAGTGGTGAAGGCCGGAGATGGATTCTTATCTGGCGATGCGATGTCGTATGCAGTCACCATATCCGATTTTGTCATTAATACCCCGCAATATTGCACGACTCGGTCGAATTATGTCGATGGAAGTGTTATGAGCTTGTCCATGTGGAAGGGGGGTGCGTTTAGATGCTCGGCTGCTCTCAAAGACTACACAATTAATCTTGCCACTGGTCGGTATCTTGCGGCTTATCTCGTGGGGTATGTGAGCGGAGTGGACAACAACGAGGATACACCCAGCCTAACGATTGGCAGGTGCACGAAGATCGAATAGGCCTTGCACACGCTCGCGAGATCATCAACCGACGATGCATCTGAGCTCAAGTCGGCCAGGTCCGTGGCGGCGCGGTGGGCGATGTCCTGTGTGATCTAATCTCCACTGAAGTCGAGGCCTCATATGAACCAAGAGCGCCACGGTCGGAGCTGGGCGCCCTCTGATAGTTGCGATGGGGTCGAGGCTGGGCCAGCCACTCCACTTCATTGTTGCCCGGCACCTGCGTCCAGCGAAGAAACGTCTCGACGAAGCTGCGGAGAGCGGGATCATGCGCGCCGAGCTTTTGAAGCTGATCACGCTGTTCGGCGAAGTTGATTGCTCCCATGCGGTAACGCTCGAGAATTTCGGCGACAGCCTGCGGCGAGGCGTTAGCGGGGTAGGTCATAGATCTTCATCCTTAGTACGGGAGGTCGTGCAGGCCTGCTATAGCGGCGGCTCGACGGCACGCAGTCGAAAGTCAAAAGATTCTCAGGTCGCCGCAGAGAGTCACTGGCGGCCTTCGTCATCGTCGTCGGCTGATGGGTTCGTCCGACCCATCGTTCGGGCGCTGCGGTCCCATTCCGGTGATTTGCGGAGTCAGCCAGGCAGTAGACGGGCCGCACGTTCGCCGAGGCGAGCGTGTCAACGATCTGTTGCCGGTCTATCGGGCCGGATAAGCCCTGAAGATCCTCGACGAGCCGGGAGTAGGTCGCATCGGGAAGAAAGGTGTCACGCATCGGTGACTCTGTGTTGAGAGCGAGGCAGAGAGTCGCACGGCGCAATTCGCTAGGAGCGCAGCGTTTCTTCTCTTTGTTGCCCGGAGGGCTTCCCCATCGCCGGAGGTGTTCATTCTGAAGGCTGGAGATCCTCATCGCCGGAAGGGTTCCCTTCTGCGGACAGAAGATGCTTCACCGATAGCGGAGCCGAAGGCGACGCTCCGCAGGCGCCGCAGGCGCCGAGGATCTTTCATTCTTCCTAATGCGCGGAGCGCGGGGGCGAGCCGCAGGCGAGTATCCGAATGGCCTGACGCCCTATCTTGCGCTTGGAACGGCGCTCCAAGGGGCGGAGGCGCATGCTCCGGCGCTCGCTTGGGCATCGATCGATGCCCATGACGAGATGACTCGCCTGGAGCTCGAGGCGCTGGCTGAGGAGCTTGGACTCGTCTTCCGGTCGATCGAGAGCCGCCCGGTCTTCGCGCTCGTCGATCCTGGCGAATGGTCGTCGGCCTGGCAGGAACGGCTCCTTCAATCGGCCCGCGAATTGAAGCTCGGCGCGGATCGCCTTCGTACGTCTTTGATGGAATTCCAAGCCCGGCTTGGCCTCCCCTCGATGGACGATGCGTCGATCGAGGAGCTGGGACGACTCCGAGACGTTGCGACCGCGCTGCGGGCGAGTGCGGGTGCCGATCATACGATCCTGTTCGACCGCACTTTCACCCGTCTTCGTGAGGCGCTGTCGACGCTTGGGTCGGCGATCCAAGGCTATCGCGCCGCTGAGGCGAATCTCGCGGCGAACTTTCCAGCGGACGTCGTGGCGAGTCTTCCGCTCGAAGAGATTGACTACCAGTGGCGTCAGGCCGTCGCCTCCGCCTGGCCGAAGCGCTGGCTCGCCTGTCGCCGGGTCACGCGACTTCTTCAAGCCTATGCTGCGGGCGGCGCGACCGATCCTGCGCGGGATTTACCCCTGCTGCGCAGGATGCGGGAATGCCTCGCTACGGTCGAGGCGAGCGAATTCGCCGGAATGCCTGTGGAGTTTTCGGGCATCGATACCGATCTCGATGCGCTGGACGGCCGGCTCAGGGGTGCGTCGAATTTGCGGGAAAGCCTGCTGCGCCTCGGCGTCGGCAACGAGGCGTTGCAGTCCGTGGCGCGGGCGATCGCGCCGGCGCTCCGCTCCGGTAGCGAGGATGAGCCGGTTCGCCGGAGCGCGGACAGCTTCGCGTCGGCCTTTGTCGATTTCGAGGCGTCGAGGGCCGCCTTCGCAGAGGTCGCCGGTGTGGACCCGCTGGATTCCATTTCGACCAGCCTCCTGTTCGACACGTCGTTGCGGATGGGCGAATTGGTGGATGCTCGGCCATTGTTGCGTGACTGGTCGACGTGGTGTGCCGTCCGTCGCAGGGCGAAAGCAAAGGGCCTCTCCCCGCTCGTCGAGGATCTGGAGTCCGGTGCGATCGCGCCCGAGGCGGTTCTTGAGGCCTTTCGTCTTGCCTATGCCCGCTGGTGGCTGCCACCCTTGCTCGATTCCGATCCCGTGCTGCGCGACTTCCGCCGCTTCCAACACGAGCACGCCATCGACGACTTCCGTAAGCTGGACGATCTCGTGCGGGCCGACGTCGCATCGCGCGTCGCCAGTTCGCTCGATCACGGCCTGCCGCCGGCGGCAGGCGTTGCGCCGAACTCCGAACTCGGTCGCCTCCGGCATCAGATGGAGTTGCAGCGTCCCAGCCGATCCATCCGCGAATTGATCGCCGCCATGCCGGAGACATTTCCTCGGCTTGCCCCCTGCATGCTGATGTCGCCACTGTCCATTGCGCAGTATCTGCCGCCGGACCAGGCGCTGTTCGATGTCGTTATCTTCGACGAGGCGTCCCAGATCACGACTTGGGATGCCGTGGGAGCGATCGCACGGGCGCGGCAAACCGTGATCGTCGGCGACCCGAAGCAACTGCCTCCGACCAATTTCTTCGGCCGCAACGATGATGACGGCGATGGCGACGGGGCAGGGGATGACGATGCTGTCCCCTTCTACGAGCGTGACCTGGAGAGCATCCTCGACGAAGCGAAGGCGGCCGGACTGCCGATGCGGGACCTGCGCTTTCACTATCGCAGCCGCAACGAATCTCTGATCGCGTTCTCTAACTGGCACTACTATCAAAACCGCCTGATCACCTTCCCGGCCCCCAATGTCGAGGATCGCGCCGTGCGCCTCCGGGCGGTGCGGGAGGGCATCTATGATCGAGGCAAGAGCCGGACCAACCGGATCGAGGCGGAAGCCGTGGCGGCCGAGGCGAGCAATCGCATGCGCCGTTGGCTGAAGTTGCCCGAGGCGAAGCGCCCGACGCTGGGCATCATCACCTTCAACGCGCAGCAGCAATCGCTGATCCAGGACTTGCTCGACGAGGCGCGCCGCCGCGAGCCCGCGCTGGAATGGTTCTTCGCCGAGGATCGCGTCGAGCCGACGATCGTGAAGAACCTTGAAAACGTTCAGGGTGACGAGCGCGATCTGATCCTGTTCTCGATCACTTTCGCGGCCGATGCGGCAGGGGTTCGGCGAATGGACTTCGGCGCCTTGAACCGGGATGGCGGGGAGCGGCGGCTCAACGTCGCCGTGACGCGTGCCCGCCAGGAACTCATCGTCTTTTCCGGCTTCACCGCCGACCAGATCGACACGGAACGGAGCCGCGCGCTCGGCGCGAAGCATCTGAAGGCATTTCTCTATTATGCGGAACGGGGTGCGATTGCGCTCCCTGCGCAGGACCGTGGCTCGGTCGGCGGTCCGGAGTCCCCGTTCGAGGAGGCTGTCGCGGAAAGGCTCCGTCGGCTTGGTTGGGAGGTGATGCCTCAGGTCGGTATATCCGGCTTCCGCGTCGATCTCGGCGTCCGGCATCCCGAGCGAGCCGGCGCCTTCCTTGCCGGCGTCGAATGTGATGGCGCGACCTATCATAGCTCCGCCACGGCGCGTGACCGCGACAAGGTGCGCGAGCAGGTGCTTCTCGGCCTTGGCTGGAACATCCTTCGAGTCTGGTCGACCGATTGGTGGTTCGATCCGGACAGCGCGATCGAACGCCTGCATGAAGCGCTTTGGGTCCTGCTCGAGGAGAGTCGCAATTCGGCCGAAGCTGAGAATTCGGGTGACGAGTCCAGTCGCTGGGAAATGGGCGACGAGGTGGAGCCCGCCGCCGGTGGCGCGGAACCGGAGCTGGAATCCGAGCCCGCTCCCACCGTGCCGGAAGATACCGAAGAGCCAGCCGATGACCGCGTCGTCAACCTCGACCATGCCGCCGAGCCCAATCTTCACAACGGCGCGATGCCGGCCGCTGGCGGAGAGGACGCGCCGGTTGATCTCCCTTCCATCGCTGGGGACCCTCCGCGCTATCGCATAACCAATCTTGCCGGCATACGCGCTGAGCCCGACCGCTTCTTCGATTTCACCTACCGCGTCACGCTGCGTTCGATGGTCGATGCCGTGCTCACCTGCGAGGCGCCGATCAAGGAAGACATCCTGTTCCAACGCATCGCTCGCGCTCATGGCTGGCTGCGCGTCGGCGGGCGTATCCGCGAGCGCGTTGCGCAGCACTTGCGCGACGTCGACCGAAGCGAGGAAACGAGCGGGGTGTTCCTTTGGCGCAAGGGCACCCTCGCCGAGCGAATCCCGTACCGCCAGCCTCTTGATGCGGGCTCCGGCCGTGCGATCGCCGACATTCCGCTCGCCGAACTGGCTGCTTTCGTCGCTGACAATCTCGACATTGTCGACGAGCCCGATCCGGCGCTGGCTCTCGCGCGGCTCCTCGGCCTGGGGCGGCTCACCGCCCCGACGAGAGCCCGTCTCGACGAGGCACTGTCTCGCGGACGATATCGCGGGGCATTAGGATCCCAAGATCCTGCGGCGTTGGAGGCCTGAGAGGCCTAATTCTTCTGCGCGGACGGCTTCGCCGGCGTCATCGCACTATCGGCTGTCCGATGGAGCGAGCGCGGAACCGTGCGCCCCGCGGCACTTCTGTTCGTTCGAC
Source organism: Kaistia algarum (assembly GCF_026343945.1). Lineage (NCBI taxonomy): Bacteria > Pseudomonadati > Pseudomonadota > Alphaproteobacteria > Hyphomicrobiales > Kaistiaceae > Kaistia > Kaistia algarum. The sequence goes on from NZ_JAPKNJ010000002.1 coordinate 240,177, forward strand.
AGGCCCGTGGCGTAGGTCGTTGAGCGAGGCGCTCCTCTCCAGTGAGGGCAGGGACCGGACGGATATCGGCACAGAGCGTCTGGCAGGGGCCGTGGCGTGCGAGCCGCACCCGTCGGGGCCCGGCTGCGGCTACCGAGCGGGAACGCTTCAGACCCTCAAGCTCGGGTGGCGTTTACATATTTCAGTTGACCATTGACTTATGACGAAATTGACGTGATTTACAGAAGTCAGCGCGGCACGGAAATTGTCCGCGACGTCGGGGAGGACATCCGACGCAGTCTTCTAATCATCCTTGCCTATGGCGGCAGGCTTGGCGTCGCTCGCTCATGGGGCGCCTTCAGGCTTTAGGCTTGGGTGCATCGACGGAACGGGAATTTGCGGGAGAGATGATGCAGAGGTTCATCAATGATCCGGACGATCTGGTTGACGAGACCGTAGCCGGCTTCGTCAAAGCGCATCGCGATCTTGTCCGGCTTGACCCCTCGAATCCTCGGGTGGTGGTGTCGACGTCGGCACCGCATGTCGGCCGCGTCGGCATCGTCACGGGCGGCGGATCGGGCCATGAGCCGGCCTTCATCGGTTACACCGGCCGGAACATGGTCGATGCGGTCGCCGTGGGGGAGTTGTTCTCTTCGCCAACGGCCAAGAGCTTTGCCGATGCGATCCGGGCCGCCGATGGCGGGGCAGGGGTCGCGGTGCTCTACGGCAATTATGCCGGCGACAATATGAACGTGAAGATGGCCGCCGAGATGGTCGTCGCCGATGGCATCGAGGTCGCGACCGTCGTCGCCAATGACGATGTCTGCTCCGCGCCTCCCGCTGAGCGAGCCAAGCGCCGCGGTGTGGCGGGCGAGATCTTCATGTGGAAGATCGGCGGCGCCAAGGCGGCGCAAGGTGGTTCTCTGGCTGACGTGAAGGCGGCGGCGCAGAAGGCGATCGATGCCTGCCGCTCCGTCGGCGTGGGTCTCGGCCCCTGCACGCTGCCCGGCGTGGGGCATCCAAACTTTCAGATCGCGCCCGGCACGATGGAGGTCGGCATCGGCCACCATGGCGAGCCCGGCACGCGCGTCGAGGCGTTGAAGACGGCGAACGAGGCGGCCGACGACATGCTGTCGATCGTGATGGACGATCACGGCCTGTTCCCGGGAGCCGAAGTCGCGGTGCTGGTCTCCGGCCTCGGGGCGACGCCGGTGAACGAGCTCTATGTGCTCTACGACCGGATCGAGACGGGACTGGAAGCGCGAGGGATCCGCGTCCACAAGGCGTTCGTCGGTAACTATTTCACCTCGCTGGAAATGATCGGCGCGACGCTGACGGTGATGGTTCTCGATGAGGAGACCAAGGCGCTGCTCGATCTAGAAGCCGTGTCGCCGGGCATGGCGACGGGGACGGTAGCGGCACCGGCGGCGGCGATGGCGGAAGCTGGCGCGCGCAAGGTCCAGGCGCGGCGCGAGGAATTTCGGTCGGTTCGTGTCAGCGATGTGGCGATCCATGGCCCCGCCGTGGCGAATGTCGGGTCGGACGCCATCGTTGCCGAATTGGCGGCCGTGATCGTCGCGAACAAGGCGCATCTGTCGGAGATCGACGGGCTGATCGGCGATGGCGACCACGGCATCAACATGGCCAAGGGCTTTAGCCGCGCCGCGGAGCGGATCGAGGGCAAGGGGCTGAGCCTCGATCAGTCTCTCCGCGTCCTCTCCGACGTTCTGATGTCGGAGATCGGCGGATCGATGGGGCCGCTTTATGGGCTGATGTTCCAGGAGATGGCATCGGCTATCGAGGGGCGCAGCGCTATCGATGCCGAGGGCTTCTCGGCCCTGCTCAACGCCGGCCTTGCAGGCGTTCGGCGCACGGGATCGGCCAATGTCGGCGACAAGACGCTGATGGATACGTTGGTTCCTGCGGTGGCCTCCTTCGATGCGACGAAGACCCAGGGTTTCGTTCCGGCTCTGCGGGCTATGCGCCTCGCCGCGGAGACGGGGCGCGACAGCACCGTCGACCTGGTGGCGAAGGTCGGTCGGGCCAGCCGGCTCGGCGAACGATCGCGGGGCGTGCCCGATGCGGGCGCAACCTCCTGCTGCCTGATCCTCGTGACGCTGGGCGACGCTTTCGAGAAGCGGCTGGCCTGAAAGGAGGCGTCGTCATGGTGCCGTTGACTGCGGACCATATTACCGACCTGTTCCGCGTCATCGCCGCCCGATTGATGGAGGCGCGGACGGAACTCGGCGTTCTGGATGGCGTGATCGGGGACGCCGATCATGGGAACTCCATGGCGGAGGGTTTTGCCGCCATTGTCCGGGCGAGTTCCGACGCCGCCATGCGAGGGGCACCGGCGGGGGATCTCTTTCCGGTGGCGGCGCAATCCTTCCTCAGTGCCGTGGGAGCGACGACCGGACCGCTCTATGCCAGCGCGTTTCTGCGGGCGGGAAAGCTCTATACCGGCCGGATCGAGATAGCCCCCGAGGCGATTCCTTCGTTGATCCCGGCCTTTGCCGACGGCATTCGCGAGAGGGGCAAGGCCCAGCCGGGAGACAAGACGATGCTGGATGTCTGGGCCCCCGCAGCGCGGGCGGTGCAACAGGCCGAGGCGCGCGGACTGGATCCGATTGCCTGTCTCGATGAAGCGGTCAACGCGGCGGAAGATGGGCGCGAGGCGACCCGCGCGATGGTCGCCTCCGTCGGGCGGGCGGCACGGCTGGGCGAACGCACTCTGGGCCATGTCGACCCGGGCGCGGCATCGGCAACGATCATCATCGCGGCTCTGCGCGACGCGATGCGGCGCCGCGAGAGGGCGGTCCGATGATGGCACGCCCAGCTCAAGGGGTTGAAAGCGACGCGACGGTTCCGATGCCACTGCGGTTCGGCGACGACACGCTGCTCTGGGCGGCCTGGCTCTATTATGAAGAGGGGCTGACGCAGGGCGAGATTGCCGAGAAGATGGGCCTGTCGCGCGCCTCGGTGAACACCTATCTGGCCGACGCCCGTACCCGTGGCATCGTCAATATCGAGATCGCGCCCGATCGCTTTCGGGAACTCTCTATCGCGCAGGCGCTGAAGGATCACTTCAACCTTCAAGATTGCCTCGTCATCCCCACCGATGGTGACGGGCGCCCGCTGATCGCCCGGCTCGGTGCCGCTGGAGCGCAGGTTCTCAAGAGTTTCGTCCGGCCGGGAGACACCATCGCCGTCACTTGGGGCCGGTCGGTCCTGGCCTTGGCCGAGGCGCTCGACCATCCCGGCCTCGCCGATGTGCGTGTGGTGCAGGCGACCGGCGGGACGACGGCACGCATTCCCTGGACGCCGGAAGCCTGCGCCTCGCGTCTGGCCGAGGCGCTGAAGGCGCGGTGCATTCCGCTGTCGGCGCCGGCCATCGTTTCCTCGCGTGAGGTGAGGGAACTTCTGCTGCGCGAGCCGGTATTGGCAGAGCAGATGGCAATCCTCGCGGAAGCGAACCGGATCGTCATGGGCATCTCGTCGCTGCGTCCGGAAAGCACCATCCATACCAGCGGATTCCTCGACGGCATCGATCAGCATTCGCACTATGATTCCGCGGTTGGCAGCATCGTCGGGCGCTTCATCTCGGCTCGAGGCCAGCCTGTCCTTGGGCCATTGACCGAGCGGACCATCGGTCTCGACCTGGAGATGCTGCAGCGCATTCCACAGCGGATCGCTGTCGCCGGTGGCATCGACAAGATCGCCGCGATCCTCGCCGCGCTTCGTGCCAAGCACGTCAATGTGCTCGTGACGGACACGGCGACGGGCCGGGGCATTCTGAATGCCGAGGGCTGGACGGAACCGCTGCGCCGCTCCCATCCTGAGCCGGTTCTGCCTGCCCTGTCGCGGAGCCACGCCAAGAAACTGATCAACGCTCCGCAGGACGCGGTGGATGAATGCCTCGGTGGCGCACTTCTGGCGCATGAGGCGCTGATCGCCCCGGTGCCGGGCACGACGCGGGCGGTGATGGCCGCCGCCGGGCCGCGCACCGGCAAGGTCGCCATCGTGATCGGCGGCGGATCGGGCCATGAACCCGGCTTCTGGGGCTTCGTCGGCCGTGGGCTGGCGGATGCGGCGGCAGTCGGGAACATCTTCGCGGCGCCGCCGCCGGGGCCGATCCTCGCCGCCAGCCGCGCCGTCAGCGGCGGGGCCGGACTGCTTTACATCTATGGCAACTTCTCGGGCGACGTCATGAATTTCGAAATGGCAGCCGAGATGGCCGAGGCCGAAGGGCTGCGCGTCCGCCAGATCGTGACCATCGACGACATCGCATCGTCGCCGCTGGAGTCGCGCGCCTCGCGCCGTGGCGTTGCCGGCAACATTTTCGCCTTCAAGATCGCGGGTGCTGCCGCCGACCGGATGCTGCCGCTCGAGATATGCGAGGCTCTCGCGCGGCGTGCGGCGAACCGCACCTATACGATGGGGCTTGCCCTTGAGCCCGCGCGCCTCTTGGACACGCGTCGGCCCAGTTTTGAACTCGGCCCCGACGACATGGAGATCGGTGTCGGCGTCCATGGCGAGCCGGGCGTCGTGCGCCGGAAGCTCGCATCGGCGGATGACTGCGCCGACCTGCTGCTCGACCGTATCCTTGCCGAGATGAAGCCCGTGCACGGCGACCGGGTCGCAGTGCTGGTGAACTCGCTGGGCGGCACGCCGGCTATGGAACTCTACATCCTGCATCGCCGCGTGCGTCAGAGGCTGAAGGCTCACGGGCTGGTCGTCCATAAGAGCCTCGTCGGGCCCTACTACACCTCGCTCGACATGGAGGGGGTGTCGCTGTCGCTGCTGCATCTCGACGACGAACTGGCGTCCCTGCTCGACCATCCTTGCCACGCGCCCGCTGTGACGGTGTTGGAGCGCTAGCCATGAGCGTCGCGTCGAACGAAAGCGTCTTTGACATACGTCATCATGAATTGACAATTGACACGAGATCGCGGCGATATGCGGAAACGGCGGGGCGGCAACGCCTAGTCGCGCGGGAGGGTTGAAGTGCCATCAGCTTTGGATCGCCAGACGATGTTCCTGGCGTCGATCAATATTGTCGTCCTGGTCGCGGGCGCGGTGCTCGCCGGACACAATTTCATCGACAGCTACAATCTGCAGTCGATGGCGGCGCAGGTACCGGAACTGGGACTTCTGGCGCTCGGCGTGGCGCTGGCCATGATCTCGGGCAATGGCGGCATCGACCTGTCGGGAATCGCACTGGCGAACCTCGCCGGCATCATCGCCTTCCTCGCGACCAAGCTGATGATCGTGCCGGATGACGCGCCCATGCTGTTCGCCTGGACCCTCGCGGGAATTGCGCTGGCCGTCGGGCTGGTCGGCGGGCTCATCAACGGGATCGTCATATCCATCGCGGGATTGACGCCGCTGATCGCCACGCTGGGAACGCAGCTCCTGTTCACGGGGATCGCCGTGTTCCTGACCAACGGTTCCGGGGTCAGCATGGGCTACATCCCGCCGCTCGATGATTTCGGCAATTTGCCGATCCTCGGCGTGCCCATCTGCTTCGCGCTTTTCGTTCTGATCGCGGCGGGGTTGGGTTTTGTACTGAAGTTCACGCCCTTTGGCGTGAAGCTGATGCTGCTGGGAAGCAATGCGAAAGCGGCCCGCTATGGCGGGATCTCCGAGCGGCGGATGATCATCGTAACCTATACGATCTGCGGCTTGCTCGCTTCTGTCGCCGGCATCGTGATTGCGGCGCGGAATTCATCCGTCAAGTGGGACTATGGCAGTTCCTACGTGCTGATCGCCATTCTGATCGCGGTGCTGGGCGGGGTTAAGCCCGAGGGCGGCCACGGCAAGGTCCTATGCGTTCTCCTGGCGGCGACGGCGCTTCAGACGCTGTCGAGCCTGTTCAACTTCATGGAAATTTCCAACTTTTTCCGCGACCTGGCCTGGGGAGCGCTGTTGCTGGCGCTGCTGGCTTCGGCGCGCGTGGATCTTTCGCCTTGGCTTCGTCTGAGGCGGTAAGGGGTGCGGGCTCTCCAAGAGAGCGACGCGCGGGACGGACTAGCAATTGTTCAAGACATTGGAGGAATAGCAAATGAGTCTGATCGCGAGACTGGCGGGCAGCGTGGCGCTGATCGGCCTGCTGGCCACGGGCGCGGCGCAGGCCGAGGACAAGCCGAACATCACCACCGTGGTGAAGGTCACCGGCGAGAACTGGTTCATCCGCATGAACGAAGGCGTCGATGCCTTCGGCAAGGATCATCCTGAAGTTGCCGTCAGCCAGATCGGGCCGGCCAAGGCCGATGCAGCGCAGCAGTCGCGTATCATCGAAGACCTGGTGGCCCGCGACGTTTCGGCGATCGCTGTTGTCCCCATGGATCCTTCGGCCCTTGAAGGCGTTCTGCGCCGTGCGCAGCAGCGCGGCATCAAGGTCATCGCGCATGAAGGCAGCAACATCGTCAACGCCGATGCCGACATCGAGGCTTTCGATAACGCTGCCTTTGGCAAGCGCATCAACGAAGGCCTGGCGGAATGCATGGGCAAGAAGGGCAAGTGGACGACGTTCGTCGGCTCGCTCGGCAGCCTGACGCATAACCAGTGGGTCGATGCGGGCGCGGAAAACGCCAAGCAGTATCCGGAAATGGAACTGGTGTCGGCGAAGAACGAATCCTTCAACGATGCCAACCGCGCCTATGAGAAGGCCAAGGAAATCCTGCGCCTGCACCCGGATATCAAGGGCTTCCAGGGCTCGTCCGCCATCGACGTGATCGGCATCGGCCGCGCGGTCGAGGAAGCCGGCCTGCAGGGCAAGATCTGCGTCTATGGCCTGGGTCTTCCCAAGGACAGCGGTCCGTATCTGACGTCGGGCGCGATCAATCGGATCTATTTCTGGGATCCGAAGGATGCCGGCTACGTCATGAACGTCGTGTCCAAGATGGTGCTCGACGGCAAGCCGATCACCGACGGCATGGATCTCGGCGTCCCCGGCTACAATGCCGTCAAGGTGAGCAAGGGGCCGGGCAAGGGCGTCCTCATCCAGGGTCAGGCCTGGGTTGATGTCGGCAAGGACGACTTCAGCAAGTACCCGTTCTGATCCGATCGATCGATCTGCAAGAGGCAAGGCCGCGGATCATCGCGGCCTTGCAGACGAAAGACCTCATCAGGACACCGCGATGCAGCCCCAGCAGTCTCCAGATCCGCAGGCAGGACCGGCTCCCGCATTCCTGGAAATCCGGAACGTGCGCAAGTCGTTTGGAGGGGTTCGGGCCCTCAAGAATGTCAGCCTGACGCTCCGGCCAGGCCAGATCTACCATCTGATGGGCGAAAACGGCTGCGGCAAGTCCACCCTAATCAAGATCATCTCGGGCGCGCAGCGCGCGGATGAAGGGCGGATGCTCATCGGTGGCGTGCAGACGGGAGAGGTGGCGGGCGACCTCGGCGCCATCGGCGCGCTCAAGGCCGGGATCGAAACGGTCTACCAGGACCTGTCGCTGCTGCCGAACCTGTCGGTGGCCGAGAATGTCGCGCTGACCCGGCAACTCGTCGAGGCCGGCGGGGCGCTGGCGCGGCGGCTCGATGTCGGCGCGCTCTATCGCAATGCCGCGCTAGCGCTTTCGCAAGTGAACCTGCCGACCGACCGCGCTTTCCTGACGCGGCGCACCGACACGCTTCCGATCGCCACGCGCCAGCTGGTCGCCATCGCGCGCGCCATCGCCGCCGAGGCGCGGCTGGTGATCATGGATGAGCCGACGACGTCGCTGACCCGGCAGGAGGTGGACAACCTTCTGCGGGTCGTCCGCAATCTTCTGGATCAGGGCGTTGCCGTACTGTTCGTCACCCACAAGCTGGATGAGTGCAAGTCTTTGGGCGGCCACGCCATCGTCATGCGCGACGGCGAAAAGGTCGCCGAACTCGACGTGGCAACCCATACGAAGGCCGAATTCAGCCATTGGATGACCGGACGCGAGATCAGCGAGGCCCGCTATCGGACCGACCCGAAGCTTGGCGACGCCTTGCTGGAAGTCGAGGGGCTGGGCTCGGGCAGCGCCTTTCGCGGGCTGTCGTTCTCCGTCCGTCGGGGCGAGATCCTCGGGATCACCGGCTTGCTCGATTCAGGCCGCAACGAGCTGGCGCTGGCGCTGGCGGGTGTTGCGCCGGCGGACCAGGGCCGCATCCGGCTGGGCGGCAAGATCATCGCACCGAAGAGTCCCGCGGCCGCCATCCGGGAGGGCATCGGCTATGTGCCCGAGGACCGGCTCACCGAAGGGCTGTTCCTGGAGAAGCCGATCCAGGACAACATCACGCTTCCCGTTCTGAGCCGCCTTTGCGGCGCGCTGGGCATCATCAGCACGGGGCGTGCGCGCAAACTGGCCGAGAAGACCGTCGCCGACCTGCAGGTGGTCGCTCCCGACGTGACCGTACCGGTGCAGTCGCTGTCGGGTGGAAACCAGCAGCGCGTGCTTATCGGCCGCTGGCTGACGATCGAGCCCCGGCTTCTGATCCTGCACGGCCCTACCGTGGGCGTGGATGTCGGATCGAAGGACACGATTTTCCGTATCATTCAGCGTCTGGCCGATGAGGGGATGGCGGTCGTGATCATCAGCGATGACCTGCCCGAACTGATCCAGAACTGCGACCGCATCTCGGTGATGCGGCAGGGCGCCATCGTCGCCACCTATGCCGCCGATTCCGTCAGCGAGGACGCGATCTATCAGACCATGGCCAGCGACGCCGAAGGCATGAAGGAAGGCGCAAAATGACCGATCTGGCCGCCCAACCTGCCACCATTCCAGCCGGTCCGGCCGCCCGGGTCTGGGAGCTGATGAAGCGTCGTCCGGAGCTCTTCACGCTGGCGCTGACCATCCTGACGATCATCGTGGTGGCCATCGCCAACCCCGATTTCCTGGCCGTGAACAATCTGTTCGACATCCTGCGCGCCTCGGTCGTGCGCGGGTTGTTCGCGATGGGCGTGCTCGTCGTCCTCGCCGCTGGCGGGATCGACGTATCCTTCACGGCGATCGCCGCCTTCGTCATGTATGCGCTGACCATGCTGGTGACGAACGTCTTTCCCGGCATGCCGCTCTGGATCATCCTGCCCTTGGCAGCGATCGGTGGTGCCGCCTTCGGTGTGGTGAACGGCCTGCTCGTTCACACCTTGCGCGCGCCATCGCTGATCGTGACCATCGGCACGCAATACATCATCCGCAGTTTCCTGCTGACCTTTGTCGGCACGGCGCTGTTCATGAACATTCCGCCCGCGATGGACGCCTTCGGCAAGGCGGCGATCTACACGCATGTCGGCGCGGACGGCGCGATCTCGATGCTGCCCGCGACCGTGATCGTGCTGGTCGTGGCGGCGCTGGTGACGTGGTTCATCCTTGAGCGCACGCTGATGGGTCGTGCGATTTTCGCCTCGGGCGGCAATCCGGCCATTGCGGAGCGGCTGGGGTTCAATCTGTTCCGAGTGCGGTTGTTCGTCTTCGGCTGGGCTGGGCTCCTGGCTGGCGTCGCGGGAATCGTGCATGTCGCCAGCAATCGCCTTGCCAATCCCTTCGACCTCTCCGGCATGGAACTGGAGATCATCGCCGCCGTCGTGCTGGGTGGCGCGCGGATCACGGGCGGGTCAGGCACCGTCATCGGCACGCTGCTTGGGGTTTTTCTCATCACCATCGTCAGCAATGTGCTGATCTTCGTCGGAATCCCCAGCACGCTACAATTGGCTATTGTCGGCGGCTTCATCCTGCTGGCAGGAACGATCTTCGCGCTTCGCAGCCGCGGCTGAACGGCCACAAGGCCGCGCTCAATCACAAGGGGGGAACATGAGCCACGATGTCTCGGTCATCGGCCTTTACATTCTCGACATTCTCGGCCGCCCGGTCGATGCGATCCCGGCCGGCGGGAATGTGGAGTTCATCGACGAAATCCGTCTGACCGTTGCGGGCACAGCCGGTGGCACGGTGGTCGATCTCGCCAAGCTGGGTCTGAACTGTCTTGCCGTCGGCGCGGTCGGCGATGACGAGAAGGCCGATTTCGTCCTGTCGACGCTGAAGAAGTTCGGCGTCGATACGGCGCTGATGCAGCAGCTCAAGGGGGTTCCGACCTCGGCGACGATCCTCAACGTCCGGCGGAATGGCGACCGCCCGGCACTGCACCAGCGTGGCGCCTCCGACCATTTCGAAGTGCCGGTCGCGGCGCTCGATGCCGTTCTGGCCCCTCCGATCATCCATCTGGGCGGCACGGGCTTGCTGGCGAAGCTGGACGGCGAGCCGAGCGCGCGGCTGCTGGCCGAGGCCAAGCGGCGCGGGCGCATCGTGACGTTCGATCTTCTGGGCGCGAATGCAGGCACCCTCGATCTGATCGCGCCTCTGCTGGCCAATATCGACTATTTCATGCCTTCGATCGAGGAGGCCCGCCTGATCTCGGGCCAAGCCGATGTCGAGGCGGCAGGGCGGTTCTTCATCGACCGGGGGGTGAGGCACTGCGTCTTCACGCTGGGCGGCGATGGGGTCTGCTTCATGGATCATGCCGGGCAGGTGATGCGCCAGCCCGCCTTCGACATTCAGGTCGTCGATACGACGGGCTGCGGCGATGCCTTCGACGCCGGCTTCATCACGGCGCTGCATCACAAGATGGATCTGAAAACCGCCCTGAATTTCGCACAGGCGTCGGCGGCGCTGGTGGCGACCGGTCTCGGGTCGGATGCCGGGATCCGGTCGTTCGGGGACACGATGGACTTCATGAACACCACGCCTGTCCGGTCCTAGCTGGCCAGCAGGGCCTCCGCGGTTTCCATATCCGTGACCAGATGCGTTGCGAAGCCGCCCTTCAGGGTTGCCCGCAGTGCATCGACCTTCCACGGACCGCCCGCGACGCAGAGCCGTCGCGGGATGGCGCGCAGCTCGGATAGTTCGATTCCCATCATGCGGTGGTCGAAATCGCGCGTGACCTGCCCGCCCTCGGCATCGAGGAACCGACAGATCAGAACGGCCTTCGCGCCGATGGCCGCGTAAGCATCGATTTCCGCGTCGGTCGCCACATCGGCGATGCGCATGGTGCTTTCCGGCCCCAGACTGCCGACGCCGAAGACGATGGTGCGCGCCTGGCGGATCAGGTCGAACTGGTGTTTCAGGATTGGCTCGTTCCGCAGGGCGAGGCAAAGCTCCGCGCTGCTTAGCACGGCTGGGGCGTGCATGTTGACGCTGATGGCCCCGAGATTGCGCGCCATGATCGCCGTGCAAAGCTCCGAGGAGAATTCGCGCTTGCCCATGGATGAGCCGGTAACCTGGACGACGCTCAACCCTTCGACGGGTCGCGCCAGGGCGATGGCATCGGCCACCGCCAGGACCGTCCGCCCCCAGGAGACGCAGATGGTCTCGCCTGGCGAGATCATCCGCTCCAATTGCCGCGCACCGGCGGCGCCAAGGGCAGACAGGCGCTGCGTCGCGTCGGCGGGATTTCGGGGTATCACCAACGCCTCGACGAGGCCGAACCGAGCTGCCAGCGCGCGTGCGACCGTGCTGCGCGCCATCACTTCCGCGCTCATCATGATGCGCACGGCGCCGCGTTCCCGGGCCTCTTGCAGGTAGTTCACGATGGTTGCACGCGAAACGCCGAGTTGGGCGGCGATCTCGCTCTGGTTCAACTGCTCTTCATAATAGAGCCAGGCCGCCCAGACGACGACATCGTCAAACTCCGCCGGAACGATCGCGTCCGATACCATGTCGTGCATGACCCCCTCGCAACCCTCGGTTCTTTGCACAGAATTCCGTGACTGCCAACCGTTCGACAAATGCATCTTGCCTTTTGTCATCTCAATATGACAATTGACACTGCATTGTGTCTGCGTGCGCGTTGCACCATCCGAACGCCAGAGAGAACCTCCATGAAATCCAGCTGGTCTGACGCCGAATTCGAAGTGGTCGTGTCGGGATATGAAAGGGCGGAGATCAACCGCGACGTGGCGATCCGCACCTACACGACTCGCCTGCTCGGCGCACAGTCTAGTCTGGTGCTGCACGGGGGCGGCAACACATCGGTCAAGACGGTGCTGCAGGATCATGATGGCACGCCGGTCGAAGTCCTCTGCGTCAAGGGCAGCGGCTGGGACATGGGCCAGATCGAGCCGCCGGGACTGCCAGCCCTTCGGCTGGAGCCACTGCGGGCGATGGTGAACTACGAGCACCTCTCCGATGACGACATGGTGATGCTGCAGCGCCGGTTGCTGCTTGATCCCTCGTCCCCGAATCCTTCGGTCGAGGCGGTCCTGCACGCGATCCTGCCCTTCAAGCATGTCGACCATACCCATGCCAACGCCATCGTGGCGCTGACGAACCAGCCGAACGGCGAGGCGATCATCCGGGCGCTCTTTCCCGAAATGATCGTGGTTCCCTATGTGATGCCGGGCTTCGATCTGTCGAAAGCCTGCCTTAAGGCCTATTCGGAGAGGCCCGACGCGCCCGGGATGATCCTGTTGAAGCACGGTATCTTCACCTGGTCCGACGATCCGCGCATCGCTTATGAGGCGATGATCGAGGCGATCGATCGGGCCGAACGACGGATCGCCGAAGGAAATCCCAGCCCGTTCGGACGGGCCGCGGCGCCGTCGCTGCCTCTCGCTAAGGCGGCCGACATTGCCCCGATCCTGCGGGGAGCGATCGCTTTGCCCGGCAAGCAGGAGGGAAGGCCGCGACGCTTCATCCTGGAACACCGAAGCAACCCGGACATCCTCGATTTCTGCGGCGCGCCCAATGTCGGCGATCTCGTCCGGCGCGGCAACGCGACGCCCGAGCATGTCATCCACATCAAGCGTTTCGGCGTCGCCTTGCCCGCGCCCGTGGCAGGCGATCTGGGGTCCTGGGCCGAATTGGTGAGGGCGCGAATTACGGAATATGTCGCCGATTATCAGGCCTATTTCGACCGCAACAATGCGCGCGTGGGGGGCGGCAAGACCATGCTGGACCCGATGCCGAGGGTCTTCTACGTTGAGGGCCTTGGCATTTTCGCCGCCGGGCCGACCCGCAAGGCGGCCCGGATCGGCGCCGATGTGGCCGAGGCCACGATCACGGTGATCCGGGGCGCCGAAGGCATCGACCGCTTCGAAGCCCTGTCCGAGGAAGACTTGTTCGACATCGAATATTGGTCGCTGGAGCAGGCGAAGCTCGCCAAGCAGGCCGAGAAACTGCTGACGCGGCAAGTCGCGGTCATCACGGGCGGGGCAGGTGGTTTGGGTCTCGCCATGGCCGAACTGCTGCACAGCGAGGGCGCGGAGATCGCGCTGATCGACATCGATGCGGCGCGTGTGGCGGCCGAGGCGAAGCGTCTCGGCGGCCTCGGTCTCGCCTGCGATCTGACGGATGCAGGCGCGGTGGACGCGACGATCGCGCAGGTAGCCGAGGCGTTCGGCGGCGTCGACATCCTCGTGTCCAATGCGGGCGCGGCCTGGCAGGGCGCTCTGCTGGACGTTTCCGACAGCGACTTCGCCGCGGCGTTCGATCTGAACTTCTGGGGCCATCACTACATCGCCCGCGCCGTCGTAAGGGTCATGCTGAAGCAGGGGACGGGCGGTGCAATCCTGTTCAACGTCAGCAAGCAGGCGGTCAATCCGGGTCCGGATTTCGGACCCTATGGCACATCGAAGGCGGCGCTGATGGCGCTGATGCGGCAATACGCGCTGGAGCACGCGGCGGACGGCATCACGGTCAATGCGGTCAACCCCGACCGAATTCGTACCGGGTTGATGACCGACGCCATGGTCGCGGAGCGCGCTCGCGCCCGCGGCGTGACGCCCGAACTCTATATGCGAGGCAATTTGCTTCAGCGCGAGGTGACGGCGCGGGACGTGGCCGAGGCCGGACTGGCACTCATCACGTCGCGGGCGTCCACGGGAGCCGTGCTCACCGTCGATGGCGGTAATGTCGCGGCGATGATGCGCTGAGGCAGTACCCGAGCGAGCCGGAGGCTTTCCGGCTTCGCTCGGTCCGGCCGTTGAGACCCATCAGTGAAACCGCGAGAACTCCAATAGAAGAGGCTCGTCCCGGCAGATGGCCGCGATGATAGCCCGCGTCAGCGGCATGGCCTCGGCGTCGAGCCGGCCGTCGGCCATCATCCGCTCGATCGTCGGCCCGAGCTCCAGCGCGAGATTGGCGCCTTCGACGGTATCCATCGGCATGTGGTCGGATTTGGCCTGAGAATAGGGCAGGCCCAATCCGAGCAGCCGCCCCATCCTGCCATTGCGTCCGGCCTGGCAGGTCACATAGAGATCGCCGGCGCCGGCAAGGCCGCCGACGGTTGCGGGGTCCCCGCCGAGCGCGACGACGAGTTCGCGCATCTCCTTCAGCGCCTGGGTGAAGGTGGAGGCGGAGAGGTTGTGCATCAGAGCGGCGTTCGGCGCCTTGCCGTCGCGCTCCAGCCGTCCGCCGACCGAACCGACGGAAATCGCATAGAAGTTCTTGAAAGCGGCGCAGACCTCGACGCCGATGATATCGTCGGTAACGCTTGCATGGTAGTAGGGCGAGCGCAGCAGGCCGAGAGCGCGGCCAACTTCGGATAGATCCTCGCCGGTGACGATCACCGATGTATCCCGCTGCGCCGCCAATTCCCCAGCGATGCAAGGGCCGCCCACGGCCATGACCGGAACGGCAAAGCCGCTGCGCCGATGGAGCTCGCGTTGAACCTGCGCGGGCAGCACTTCGATAGTGGTGCCGTCCGTCGCCAGTCCTTTCGTGATCATCAGGATCGGCGTCGGTCCAGAGAGGGTGGCGACCAGTCGGTCGATCGCCCAGCCGACGCCGGCCGAGGACACGCCGAGGATGATGAGGTCCGGCGTCTTGGCGAGGGCATCCCCCAGATCTGTCCAGTCACGAGCTTTCACGGCCTCCGGCAGCGTGATCCCGAGGCGGGGATGCCAGCCATTGCCGGCGACCGAGCGGATGATCTCCGTATCGAGATGCGTGCCGACCAGCGTTACGCTCGCGCCATGGTTGGCCGCCGGCAGCGTCATGGCGCTTCCCATGACGCCGGCACCCAGGATGACGATCTCAGCCATGGATCGCGCTCCGAGTCTCGCGATCGAACAGATGCACCCGGTCGAGCAGCGGCGTCAGCCGGATGTCGGAACCCGGCGCCCATCCCAGACGGTCGCGCGAGACCGTGCAGATCTCCTGGCCCTCGACATCCGCGTAGATATGGATCTCCGGACCGGTAGGCTCGACCACCGAAATCCGTCCCGGCACGCCGAGAGCGCCGGCCTGATCCGCCGGCAGCGGCATCAGATGTTCGGGCCGAATACCGTAGACGATTTTCTGTCCCGGTCGGACCGGTGCCTTCGGCGGCAGCGGCCAGACATTCGCGGCGGTTCGAACCACCGGCAGCCCATTCTCGCCCGAAACCTCGCCGTGGATGAGGTTGATGCCGGGTGAGCCGATGAATTCGGCGACGAAGAGGTTCAGCGGATTGTCATAGATATCCAGCGGGCGTCCGACCTGCTCGATATGCCCGTCGCGCATGATCACGACGATGTCGGCCATCGTCATGGCCTCGATCTGGTCATGGGTCACATAGACCGTCGTGGTTCTGAGGCGCTGGTGCAACTCCTTGATCTCGGTACGCATCTGCACGCGGAGCTTGGCGTCGAGATTGGAGAGCGGCTCGTCGAACAGAAATACATGCGGATCGCGAACGATGGCGCGGCCCATCGCGACGCGCTGGCGCTGTCCGCCCGAGAGCTGGCGCGGCAGCCGGTCGAGATAGGGCTCCAGACCGAGGATCTGCGCTGCCTCGTCGACACGCTTCTTGATCTCGGCCTGGCTCGTCTTCTTCAGCCTCATGGAGAAGGCCATGTTGTCGAAGACGTTCATATGCGCGTAGAGCGCATAGTTCTGGAACACCATCGCGATGTTGCGATCCTTGGGATGCACGTCGTTGACGACCTGCGACCCTATCGAAATCTTGCCGGACGTGATGGATTCGAGCCCGGCGATCATGCGCAGCAGCGTCGATTTTCCGCAGCCCGACGGCCCAAGCAGCACGACGAACTGTCCGTCGGGAATGTGCAGGTCGAGCCCGTGCACGACTTCGAGCGCCCCGTAGTTCTTCCGGATGTCGTCGATGGTGACGGATGCCATGTCAGCGCGCTCCCTTTCCGATACCGGATGCGACGGGTGCATCCTGTCTTGCCGCCAGAATCTGGCTGGCGATTTCAACGAAGCCCTGTCCGCCGCGCCCCGTCGTCACATAGGCGGGCTTCGCCGCGAGGCTGTCGGCGAAATCCATGATGTTGGCGACGCCGCAGGACGAGGGAAAGAAGCCGAACATCGGAACGTCGTTCGGGCTGTCGCCGCAGAAGATGAAGCGGTCGCGCGCCTGGTCGACGTCGATGCCGAAGGCCTCGGCAAGAAAGCGCCGCGTCATCGACAGCTTGTCCCAATTGCCGAACCAGCCATTCACATGGATGGACGACGCCTTGGCCACCGCGCCAGCTTCGTCGAAGAGTTCCAGGATGCGGTCGATGTCCTTCGGCGGTAGCGGCGGCACGTCCTCGCAGAAATCGATGGCAAGATCGGCTTCGCGGTAGAGCTGATCCGAGGCGACCGCAGATCCCGGTACGTCCGCCAGGATCCGCTCGGCGAGGGCGGCGAGCTTCACGCGACTGGCCTTTCGTTCGGCTTCCGTGGCGACGAACTGGCGGATCATCCGCCGGGCCGCGTGATCGTAGCGGAATGAGAAGGCGCCATTCTCGCCGACGACCCCATCGACGGGCCAGAAGCGGGCAATCATGTCGCACCAGCCGGCGGGCCGGCCGGTGATCGGAATGACCAGCAGCCCGGACTCCCGCAGCCGCTCCAGCATGGCGTAGGAGGCAGCCGGCAGGTGCCCGTCCGAGGTGATCGTGTCGTCAATATCGGTCAGGACGCCGATCAGGTTGCGACATACGGAGCCGGGCAGGGACGCAATGGGTTGCATGCTCAATCTCGTAGTTTCCGCCATCAGCCAATCGGCTCGCCGCTGAGGGAGGCGACGACGTCGCTCCGGCGCTGGTTCCAGTTCCGCAGAATCGGCCAGAGTTCGTCGTAGATGGCGGCCAGCGCCTGATAGGCGGCAACGCGCCCCGGATCGGGATCGAAGGTTTCGGCGGCCCGTCCGACCATGGCGGCCGCCGCGTCGTCGATCGTGGCAAACCAGCCGATGCCCTTCGCGGCGGCGATCGCCGCACCCAGCGACGAGGCTTCTTTCGCCTCCGAGCGGCTGATGGGGCGGTCCAGCGTGTCGGCGAGGATCTGGAGGAAAAGCTCCGACCGCGCGCCGCCGCCGATCGCCTGGAGCCGATCAATCGGCTGTCCGGTCACCGCCATCGCCTTTTTCAGCGACAGTGCCAGGTCGAGGGAGAGACCTTCCAGGAGCGCGCGATAGAGATCGCCGCGGCGGGTCGAGCCCGAGAGGCCGGCGATGACACCGCGGGCCGCGCTGTCCCAATGCGGCGTCATCGAGCCCTGCCAGAAGGGAAGCAGCATCACTCCGCCGGCACCCAGCGGGCTCGCGGTTGCCTCCGCTTCGATGCTGGCAAGAAAGGCCGATCGGTCGGAGGCCGGTACTCCCATCATCTCTTGCGTCAGCCAGTCGACGAGGAAGGTGCCAGAGCGCTGGCAGGTCTCGAAGATGTATCCTTCCTCGGCGATCGCGATCTCCGTGCGGAAGCCGAGGTCGTGGGCGTAAGCGCGGCCATAGGTGCCGGCGACCAAAGCCGTGCCGAGATTGATATAGCCGCGCCCGGCACCGAGGACGCCGGCTCCCGTGCCGGCGCATTGCCCGTCGCCGCCGCCGGCAATGAGCGGCGTTCCTGCCAGTAGACCCGTCGCGGCCGCGGCTTTCTCGTCGATCTCACCGAGCTGCGTCCCCGGCCGCCGGATTTCCGGCATCAGGTGCATCGGCAGGCCCGCGGCGGTCAGGATCGCTTCCGACCAGATCCCTTCGCGCATATCGACCATCCCGCTCGGATCCGCCGATGCGGCCGAGGTCAGCCATTGGCCGGTGAGCTTGAAGGTCAGATAGGCATGGACATCGGCATAGCGATCGGCCCGCGCGAACGCCTCCGGTTCATGCTCCTTGAGCCAGATCATCCGGTAGAGCGACGGGATCACGTCGAGAGGCTTGCCGGAGACGGAGCGGATCCGCTCGGCGCCGAAAAGGGCGCCGAAGCTGTGCTGCTGCGGCGTTGCCCTGTCGTCGAGCCAGACGAGGCCCGGCCGCACCGCCTCGCCGGCTTCGGTGAAGAGCCCGAATGTCTCGCGCTGGTTGGAGATCGATATCCCGGCGATCCGGGCTGCATCGATCTGGCGGATCAATTGGCTGAGGGCCGTTACGGTCGACCCCCACCAGTCCGCCGGATCCTGCTCGAAATGACCTACCTTCGGATTGGAGAGCGGGATGGCGGCGCGGCCCTCGGCGATCGCCCTACCGTCTCTATCCCAGGCGATCGCCTTGGTGGCCGAGGTCGAGGAATCGATGCCGACCACGAGATCGCGAAGCACTCCGTCCTGCATCACTTGCCTCCCGAGAAGGCATGGACGCCCGTCAGCAACGACTTTCTGAACAGGACGGCAATGAGGATGGGCGGCAGCGACAGAAGGAGGCCGGCTGCGGCCATATGCCCATATTCCGGATTGAGGCCGACGGCGAGGAAGCTGCCCACCTGAACCGGGAAGGTGATGTTGGACGACATCAGGACGAAGGCGATGAAGAACTCGTTCCAGGCGAGGATGAGGACCAGCAACCCGCCCGAGATGATCGATTGCTTGAGCGTCGGCAGCACGATCAGGAAGAAGGCCTGCCAGACGCCGCAGCCATCGATGAGCGCCGCTTCCTCCGCGTCGTCCGGCATCGATCGCAGGAAGGCGAGCATGATCCAGACGGCGAGCGGGAGATTGATCGCCACATAAACGATGATCAGCCCGAGCTCGTTGTTCATGAGCCCGGTATGCAGGGCGAGGAAATAATAGGGCATGATCATCGCCGCCGGCGGCGTCATGCGTGTCGAGATGATCCAGTTCTCGAGCTGGCCGTTCCACCGCGTCTTGAAGCGCGACAGCGCGTAGGCCATCAGCGGCCCGAAGAACATGGCGATGCCGACAGAGATGCTGACCACGCGAAGGCTGCGGAAGAAAGCGCCCTGATCCAGATTGTCGAGGACCCACTCGATGTTTTCGAGCGTGATCGGATCGGGGAACCATACCGGCGCGGCGCTCTGGATCTGGACCTTGACCTTGAGGGCCGTGTTGACGAGCCAATAGAGCGGGCCGACCCAGATGGCGAGGGCGAGGATGAGCAGGATGCGGCCGATCCAGGTGCCGACAGGTCCGATCAGGCCGATGGTGAGCGGCGAAGCGTTGGCGGGGCTGTCCGAGGCGGCCATCAGTAGATCTCCTTTTCCCACTTGGTGACACGCAGCCACAGCGCGGCGCTGAGGAGCCCCATGATGAGGGCGACGATGCCGCCGGCGGCCGCCAGCGAGACCTGACCGGATTCGGCGATACCGACCTTGTAGATGAACAGCGACAGGTCGACCGTGGCCGTGCCTGGGCCGCCATTGGTCAGAAGCTGGGTGGCGGCGAAGACCTGGCTGCACAGGATGAATTCGAAGATCGCGGTGACGGCGATCAGCGGCCGGAGCAGCGGCATATGCACCTTGCGGATGATCTGCCAGAGCGAGGCGCCATCGATCAGCGCGGCCTCCACGGGCTCGCGCGGCAGGCTCTGGATGCCGCCGAGCAGCAGGATCACCGCGATCGGGGACCACTGCCAGGCTTGGAGCAGGATGATGACGAGCCTCGCCCCGAAGACGTTGGAGGTCGGCGCGATCAGAGAGCCCGTCAGCGAATAGATCACCTGCGGGATTGGCCCATAGAGCGGGTCGAGCATCAGGCTGAACACGAGCGCCACGGCGACCGGCGAAACCGACAGCGGTATCAGCACGAAGACGACGACGAAGCCCGAAAAACGGCCGGCGAAGAAGGCGATCAGATAGGCGACCACCATGCCGAATACCACTGCGGCGATGGTCGAGGAGAAGGACAGGAGCAGCGTGTTGAAGATCGCGTTCTGGCCCGCCGCGCTGAACAGGATCTCGTAGTAATTGGCCAGGCCCACGAAGCTGACCGGACGGTTGGGAATGGCGATGTCGATATCGACCAGCGAGAGATAGACGCCATAGACGAAGGGCGGGAGCGTGAGGATCGCGAGCAGCAGATAACCCGGAAGCGGCACCAGCCAGCGGGACGGCCGGAAACGGGTCCGTGCCGGCGGCGACGCCGAACTACCGCTCTCGAGGTTCGCATTGGCGAGCATGGATTGATTTTCCTTTGAGCGTGCAGGAACGGTGGCGCCGGATACGACAGCCCGATCCGGTCGCTGGCCGGTCGGAAGCGGGGATCGTGTCATCAAGGCGCGGGGCCGGCAATCGACCTCCCGCCCGGCTCCCGCTGTCCCGGTCTAGGGACAGCGAAAGCCGGACCAGGCGTTCGCGGCGCGGCGGCGTCCGCTTACTTGTCCGGGAAGATTTCCGGATAGGCGCGCGGCGTATCAAGCACGCCCTGGCTCTTGAAGCGGGCCGTGACCTGCTCTGCGGCAGCGTCGAGCGCTTCCTTCGCGGACTTGCCGCCCGTGAAGCTCGCCTCGATTTCGGCGCCGATGATGTCGCCCATCTCACGCCACTGCGGGATCATGGGGCGATAGTGAGTCTTGGTGATCGCCTGGCCTTCCTGCACCGCCTGGATGTAGCCAGCGTCGATCTTGCTCTTCAGCAGGTCGGACTGGTTGACCGACTTGCGGTCTTCGTTGCCGATATCCTTGTCGGTACGCGCGAACTCCATCTCCTGCGATGTCGCCCACTGCAGGAAGGCAGTGGCGGCGGCGAAGGTCTTGCTCGCCGGATCGACGGTCGCGGGAATGGCGAGACCGATCGAGTAGTTGGCCGGGAAGGCGCCCTTCGGGCCGGCCGGAACGACTGCATAGCCGACCTTGCCGACGACGCTCGACTGCTTGGGATCGTTGAAGACCGGATAGAAGGCGCTCGACTCGACGATCATGGCGACGCGGCCAGCCGCGAACGCCGAAGACACCTTGTCCCAGCCCCAGGTGCCGTTACCCGGCGAACCATACTTGTTGATCAGGTTCGAGTAGTGCTCGGTGCCCTCGATGGCCTCCGGCGAGTTGAACACCGGATGCATGTTGGCATCCAGGAAATTGGCGCCGTAGGAACGCATCCATTCGGTCCAGGTGTAGGCATTCATGCCCTCGCCGCGCAGTCCGCGCAGCGCAATGCCGAAGGTCTGCGGCGGCTGGGTGAGCTTGGCGGCGGCCGTTTCGAGCTCGTCGAGCGTCTTGGGCGGCGTCAGGCCGGCAGCGTCGAGCAGATCCTTGCGGTAATAGAGAAGCGTAACCTCCGAATAGATCGGCAGGCCAAACAGTCCGCCCTGCCAGGAATAGGACGTCTTCAGGCTGTCGAAGACGTCATCCAACTTGTATTCCGGCTTGATGGCGGAATCGATCTGGGCGACCCATTTGTTGGAGGCGAACAGCGGAATATAGTTGTTGTCCAGGCAGTAAACCTGGAAGCCGCCGACCTTGTTCGAGGCATCGGCGACGATCTTGCTGCGAAGATCGTTCTCCGGATAGTTGGTGAACTTGATCGTCGCGCCGGTCGCCTTCTCGAAGATTTCCTTGTGGCTGGCGATGAAGTCCATCGCGGGCAGGCTGCGGCAGGCGACATTGATCGTCACGCCGTCAAATGCGCCGGGGGCGGCGTAGGTTGCGACCGAGTCGACGACCGCCTTCTCGTATTCGGCGGCGACTGCCACTCCGGACAAGCCGGTCACGGCCAGCGCCAACGCGGTGGTAGTAATTCTATTCATCGCTTCCTCCAATCGCTCATTAGTGAGCACGGTATTTCGGTCGGTCGTTTCTTGCTTTTATAATTATGGCGGAACGGAAAGGTGGGACGAGTTGTTCCGTTGTTGCCACCGTTCAGCTGGTCAACCTGGCGCCGATGCATCCCTCCTGATCCGTCGACATGGAGTAGCTTCGCTGAACATCGCGGTCCTGAATCTCTTCACTTGGCTTGCATCGGGACCAAGCGGGCCGGAAGAGATGCTGGAGTATGGCTTTACACAAGATAAAACACCACAGACTTTTGTAAAGAAGAGAGAGAGGCGCCAGCGTCGGAATCAAGTCCGATGTGCAGAGGCTCGGCGCCTGATCCCTCCCATTCTGGCCTCCCTCACCGCATCATCGCGGCGACATTGCCGCCATCGACGGTCAGGACGGCGCCCGTGCTCGTCCGCGCTTTCGCCAGATGCACGAAGGCCGCGGCGACGTCGCTGGTCAGGACCTCGCGCTTCAGCAAATTGCCGCGCATATAGGCTTCCGGCGTCAGGCCGCGTGCCTTACTGCGCTCAGCCACCATCTCGTCGGTCATCAATCCTGTGCGGATCCGGTCGGCATTGACGGCGTTGGAGGTTATCCCCGAAGCGCCGTGCTCGACCGCGTATTGGCGCATCAGCGCCATCAGAGCGGCCTTCGAGGTGCCATACGGGCCAAAATCCGGCCCGGGATTGACTGCCTGCTTCGAGACGTTGAAGACCAGCGCGCCGCCGGTTGCCTGCGCTTCCATGACCCGGACCGCCGCCCGCGCCATATAGTGATGGCCCCAGAAATTGAGGGCAAAGGCGCGGTGGAAGGTTTCGTCCGAAACGCTGGTGAGCGCCCCTTGGAACGCCGCGCCGGCATTGGAGATCAGGATGTCGACGCCGCCATACGCCGCAGCCACGGCGGCGATGGCGTTATCGACGGAAGCCGCGTCGGTGACGTCACAGCAAAGGCCGAGCCCGCCGATCGACTTTGCCGCCGCAGCCACGCTGTCGGCGGCGATATCGAGAATCGCAACTTCGGCGCCTTCCTCGCGCAGCGCCTTGGCAATGGCGAGGCCCAAACCACCGGCCCCGCCTGTGACGACGGCGATCTGCCTCGAAAGCGGCTTTTCCGCCTGTTTGCTCAGCTTCACCTGCTCCAGCGACCAATATTCGATATCGAATAGATCGGTCTCCGGCAGAGGATCCCAGCCATCGATGCCCTCGGCCTTGGTGATTACGTCGACGGTTGCCTCGACGACGTCGGCTGCGACCTTCGCGCCCTTGGCCGAGGCCCCGGCGGCAAAGATGCCGACGCCCGCGACGTAGAAGACTCGCGGCAGCGGGTCGAGCATCACCCGGTCGCCGCCGACCCGCGCATTGTTGCGTTCAAAATAAGCGCGATAGTCGGCGACATAGTCTGCCAGCGCACGATCGAGTTCGGCGGCGAAGACGTCAAGCTTGCCGGCTTGCGGCGCGGGCAGGGCGATACCCTTGCGCTTGATATGGATGACATGCTCGGGCGTCGCGTTGCCGCGCGAGACAATGTCAGCGGCGTCGACGGCGTTGCAGAGATCGAGGATCGCCGGGCTGGTGCGGAAGGCGATCACCATCCGCTTGTACATCCCTTCCACCGCAGTCGGCTGCGCCAGCCGGCCGCGCAGGATCGGCATGATGTCGGAAGGCGCAGCGAGGTCGGATGGCTGGACCGCGGCGGTGAAGGGTCGTTGGCGGCCCTTCGCCAGGCGATGCTCGGCCCGGTCGACGAGTTCGATCATCGCCTCATAGGATTGGCGTGCGTCATCGGACCAGGTGAAAATGCCGTGCTTGAGCAGGATCATGCTGCTGGCGCCGGGCGCTGCGGCCAGCGCCTTGGCGCAGGCCTTCGCGAGATCGAAGCCGGGCATCACATAGGGAACAATGATACTGTCCGGGAAGATCTCCCGGATCAGGGCTTCGCCATTCGGCTGGTTGGTCAGCGAGACGATGGCGTTGGCGTGGGTGTGGTCGACATGCCGGGCCGGGATCAGCGCATGGAGGATCGCCTCGACCGACGGGTTGGGCGCGCTCGGATCCATGAGCAGGCGGCGCTGCTGGCGCACCATCTCGATGTCGGACAGCGTGTCGAAGCGAGCCAGCGCCGCGAGCTCAGCCAGACGCACGGCCGGCAGCCCGGCGGGCTCGATGGTACCCATGTCCCAGCCGCTGCCCTTGACGCAGATAACCGGGACTTCGCTGCCGTCGGCATCGATCAGGACCGTCTTGACCGACGTATTCCCGCCGCCATGCAGGACGAGTTCGGGATCGATGCCGAGCAGCCGTGTCGTATAGACTCGGGTGGCCAGATCGACGTTCAGTCCGGATCTGACATAGAAGTCGACGACGGATTGAAATTCCGAATCCGACCAACGCGATTTCATACGGATAGCTCCAGGTTCAATCACTGCGAGGGGAGGGCGGCCTGAGATGTTCCTGAGTCCACGCAAAGCCAGTGGGAAGCGTTGCGGGGACAGGTCGATCGGCCTTCCTTTATGCGTAGTCCGCTATTCTTAGAGGGTAGGCCCGAGTTTCGTACGGCTTGAGGCATACCGATCGCCATCGACGCTCATGAGATCGCGTCGGCTGGATCGAGGGCGCTCAGACTTCGCCGGCCGCAAAGGCTTCGAGTTCGCCCGCATCGGCCGAGAGATCGAGGAACGAGAATCGGTTGCGCATCTCGCGGCTATGAACGATTGCCTCGCGGTAGAAATCGGCAGGGACGCCAAGTTCCGCCGCCGTCGTCGGCCCGCCGGCAGACTTCAACATCCTCTCCATTTCCGCCGCCGGGATAATGAAGGCCGCCAGCTCCTGGCGCAGTTCGGGCCAGATTGCTTCAAGCCGGGCGTTGAGCGCTTCCGCGCCGGCCGCGTCGACTGCCTTCCGCTGCCATTCGGCCAGGCATTGCGGCGCGATCTTCGGCCCCATCCGACGCTCCATGTCGGCCGGATCGATTGTAGTGGCGCCGATCCGCGGCGGGGCTTCGGCGGCGATCATCCGTTGCTGCAGACGCGCCATCGACAAGGAGGCGACGCCAACCTGCTGGCCATGGCGGCTGCCCGGATGGCGGTCGCCGGCGAAACAGTCGATGTAGTGGGAGATCTGGTGCTCGCCCATCGAGCCGTGATTGGAAACGCCGGTCAGGGAAACGCCGAGGCCGCAGAGCGTCAAGACGCGGTGGAGATAGGCGACGGCCGCGATGTCGCCCGCTGGCAGCTTCTCTGCCATGCCGTTGAGGATCCGCTCATCCTCCTCCTCGATGAGGAAGGGCGCATGCATATAGTCCGTTCCGAGCAGGCGGTGCGACATCCACCAATCCACCTGGGCGACGGACCGCGCCAGACAGTCACCGAAGCCCGCGGCGTTGAGATAGGCCGGGGCGCGGGCCGAGACCGACAGGTCGACGAAGAAGCCGCGCGGCGCATGCGCCGGCAGCGACACCTTCAATCCCGATTCCAGCGTCATGGACGCCGTCGTCGACGTGTAGCCGTTCATCGAGCCGGCCGTGCCGAAGACGCAATAGCGCCGTCCGTCCTGAAAGGTGACGTATTTGCACAGATCGTTGAGCGTGCCGGAGCCGACTGCGATGACGCCTTCGACGCCCGCGAGCTTTTCCTTCAGCACCTCGACGGTGGCGAGATCCGCATGCGGATGGTCCAGCACCAGCGTCTTGACCGGCCCGAGACCGGCGATGGCGGTCGCCACGCGCCGTCCCATGGCCTCATAGGTCGCCTCGTCGCAGACGACGGCAAAGGAAGATCCAAGCCGCATGGACCGGACAAGCTCAGCTTCGCGCCCCTCCAGCGAAGGCTCGAACACGATCGACTCATAGGGAACGGTCGCCAGACGTCCGGTCTCGGGGTTGACCCAGCGGCCGGCGACGATGTCGTCGATCAGCGCGGTCCAACCCTTTTGTGCGTCTCGCGTTGCCACGACGCCTCCTTGCATGTTCTTACTCCCGCATTTTCTTGAAACAAAAGATAACCGTGACGCGACATATGTCAATATGGGCAAGGTGGCTTGCTTGACACCCGAGGGGAGTTTGGGGAGAACTCGGTCATGGACACCGTCAATTCCGCCCATCCATCACCCGCGCCAGCCCCGAATATTCCTGCGGAGTTCGAAGATGCGATCGTCTGGGCGGCGTGGATGTATTACGTCGACGAATTGACGCAAAACGAGATCGCACAGATCATCGGTGTTTCTCGCGTGACGATCATCAAGATGTTGCAGGAGGCGCGCGGCCGCGGAATCGTTTCGATTCGCATCAACACGGAGGTTGCCAGCCGGGCGCAACTATCGAGAGCGTTGGTCAGACGGTTCGGGCTGGCCTCCGCCATCGTCATTCCGACAATCGACGGAAGCGCGCTTGAACGTCGGCTGGGCGAGGCGGCGGCGCTGGTCCTTGCGGAGCAGGTGGCCGCCGGAGATGTTATCGGCGTTGCCTGGGGGCGGACTGTCCTGGAGGCGGCGCGAGCCATTTCTCTGACGGCGCCTGTCAACCCTCTGACGGTCGTGCAGGTGGCGGGTTCCGCGACGGGCCTCTCCACCGAATTCTCGCCGGAACTCTGCTCGTCTCTGCTGGCCAACCGCATCGCCGCCCGCTGCGTCAACCTGCTGGCGCCGGCGATTCTTTCGACGGCGCAATTGCGCGATCAGCTTCTCGCCGAACCGGCGATCCGCAGGCAATTCTCGATCATCCGTTCGGCCAACCGGATATTGTTCGGCGTCGGCGATCTCGGCCCTCAGGCCACGGTGCGCCAGGCGGAACTGCTCGACAATGACGCGATCGATTCGTTTGTCGCCAATGGCGCGGTGGCGGCCGTCATCGGCCGGTTCATCGATCGCGAGGGAAATCCGGTGTCAGGCGGAATTCAGGACCGCATGGTCGGCATCGGGCTCGACGAACTGAAATCCATTCCCTACCGGCTCTGCGTCGCCGGTGGTGCCCGCAAGATTACCGCGATCGCGGCGGCGCTGAAGGGCGGTTATCCGACCGATCTGGTCACCGATCTCGATACCGCCCGGGAATTGCTAGCACTCGCCTGATGTCATGAACCGATCGCGCCGCCCGGGCGGCGCGATCGGTTCAGAAAATCCAATGCTAGGGAGGCGGTACCGCCCCCCGGGCCCGGTTCCGCTCAGCGGGCGTTGTACTTGGCGTCGACCGCGTTGATCGCGGCGACATTGCCGGCCGAACGACCCTGTTCATCGAAGGTCTGTGCCAGGAAGGCGTCGACGATCGCCTTGGCGAGCTCCGATCCGATCACGCGCGCGCCCATGGTGATGATCTGTGCATTGTTGGAGAGGGCGGCGCGCTCGGCCGAATAGGTGTCGTGCGTCAGCGCCGCACGGATGCCGGGCACCTTGTTGGCCGAGATGGAAACGCCGATGCCGGTCCCGCAGATCAGGATCGCCTTGTCATAGGTGCCGTCGAGCACGCCGGAAGCGACGCGGTCCGCGAGATCGGCATAGAACGGGTCGGCGCCGGACTCCGTGTGCGAAACCTCGGACACGTCGAAACGCGCCTGCAAATGTCCGGCGATGACCCTTGCAAGGCCCTCGCCCGCGCTGTCTCCCGCAACGGCAATCTTCATGGCAGTCTCCTCAACTAAAGCAGAACATCCGGGCGTGATTTCAAGGGGCCCGCAGCCTCTCAGGGCGAATCGGCCCTGAAACGCTCAGCGATGGGCAGGCCGGCTATGGATTCGTTCGGGTGCCGATATTCACAGGCATCATGGAAATTGGACATTTCGCACCAGGAAAACCGATGCGGCGCTCCGTATCCATGTCCCTTCCAGGCGCCGACGCGGCGAACTTAACAGCGCAGATCGCAATATCAAGCGGCTGGCCGGTTCCTTGCCGCCGATTGTCCTGGTCTGCATCGCCGCGGTCAGCGTCCATTCCCGGGCCGTGGCTTCGGGCAATGCGCGGCACGATATTTCATAGAGGGCGGCACAGGGCAGCCTTAAGGTTGGCCAGGAGTCGGCCTCTACCGGCCCCAGACGACCGCGTTCTCGTGCCTCTTGATGATGTGCTTCAAATTCTCGAAGGCCGTGGTCACATGGCCGGCGAAGCGCTCGGCCGCGGGTGAACGCGGAGCGCCGACCCGGCGCAAGATGCCGAGCGAGCGGTTGGGCTGCGGGATTTCGTAGGGAAGCACTGTCACCCGGTTTTCCTTGCGCTGGGCGAACACCACCGAGAAGGGCAGCACGGCCAGCGCGTCGGTTTCGGCCAGGAAGTTGATCACGCTCATCAGCGAGCCGCCGGAATAGCGGATGTTCAGATCCGACATGCCGATGCTCATCAGGATCATCTGAAGATCTGACATCAGCGGCGAGCCGGGCAGGGGGGCGACCCAGGGAAAGCTGGTCAGGTCATGTGCCCTTAGGCGCCGATTGCGCAGCAGCGGATGGTCGGGCCGGCAGGCGACGATGTTGCGGCCCGGCAGGATCTCGGTGAATTCGAAGCCGGGACCGAGGTCGAGCACGCCGATTGGAACAATGCCCAGGTCGATCTGGTCGCCCTGCAATGCCGCGACCATCTCGGGCAGGTTTAGATAACTCTGCTGGATCGTGACTTCGGGCTCAAGGTTCTGGAACTCCCCGATCATCCGGCTGATCATCGCATCCATGAAGAAGGGCACGCCGCCGACGCGCACGACGCCCTTGGTGCCTTTGATGAAGCCCTGCACCGCGTCCGACGCCTTGCGCGACGCCGTGATGATGGTACGGCCTTGCGCCGCCAACTGAGCACCGAGCGGCGTCGCCTGCAGCGGGCGTCGACCTTTCAGGAAAAGCGGCTCTCCGACCCGCGCCTCCAGCATCGCCAAGGATCGGCTGACCGCCGGCTGGGTCAGTCCCAGCGTGGCGGCGCCTTCCGACACCCCGCCAGCGTCCAGAACGGCCGCGAGCTGCATCAAATGGCGTTCGTTCAGCTTCATAGCAAAATGCTATACAAGTCTGCTCACAACTCATCAAGCCGCTCACGGGGCCGTGCTATCCCATCTGCCAAGGGGAAGGGAGGCCCCGGCGGAATGCACGGCCAGCATGACGGCCCACCGAGGGATCAACGCCCCAGGGCGATCACGGCGCAAGCGGAGGAATTCTCGCGTCGCCTGACGGCGGCCGGCCCGTCCCGCCTCGCAGCGGCGGCGCAGGCAACCGTCGATGGATTGCACGCGATGATCGCGGAGCTTCGTCCGTCGGGCGAGGAGTTCCGTCAGGCGATCGATTTCCTTACCGAAGTTGGCCACTACGCCGATGCGCGGCGCCAGGAATGGGTGCTGTTCGCCGATGTGCTCGGCGTCTCGTCCCTGATCGAGGATCAGAACAGTCCGCGTCCCGCCGGCGCCACGCCCAACACGCTGGCTGGCCCGTTCTACCGTTCCGACGTTCCGGAAATGGCACTTGGTGCCAACATCTCGCGCGATTTGAAGGGGGAGCCCCTCGCGGTCGATGGCCGGATCGCCGCGCTGGACGGTTCGGGAATAGGCGGGGCGGTGGTCGAGGTATGGCAGGCCAATGCCGAGGGTCTCTATGAGAACCAGGAGCCGGACCGGCAGCCCGAATTCAATCTGCGTGGCCGGTTTCGCACCGATCCGCAAGGGCGGTTTCACTTTCTGACCGTGAAGCCGAAGGGTTACACGCTGCCGTCGGATGGGCCGGTCGGCCAGCTCATGTCAGCGCTCGGACTTGGCCTCGAACGGCCGGCGCATATTCATTTCCGCGTCTCGGCGGACGGCTTCGAGACGCTGACGACCCACATTTTCGACCGGTCCGATCCTGCGATCGGGCGGGATGCGATTTTCGGGGTGAAGCCCGAACTCATGGCCGAGTTCCGTGCTCTGCCGCCGAATGGCGGGAAACGGAAATACGCGCTCGACCTCAATCTCGTGCTCTGCCCGCGGCGGCAGGGCGACAGTGGAACCTCTGGGAGGAGATGACCGATGGCCCGTGTCAGTGGCTACCACCATTTGACGATGTCGACAGACGGCGCGCAGGAAGATTTTGACTTCTACACCAAGGCGCTCGGCCTGCATTCCGTGAAGCGCACCGTGCTTTTCGACGGCGTGATCCCCGTCTATCACCTCTATTACGGCTCGCCCAACGGCGACGCCTCGACGATCATCACGACCTTCCCGTTCCGTAAGCCCGGCGTCTATGGCCGCCGTGGCACCAACCAGTCGCGCACCATTCTGCAGTCGATCCCCAAGGGTGCTGCGGATTTCTGGGTTGACCGGCTGAATGCTCGCGGCATCGAGACCACCAAGATCACGCGCTTCGGCGCCGATCGCGCCGCCTTTGCCCATCCCTCGGGCATCTTCCATGAACTGGTCGAGAGCGACAGCGACCCGCGCGAGCCGATCACCAATGCGGCGCAGGGCATCGGCAAGGATCACGGCATCAAGGGCATCTACGGCGCCTCGGTCGCCGTGACCGACCGCACCGCGATGGACGATTTCCTCACCATCGCGCTGCCGCTCACGAAAGAGGCCGATACGCATGAGGGCCTCGTCTACCGCGTCCCGGACGCGACCGGCGCCAATCAGCGCGTCGAGGTGATCGTCGACCGCGACAGCCCGCAGGGTACCTGGACGCTGGCCGGCGGCACGATCCACCATCTGGCGCTCAACACGGGCGATGAAGAGAACCAGATGAAGCTGCGCGCCCATATCGAGGGTCTCGGCTTCACCGACATCTCGGAGCAGAAGGACCGCAACTACTTCAAGTCCTGCTATGTCCGCTCGCCCGGCGGCGCGCTGTTCGAGCTCGCCTGGACGACGCCGGAAGGCTGGGCCAAGGACGAGCCTCCGGGCGCGATCGGCAAGACGCTGGTGTTCCCGCCGTGGTTCAAGGACCGCGAGGACGAACTCCGCGCGGGTCTGGAACAGGCTGAATTCGCATGAGTTCAGGCAGCGGTCCTCTCAGGCTTGGCGCCAAGGCCCTGGAAGCGAAGGCGATCTGCGTCTTCGCCCATGGCCGTGGCCAATCGCCGGAGGCCATGCAATCCCATGTGCTGGCGCGGCTTTCCGCGCCTTCCGTGGCCTTTGTCCTGCCGCGCGCCCCTTCGGGCTCGTGGTGGGAGGCCCGGGCCATTGACCCGCTGACGCCGGTGGCCCGCGCGCAGCTTTCTGCGGCGCTGGATCATCTCGCGGCCGCCGTGGCGGCGGCGCGGGGTGAACTGCCCGGATTGCCGCTGCTTCTGGCAGGCTTCTCGCAAGGTGCGTGCCTCGCGATCGAATATCTCTGCGCCGGGCTGCCGCCGCCGGAAGCCGTCGCAGCCTTCACCGGCTGCCGTGTCGGCGTCCCCGCCGACGGTCGGGCCGAGGCGCTGCGGGCCGGCGTGCCGGTCTATCTGACGGGCGCCGATGCCGATCCCTGGATTCCGGTCTCGGCCTTTGCTGATGCGGCGCAGTCGCTTGGCAGGCAGCGGGTCAGCCTCCGGGCCGACCTGTTCCCCGGTCGCGGACACGAAGTTTTGGATGCCGAGATCGCCATGCTGGAAACGATGCTCGCGGACATGACCGCCGGACGCACCCCGCGCATGGAGGCAGCTCGATGATGGAGAGCTTCATCTTTCCGGGACTGACGACGCGGGTCGTCTTCGGCTCGGGTACGATGGCCCGTGCGGAGGAGGAAGTTCGGCGGCTGGGCCACGGCAAGGCGCTCGTGCTGTCGACTCCGCACCAGAATGCCGATGCGGAAAAGCTCGCGGCGAGCCTCGGCGAGCTTTCGGCCGGCGTCTTCGCCGGCGCGACAATGCATACGCCGGTCGACGTGACGGAGAAGGCGGCCGAAGCCTTCCGTGCCAGTGGTGCGACAGCGGTCGTGAGCCTCGGCGGCGGTTCGACCACGGGTCTGGGCAAGGCGATCGCGGTGCGCACCGGCGCCGACCAGGTCGTGATCCCGACCACTTATGCCGGCTCGGAAATGACCGACATTCTCGGCGAGACCGCCGATGGCGAGAAGAAGACGCGGCGCTCGCCGGACATTCGCCCCGAGACGGTGATCTACGACGTCGACCTGACGCTGAGCCTGCCGGTCGCGCTCACCGTCACCTCGGCCATGAACGCGATCGCCCATGCGATGGAAGCCTTCTACGCGCCTGACCGCAATCCGGTGATCGTGCTGATGTGCAAGGACGCTCTTGCCGCCTTTCGAGACGGCATCCCCAGGCTGATCGAGGATCCGCAGGACCGCGCGGCGCGGGCGCAGGCGCTCTATGCCGCCTGGTGCTGCTCGACGGCGCTCGGCTATGTCCAGATGGCGCTGCACCACAAGCTGGCGCACGTTTTCGGCGGCTCGTTCGATACGCCCCATGCAGAGACCCACGCCATCCTGCTGCCCTACACGACGGCCTTCAACGAACAGGCCGTGCCGGAGCTCCTGGCCCCGATCGCCGAGGTGTTCGGTGGCGGTTCAGCCGGCGGCGGGCTCTGGGATTTCGCGCGAGCGGTCGGCTCGCCGCTGAGCCTGCAGGCGATCGGTATCCAGGAAGCCGATCTCGACAGAGCGACATCGATCGCCGTCAAGAATGCCTATGCCAATCCAAGACCGATCGACCCGGGATCCATCCGGGAACTTCTCCAGGCGGCGTGGGAGGGACGCCGTCCGGGGGGCTGAGACTGCACAAGAGGGAGGAGGAAGACATGCTTACAAGACGCAGCTTACTGAAGGCCTCTGCTGCCACGGGTCTGACCCTGGCGACCGCGGGACTCGCCGCGCCGGCGATCGCGCAGGGCGCCAAGATCAAGCTTGGCTATGTGTCGCCGCAGACGGGGCCGCTCGCCGGCTTTGCCGAAAGCGACGCCTACAACATCAAGGCGTTCCTCGATTCCGAGGCCGGCAAGAACTTCGAAGTCATCGTCAAGGACAGCCAGTCCAACCCGAACCGGGCGGCTGAGGTGGCGAAAAGCCTGATTGTCGATGACGAGATCAATCTGATGCTCGTCGGGTCCACACCGGAGAACACCAACCCGGTCGCCACTACCTGCGAGGCGGAGGGGATGCCGGTCATCTCGACGACCGCACCGTGGCAGCCCTGGTTCATCGGCCAGCAGGGCAATCCCGGCGACCCGGCCTCCTGGAAGCCGTTCAAGTTCGCGTATCATTATTTCTGGGGTCTGGAAGACATCATCGCGGTCTATACGGCGATGTGGAAGCAACTCGACACCAATGGCAAGGTGGGCGGCCTGTTCCCGAACGACGCTGACGGCAATGCCTGGGGCGATCCCAAGAACGGCCTGAAGCCCGGCCTCGAGGCCGCCGGCTTCACGCTCACCGATCCGGGCCGCTATCAGAACCTCTCGGACGATTTTACGGCGCAGGTGAACGCGTTCAAGGCAGCCAATGCCGAGATCGTCACCGGCGTGGTGATCCCGCCCGATTTCACCACCTTCTGGAACCAGGCCCGCCAGCAGGGTTTCAAGCCCAAGGCCGTTACGGTCGCCAAGGCTATCCTGTTCCCGCAGTCGGTGGAGACGCTCGGCGAAGCCGGCAACAATCTCTCCTCCGAGGTGTGGTGGTCGGCCTCGCATCCGTTCAAATCGTCCCTGACGGGTCAGAGTTCGGCGGAACTGGCAGCGGATTTCACCGCCAAGTCCGGCCGTCCGTGGACGCAGCCGATCGGCTTCTCCCATTCGCTGTTCGAAGTCGCGGCCAATGTCATGGGCCGTGTTTCGGACCCGACGGATGCGGATGCGATCGCTGCCGCCATCGCCGCCACCGACATGATGACCGTCGTCGGCAAGGTGGCCTGGAACGGCGTCGGCGTGCCGCCCTTCGCGGCAAAGAACGTCTGCAAGACGCCGCTCGTCGGTGGCCAGTGGCGCCGGAAGGCCGATGGCAGCTTCGATCTCGTGATCGTCGAGAACGCCAACGCCCCGGAAATCCCGGCCGCCGGCAAGATGGAAGCCCTTTCCTGACGAAACAGCGGGCCGGTGACAACCGGCCCGCATACCACCGCTCCCGAGGAACGCCACGCGATGATCCTGAGGCTCGACAATGTCTCCAAGTCCTTCGGCGCGCTGAAGGTCACGGATGCCGTGACCTTCTCGGTGCCGCGCGGCGAGGCGTTGGGCATCATCGGCCCGAACGGCGCGGGCAAGTCGACGCTGTTCAACCTGATCACCGGCAATGTGCTGCCGAATGAAGGACGCATCGAGTTCCTCGGCCGCGACGTAACGCGTGCGCCCGCCATGGAGCGGGTGCGTATGGGCGTCGGCCGCTCGTTCCAGATCCCGCAGCCCTTCGAGGGGCTGACCGTCTTCGAAAACCTCCTGACCGCAGCCGCCTTCGGAAGGGGAGGGCGCGAAGCCGACATGGTCGATGATTGCGCCCGCATCCTGGATGAAACCGAGCTTCTGAAGAAGGCGAATGTGGTGGCCGGCTCGCTCAGCCTTCTGGACCGCAAGCGCCTGGAACTTGCCCGTGCCATGGCGACCGGCCCCGAACTCCTGCTCCTCGACGAGATCGCGGGCGGCCTCACGGAGGGTGAATGCCGGGCGCTCGTGGCCACCATCCAGGGCATCCACGCCAAGGGCACGACGATCATCTGGATCGAGCATGTGCTGCACGCCCTGAATTCCGTCGTCGAGCGACTGCTCGTCCTCGACTTCGGGCGGGTGATCGGCATCGGCGAACCCGAAGCGATCATGGCCTCGAAGGAAGTGCGCGAAATCTACCTGGGGATCGAGGTCTGATGCTGCTCGAAACCCACGGTCTCACCGCCAATTACGGGCAGTTCAAAGCCCTGTTCGGCGTCGACGTTTCGGTCTCCGAAGGCGAATGCGTCGCGATCATCGGCGCCAATGGCGCCGGGAAATCGACCTTGATGCGCTCCATCACCGGCGTCATCCGCAATGAACCCGGGATGGTGATGCATCGCGGCGAGCCGATCGGTGCGCTTTCTTCCGCCGACATCATGAAGCGCGGCATCGCCATGGTGCCAGAGGGCCGCCGGCTGTTTCCCTCGCTCAGTGTCGAGGAAAATCTCCTGATCGGCGGTCAGGCGCGCAAGGCGCCGGGACCCTGGAGCCTTGACGCCATCTACGACCTGTTCCCGATTCTGCGCGAGCGGCGGAACAATGCGGGCACGGCGCTTTCCGGCGGCCAGCAGCAGATGGTGGCGATCGGCCGAGCGCTGATGTCGAACCCCGAACTGCTCCTCTGCGACGAGATCAGCCTTGGCCTCGCGCCGGTCGTCATCCGAGATATCTACGCGGCCCTTCCCAGGATTCGGGAAGGCGGCGCTGCGATCGTCGTCGTGGAGCAGGATATCGGCAAGGCGCTGGCCGTGGCCGACCGCGTCTACTGCATGATGGAAGGGCGCGTAACCCTGGTTGCCAGGCCGGCCGACGTCACGCGCGAAGCCATTCACGCCGCCTATTTCGGGGAGGCGGCATGATCTGGGTCGACACCCTGGTGCAAGGAATCCTGCTGGGCGGCCTCTATGCGCTGTTCGCGGCCGGCCTCAGCCTCGTCTTCGGCATCATGCGGCTGGTGAACCTCGCCCATGGCGACCTCATCGTCTTCGCCGCCTATCTGGTGCTGATGGGCGTAACGCTGCTCGGCCTGTCGCCCTGGATCGCCGCGTTGGTCGCCATGCCGCTGATGTTTGCGCTGGGCTGGCTGCTTCAGGCGGGCGTGCTGAACCGTGTGCTGGGCAAGGATATCCTGCCGCCGCTACTGGTGACGTTCGGCCTGTCGGTCGCCCTGCAGAACGGGCTGCTGGAAGCCTTCTCCGCCGATAGCCGCCGCATTCCGGCAGGCACGCTGGAAGGCGCCTCACTGGATCTCGGGCTGGTCACGGTCGGCGTCATGCCGCTCCTGACCTTTGCCTCCGCGATCGCCGTGATCGTCGCGCTCAACAGCATCTTCTACCACACCGCGCTCGGCCGCTCGTTCCGGGCCACATCGGACGACGCCGTGACGGCCGGGCTCATGGGCATCGAGCCGAAACGGATCTTCGCCATCGCTACCGGCATCGCCATGGTCGTGGTGACGATCGCCGCGCTCTATCTCGGCATGCGCTCCAACTTCGACCCGTCGATCGGGCCGGCGCGGCTGATCTACGCCTTCGAGGCTGTGATCATCGGCGGACTCGGCAGTCTCTGGGGCACGCTGGCGGGCGGGATCATCATCGGTGTGGCGCAAACCTTCGGCGCCGCCGTGAACCCCGAATGGCAGATCCTGGCGGGACATCTCGCCTTCCTCGCCGTGATGCTCATGAAGCCGCGCGGCCTCTTCCCGCGCGCTGTGGATTGAAGGCGGCATGTACAAGCTCACCACCCGTACCCGCGCCGGAACTGCCACGGCGATTGCCGTGCTCCTGCTCATTCTGGCCGGGTTCGCCTTACCGGCAGTGATCTCGCGCGGCGTCATCCAGGATCTGTTCTTCATCCTGACCATGCTGACGCTGGCGCAGCTCTGGAACCTGCTCGCTGGCTATGGTGGCCTTGTTTCCGTCGGCCAGCAGGCCTTCGTCGGCATCGGCGCCTATGCGATGTTCGCCGGTGTCATCCTGATGGGCTGGAACCCGGTCTGGGCGATCCTGCTCGGCGGCGTCGCAGGCCTGCTGCTCGCCATTCCGACGGCGTTTTTCGCCTTCCGCCTGCAGGGCGCCTATTTCGCCATCGGCACCTGGGTCATCGCCGAGGTGACGCGCTTGCTGATCGCGCAATGGAAGACGCTTGGCGGCGGCACCGGCACCTCCCTGCCGCGCGAGGCGACCAGCAACATTTTGGGCACGGACGCGATTCGGGCGCTGTTCGGCGTGCGCGAAGCGGCGGCGCGTGACATCCTGGCCTATTGGCTGGCGCTGGTCCTCGTCGTGATCGTGACCGGTGGCATCTACTGGCTGCTGAAGAGCCGCCTCGGCCTCGCTCTGGCAGCCGTGCGCGATAATGCCGAGGCAGCCCGTTCGGTCGGCGTCGACACTGGCCGGCTCAAATGGGCGGTGTTCCTGATCGCCGCCGCGGCCACCGGGCTGTCCGGGGCGCTGATTTTCCTGCAGACGGCCCGCATCTCGCCCGATGCCGCCTTCGCCGTCACCGACTGGACCGCCTACGTCATTTTCATCGTCGTCATCGGCGGCATCGGCACGATCGAGGGACCGATCCTCGGTGTGATCGTCTTCTTCGTGCTGCGCTCGGCGCTGGCCGATTACGGCAGTTGGTACCTGATGACGCTGGGCCTGATCGCCATCGCGGTCATGCTTTTCGCACCCAAAGGCCTGTGGGGGCTCATCTCCTCCAAAAGCGGCCTGCACCTGTTCCCGGTTCGCCGCAGGCTGACCGGTCCGAAGATCGAGGGAGGAATTTGATGGCCGATATTGAAACCGATGTGCTGATCATTGGGACAGGCCCGGCGGGTTCGGCCACGGCGGCGCTGCTCGCCAGCTCGGGCGTCGCCAACATGGTGGTGAACCGCTACCGCTGGCTGGCGAACACGCCGCGCGCCCACATCACCAACCAGCGTGCCATGGAAGTGCTGCGCGATCTCGGCCCGGAGGTCGAGTCCGAGGCCGTCATGCACGCCTCGCCGCAGGAACTGATGGGCGAGAACGTCTTCTGCGAGAGCCTCGCCGGCGAGGAAATCGGCCGGATGAAGAGCTGGGGCACGCACCCCCATTCCAAGGCCGAGCATCTGCTGTCGTCGCCGACCTTCATGAACGACCTGCCCCAGACCTTCATGGAGCCGATCCTGTTCAAGACGGCCTGCTCGCGCGGCACGCAAGCCCGCATGAGCACGGAATATGTGAGCCACGTCCAGGACGGGGATGGCGTCACCACAATCTGCCGCGACCGGCTGTCGGGCCAGGAATTCACGGTCCGCTCGAAGTTTCTCGTCGGTGCCGATGGCGGCAATTCGCTCGTGGCCGAACATCTCGGCCTGCCCTTCGAGGGCAAGATGGGCGTCGGCGGCTCGATGAACATCCTGTTCCGCGCCGACCTGTCCAAATACGTCGCCCACCGCCCGAGCGTTCTCTACTGGGTCATGCAGCCCGGCGCCGACGTCGGCGGCATCGGCATGGGCCTCGTGCGCATGGTGCGGCCGTGGAACGAATGGCTGATCGTCTGGGGCTACGACATTAACCAGCCGCCGCCCGTGGTCACGCCGGAACTCGCCACCGACGTGGCGCGCCAGCTGGTTGGCGATCCGACGCTCGAGATCGAGCTGCTGCGCGCCAATACCTGGACCGTGAACAACTGCTTCGCGACCGACATGCAGAAGGGGCGCGTGTTCATCATGGGCGACGCCGCGCACCGGCATCCGCCGTCGAACGGCCTCGGCTCCAACACCTCGATCCAGGACAGCTTCAACCTCGCCTGGAAGCTTGCGAAGGTCGTGAAAGGGCAGGCGGGCATGGGCCTGCTCGACAGCTACACCGCCGAGCGCGCGCCGGTCGCCCGCCAGATCGTGACGCGCGCCAACCAGTCGATCGCCGAATTCGGGCCGATCTTCGAGGCACTCGGCATGGATGGCGGCGTCGACCACGACAAGATCCAGAAGAACATGGAAGCGCGCTGCGACGCGACGCCCGCGGCGGAAGCGCAGCGCGAGGCACTCCGCAAGGCCATCGCGTTCAAGAAATATGAGTTTGACGCGCATGGCGTTGAGATGAACCAGCGCTACCGCTCGGCCGCCATCCTGACCGACGGGCAGGAGGAGCCGGCGTTCGAGAAGGACCGCGAGCTGCATTACGCGCCGACGACCTGGCCGGGGGCGCGTCTGCCGCATGTCTGGGTGTTCGACCGCTCGGGCCAGAAGGTCTCTACGCTCGATCTCTGCGGCCGTGGTGAGTTCACGCTGCTGACCGGTATCGGCGGCGAGGCGTGGGTCGCGGCGGCCGAGAGCATCGGCGCCGAACTCGGCCTGCCGATCCGCGTCCATGTGATCGGCCCGCGCCGCGCGATCGAGGATCATACCGGCGACTGGGCGCGGGCCAGCGAGATCCGCGATGCGGGCTGCCTGATCGTCCGCCCGGACCATCACGTCGCCTGGCGTTCCGAGACGCTGGCCGCCAATCCGGCCGCGGAACTGCGCCGCGTCCTCACATCCATTCTGGCGCGCTGAGGAGGTCCCATGATCGACGAACACGAATATGGCTACTTCACCGAGGCGAATTCGGCCGAGGTCGTCGTCGCGCGCAACAAGAACGCCAAGGATGAGCGGCTGAAGCAGGTGATGGAAGTCATCACCCGCAAGCTGCATGAGGCGGTCAAGGAGATCGAGCCGACGCAGGACGAGTGGTTCCGGGCCATCCTGTTCCTGACGGAGACCGGCCAGATCTGCAACGAATGGCGGCAGGAATACATCCTGCTTTCCGACGTGCTCGGCGTCTCGATGCTGGTTGACGCGATCAACAACCGGAAGCCGTCCGGCGCCTCGGAATCGACCGTGCTCGGGCCGTTCCACGTCGCTGATGCGCCGGAACTGCCGATGGGCGCCGACATCTGTCTCGACCAGAAGGGCGAGCCGATGTTCGTCCATGGCCATATCCTCGACACCAAAGGCAACCCGATCTCGGGCGCCAAGATCGATGTCTGGCAGGCCAATGACGAGGGCTTCTACGACGTGCAGCAGAAGGGCATCCAGCCCGATTTCAACCTGCGCGGCGTGTTCCGGACCGGCGATGACGGACGCTACTGGTTCCGCGGCGTGAAGCCGAAATACTACCCGATCCCCGATGACGGCCCGGTCGGCAAGCTGCTCGGCGCGCTCGGGCGGCATCCCAACCGTCCCGCCCATCTGCACTACATCATCTCGGCCGACGGTTTCGACGCGCTGACCACGCACATCTTCGATCCGGACGACCCCTACATCAATTCCGATGCTGTCTTCGGCGTGAAGAAGAGCCTGCTGGCCGAATTCTCGAAGGTCGACGACGCGGCCGCGGCGGCGACGGTCGGGGTCGCGGCTCCCTATTATGACGTGGAATTCGACTTCGTGCTGTCGCGGGCGAAGGCGGAATAGCCGCGCTTGGCAGGCTTTCAAGAAAACGGGAGGGACTAGATGGCCGCGCTTGAGAAAATGTTCGATGTCAAAGGCAAGTCGGTGATCGTCACCGGCGGTGCCAGCGGCATCGGCCGGGCCTATGCCGAGGTGATGGCCGAGAACGGCGCCCGGGTCTGCATCTTCGACATCGATCCGGATGGCCTGGCACGGGTCACGGCCGAGATGACTGCCAAGGGCTGGGATGTCTGGGGCCAGACCGTAGATGTTGGCGACCGTCCGGCCATGGCCGCTGCCTTCGATGCCGTGGCCGCGAAGCATGGCCAAATCGACACGGTCTTCGCCAATGCCGGCATCGATCCCGGCCCCGGTTTCAATACCGTGACGGGCGAGCGCTTTCCGGGCGGCGCGATCGAGAACATCCCCGACGAGCAGTGGGATCGGGGCATCGAGATCAACCTGACCTCGGTCTACACGACCGTGAAGAATGCCGTCCGCCACATGAAGCCGAACGGTGGTGGGGAGATCATCGTCACTTCGTCGATCGCCTCGATGATCAATGAGAGCATCGTCGGCACGTCTTACATGCCGGCCAAGGCGGCAGTGAACCATTTCGTCCGCCACATGGCGATGGAGCTCGGCGCCTATGGCATCCGGGTCAATGCCATCCTGCCAGGCCCGTTCATCACCAACATCGCCGGCGGCCGGCTGCGCAATAAGGCGGATCGCGCCGCCTTCGAGAGCCAGTCGCTGATCGGACGCATCGGCGATGTCGAGGACATCAAGGGGCTCGCGCTGCTGTTGGCCTCGCCGGCCGGTTCCTTTTTCACCGGCTCGCTGATCGTCATCGACGGCGGCTCCTTGACCCGCATGACCTGATCGAAGCCTGCGGCCCGCCGGGGAGGGCGGACCGTCCCGTAAGAACGAACCTATCCAGAAGGAGGAGACTTAAGTGACCTACTACAATCGCATCCTGAAATCGGGCCTGAACCCCAATCGGCGCAGCGTGCTCAAGGGCCTCGCGGCGAGCGCCGCGGCCAGCACGCTGGCGCTGCCGGGCTATGCCCGCGCGGAGACGGCCGGCAAGATCAAGCTCGGCTATATCAGCCCGACCACGGGCCCGCTCGCCCTGTTCGGCGAAACGGACGGCTACACGCTCCAGAAGATCCGCGCCGTGCTCGGCGGCCAGTTGCAATCGTCCAACGGCAAGACCTACGAGATCGAGATCCTCGATCGCGACAGCCAGTCCAACCCGAACAAGTCGTCGGAAATCGCCGGCAATCTGATCCTGAACGAAGAGATCCACCTGCTTCTCCCGGCATCCACCACCGACACGATCCTGCCGGCGGCCGAGCAGGCCGAGCTTTACGAGACGCCGTGCCTCTCGTCGGGCGCGCCCTGGCAGGCGGTCGTCTTCCCGCGCGGCGGCGGCAAGCAGACCTTCGACTGGACCTATCATTTCTTCTGGGGCCTCGACGAGGCGCTGAACACCTTTGTCGGCATCTGGAACGGCCTGGAGACCAACAAGAAGGTCGGCATGCTGTTCCCGCAGAACATCGATGGCGAGACCTGGGGCAATGATGAATACGGCCTTCCGGTCCCGACCAAGAAGGCGGGCTACGAGGTCTTCGTTCCGGGCTATTTCCAGCCGCGCACCAATGATTTCTCGGCCCAGATCGCCGAGTTCAAGAAGAACAATTGCGAGATCATCGGCGGCATCACCTATCCCGACGATCTGAAGACCTTCGTCACCCAGTGCAACCAGCAGGGCTTCAAGCCCAAGGCGATCACCGTGGCGGCAGCACTTCTGTTCCCCAGTGGTGTCGAGGCGATGGGTCCGCTCGGCAATGGCATGTCGTCGGAAGTCTGGTGGACGCCGGCCTTCCCGTTCAAGTCTTCGCTGACCGGGCAGGTGAGCCAGGATCTCGCGACCCAGTGGGAAGCCGACACCAAGAAGCAGTGGACGCAGCCGCTCGGCTATTCGCACGCCCTGCTCGAAGTGGCGATCGACATCCTGAAGCGTTCTTCCGATCCGCTCAGCCGCGAGGCCAACCGCGACGCGATGGCCGCGACCGACCTGCAGTCGCTCGTCGGCCACATCAAGTTCGACGGATCGCCCCACAAGAATATCTGCAAGACGCCGATCTTCGGCGGCCAGTGGGTGAAGGGCGAGAAGTGGCCCTATGACCTGAAGATCGTCGACAACTCCGTCAACCAGCTCTTCGCCCCGCAGCAGAAGATCGTTCCGATCTCCTGGTAATCGAAAACGCGGGACGCGGAGGGTTGTGATGGACAGGGAAATCCTGCTGAAAGCGAGTGGCGTGTCGAAGTCCTTCGGCGCCGTTCGCGTCCTGCATGAAGTGAGTTTCGAGGTCAATCGCGGCGAGGTGCTGGGCATCCTCGGCCCGAATGGAGCGGGGAAGACGACGCTTTTCAATATGATCAGCGGCGATCTGAAGACATCGGGCGGCGAGATCCGGCTGGGCGACACGATGCTCCGCGGCGAGCCGCCGTTCCGGCGCTGCAAGATGGGGATCGGGCGGACCTATCAGATCCCGCGCCCCTATTCCGGCATGACCACCTTCGAGAACCTGCTGGTCGCCGCCGCGTTCGGCGGCGGCCGGTCGGAAAAGAAGAGCTACGCCTTTTGTGCGCAGGTGTTGCGCGACTGCGAACTGATCGACAAGGCCAATGTCTCGGCCGGCTCGCTGACGCTGCTCGACCGCAAGCGGCTGGAACTGGCGCGCGCGCTCGCCTCGGATCCGAAGCTGCTGCTGCTCGACGAAATCGCGGGCGGGCTGACGGACGATGAATCGAAGGCGCTGGTCGCGCTCGTGCGCCGTATCCGCGACCGCGGCGTCACCATCGTGTGGATCGAGCATGTGCTGCACGCGCTGCTCGCGGTGGCCGACCGGCTGATGGTGCTGAATTTCGGCGAGAAGATCGCGGAAGGGCTGCCAGCCGAAGTGATCGCGCTGCCCGAGGTCCGCCGCGTCTATATGGGGATCGAGGTATGACCGCCGTTCTTTCCACCCATGGGCTTGTCGCCCGCTATGGCGATTTCCAGGCGCTCTACGGTGTCGATACCGAACTGCACCAGGGCGAGGCCGTGGCCCTGATCGGCGCCAATGGCGCCGGCAAGTCGACCTTCTTGCGCTCGATCATGGGCCTGCTGCCGGTCGCGCGTGACATGGTGCGGCTCGACGGCGAGCCCGTCGGCGGCACCGCCACGGATCGCATGGTGCAGAAGGGCATCGCCATCGTGCCGGAGGGCCGTCGGCTCTTCACCGGAATGTCGGTCGAGGACAATCTCCGCGTCGCGATCGACCAGGCCGGGCGCGTCGGCGCCAAGGGCGGCTGGACGCTGGGACGGCTGCACAAGCTCTTCCCGATCCTTGAGGAGAAGGCGCGCACGCCAGTGCAGAGCCTCTCCGGTGGACAGCAGCAGATGGTGTCGATCGGCCGTGCGCTGCTCTGCCAGCCGCGCGTGCTGCTCTGCGACGAGATCAGCCTCGGCCTCGCGCCCAAAGTGATCCGCGAAATCTATGCGGCGCTGCCGGAAATCCGCGCGTCGGGCACGGCGATGATCGTCGTCGAGCAGGATGTCGGTCTCGCCCAATCCGCTTCGGACCGCCTCTATTGCATGCTGGAGGGGCGCGTGACCCTCACCGGCAAGTCGGCCGAAGTCACACGCGAGCAGATCGGCGAAGCCTATTTCGGAGCCAGCCATGCAGTGGTTTGACGCATTGGTGCAGGGGATCCTGCTGGGCGGCATGTACGCCCAATATGCGCTGGGCATGGCGCTGATGTTCGGCGTCATGCGGATCGTGAACATCAGCCACGGCGATCTGGTGATCCTGCTGTCGCTCATCGGCATTTCCATGGCCTCGGCCTGGGGGCTCGGTCCGCTGCCGGTGCTCATCGCCCTGGTGCCCCTGGCCGTGCTGATGGGGTGGCTCCTGCAGAAGCTGGTGCTCAACAAGGTCGTCGGCAGCGATCCGCTCCCCTCGCTGATCGCGACCTTCGGCCTTTCGGTCGCCCTGCAGAACCTCATGCTGCAGATCTGGTCGGCCAATAGCCGCTCGCTGCCGGGCGGCGGGCTCGAAAGCCAGTCGATCGAAATCGGCGGGATCTATATCGGGCTCCTGCCGGTCATCGTGCTCGCGGTCGCGACCGGTCTTACCTGGGGCCTCGACCTGATGCTGAAGCGCACCCGCTTCGGCCGGGCGCTCCGCGCCGCGTCCGCCG
Organism: Kaistia algarum; assembly: GCF_026343945.1. Classification (NCBI taxonomy): domain Bacteria; kingdom Pseudomonadati; phylum Pseudomonadota; class Alphaproteobacteria; order Hyphomicrobiales; family Kaistiaceae; genus Kaistia; species Kaistia algarum. The sequence continues at coordinate 284,260 of NZ_JAPKNJ010000002.1, forward strand.
ATGTCGAGGCGGCGGCGATGACCGGCATCAATCCCCGCGCCGTCTATGCGCTGGCGACGGCAGCGGCGGTCGGCATCCTCGGCTTCGCGGCGGTGTTCCAGGCGCTGCGCTCTACTGTTGCCCCTGCCGACGGTCCGGCCCAGCTGATCTATGCCTTCGAGGCGGTGATCATCGGCGGCATGGGATCGGTCTGGGGCGCCTTCATCGGCTCGATGGTGCTTGGCATCTCGCAGGGCATCGGCTTCCGCATCGATCCCGGCTTCGGCGTCCTCGCCGGCCATATCGTCTTCCTGATCGTGCTGGCCACCCGCCCGCAGGGCTTGTTCGGAAGGGCATGACCATGACCGCTATCCCCTTTGCCGCCACCGAGGCGCCCGAAGTCGTCGTTCAGCGCCAGACACCATCGGGACGCATCGCGATGACGCTGGCGATCCTCGGCCTGATCGGCCTTGCCGCCATGCCCTGGTGGGCGTCGACCGGCACGATCCGCTCCATACTGGAGCTCTGCTGCTACATCGCCGTCGCGCAGATGTGGAACCTGCTTGCCGGTTATGCCGGCCTCGTCTCCGTCGGCCAGCAGGCCTTCATGGGCGCGGCGGGCTATGCGATGTTCGTGCTGGCGCAGACCTATGGCATCAATCCCTTCGTCGCGATCTTCCTGTCGCTCGTCGTCCCGGCCATCCTCGCCGTGCCGATCTATCTGCTGCTGCACCGGCTCGACGGGCCGTATTTCTCGATCGGCACCTGGGTCGTGGCCGAGGTCTTCCGCCTGACCGCCTCGAACCTGCCGATCGTCAATTCCGGCGCCGGCATGTCGCTGCGGGTGATGAAGGATTTCTCGTCCTTCGAGCGCAACATCGCCATGTCGCTGCTCTGCGCCTTCATGCTGCTCGTCACGCTCGGCGGCAGCTATTGGCTGCTGCGCTCGCGCTTCGGCCTCGCGCTGATCGCCATGCGCGACAATCCGGTGGCCGCGGCCAGCCAGGGCGTCAATGTCGCGAAGCTTCGCTTCCTGATCTATGTCGCGGCGGCGGTCGGCTGCGGCCTCGCCGGCTCGATCTACTTCATGGCGCAGCTCCGCATCACTCCCGGATCCGCCTTCGATCCGATGTGGGCGAATGTCGCGATCTTCATCGTGATGATCGGCGGCATCGGTTCGATCGAGGGCGTGCTGATCGGCTCGCTGATCTACTTCGTCGCCGACCGCTGGTTCGGCGAATATGGAGCCACCTATTTCGTCGTGCTCGGTCTGATGACGCTACTGGTCGCGCTCTATGCCCGAACCGGCATCTGGGGCCTCGTCTCGAAGCGGTGGGACGCGCCGTGGTTCCCGATCCGGCGCAAGCTCGTCAATCCGAACGGTTGAGCAGGGGGTTCCTATGAAAGCAGCCATTTTCGACCAGGTCGGCGTCCCGCTGCGCATTGGGACGGTCCCTGACCCATCGCCGGCACCGGACGAGGTCGTCGTCCGCATCGCCGCTTGCGGAATCTGCGGCAGCGATCTGCATATCACCGATGACCCGGCTCCCTTCGGCATCGGATCGGGCTTCGTTCTCGGCCATGAATTCGCCGGCAACATCGTCGCGCTCGGTTCCGACGTGACGGGGCTGCGCATCGGTGACAGGGTCGCCGTCGTGCCGATGCGCGGCTGCGGCCGTTGCGAAGCCTGTCGGCGCGGCGATCCGGCGCGCTGTCCGGAGATGACGCTGATCGGCGGCGGCTATGCCGAATATGCCACCGTCGCCGCCCGCCAGTGCCATATCCTGCCGGATGAAGTCGAGCTTGAGGATGGCGCGCTGGCCGAGCCGCTATCCGTCGCCCTGCACTGCGTCGTCCGCTCCGGCATGAAGCCTGGCGACCGCGTCGCCATCCTGGGCGCGGGGCCGATCGGCCTGCTTGTCGCCTTCTGGGCGCGGCGCATGGGCGCCGCAAAGGTGGTCGTTGCCGATATCCATGAGCATCAGCGTGAGCGTGCGCTGGCGTTGGGCGCCACCGGCTTCGCGCTTTCCGGCCAGAAGCTCGCCGAAAACCTCGCCGATCTTTGCGGCGGCGCACCGGATATCGTCTTCGAGTGCGTCGGCAAGCGCGGCCTGCTCGGCGCGGCGGCGAATGCCGTCCGCCTGCAGGGCACGGTGGTAGGCGTCGGGCTCTGCATCGGCGGCGACGAATGGGACCCGTTCATCGCGCTCTCCAAGGAACTGAACCTGCTGTTCTCGGTGTTCTTCCACCAGCGCAACGAATTCGGCGTCGCCCTTGACGCGCTGCGCGGCGGCCCGTTCGCGCCGCAGGCGCTGATCACGGACCGGATCGATCTGTCGCCCGTGCCGCAGATCTTCGAGAGCCTTCGCCGCCGTACCACGCAATGCAAGGTGCTGATCCAGCCTGAAGTTGTCTGAGGAGGAACGAGAATGACGGTAGCGTTCGAAACGCTCGAATATGATATCGGCGGCGTGAAGACCGTGGTGAAGGCGATCGGCAAGGGTAAGCCGGTGCTGTTCCTGCATGGTGCCTCGACGCTGGAAGGCTTCGATTTCGCGGAAGGGCTTGCGGATCGTTTCCGCGTGCTGGCCGCCAGCCATCCTGGCTGGGGCTATTCCGGCGACGCGCCGCACATCGTCGGCATGTCCGACATGGTGCTGCACTATCTGAACCTGCTCGACGCGCTCGACCTCGACGAGAAGCCGCATCTCATGGGCTTCTCCATGGGCGGCTGGATGGCAAGCGAGCTTGCAGCCGTAGGCCGCGAGCGCTTCGACAAGGTGGTGCTGGTGGCGCCGGCCGGGTTGAACGATCCGGCCCATCCAGCCACCAATCTCGGCGCGGTCGCCCCGCAGGACTTGCCAGGCTATCTGGCCCATGACGTGTCCGTGGCGCTGCGCTATTTCCCGGACGGCACGGACGCCGCCTTCGCCGAAGGCTTTGGGGCGGATCGGGCCCGCGAGGGCGAGACGCTGGGCCGTCTGCTGGCGCCGTTCGGCATGGGCCATCCAAACCTTCGCCGCTTCCTGGCGCGCATCACCAATCCGGCGCTCGTGGTCTGGGGCACCGAGGACAAACTGCTGCCCGCCAGCCAGGCGCCGCTCTGGATCGAGGCGTTACCCGATGCGCAACTGCTGCTGGTCGAGGACGCCGGCCATTTCGTGATGCAGGAGAAGCCCGAGACTCTGGCGAAGATCGGCGATTTTCTCGTCGGCTGAACCGTTTTTAAAGAGGAGGAGAGATCATGAACAAGCCCATCAAGCACGGCTATTGGGGCACGACTGTCGACCATCGCGATCTTCTGAAGCAAATCGCGGAGATTGGCCCGATCCTGGAGGCGAACGCCGCCGCCGACGAGGAGAACGGTGAGCTGACGGAAGCGAGCTTCGAGGCGCTGAAGGCCCTGCGCATGTCGCATGTGCTCGCGACCGAAGCGCTGGGCGGCGCGCAGCTGCCGCCGACCCAGGTGCTTGAACTGCTGGAGGCGATCACCTGGCATTCCGGCTCTGCCGGCTGGGTCTCGATGGTGCATGCCTGCATCGGCGCCATGTCGGCGGCCTTCCTGCCCGATAGCGCCGTCGAAAAGCTGTTCGGGCCCGGCACGGATAACCGCTTCTCGGGACAGGGCGCCCCGCTCGGCATGCTCAAGAAGGTCGAGGGCGGCTACCGGCTCAACGGCAAATGGAGCTATGGCAGCGGCTTCAGTCACGCCACCTATTCGCACAGCGCCGCCTTCGTCGATGATGGCTCGGGCAAGCCCGCCAAGGATGACAAGGGCAACGTCATCATCATGTGCGCGCACGCGCCGATCCCCGAGCACACGCAGCTCGGCAACTGGGATGTGCTCGGCCTCGGCGGCACCGGCAGCATCGACTATTCGGCGGAAGATGTGTTCATCCCAGAAGATTTCGTGTTCCCGATCCTGACCGCGCCGCCGCAGCGGCTGAAGGAACTCTTCAGCCTCGGCGTGGTGGGCCTTGCCGCCATCGGCCACACCGGCTGGGCGCTCGGCACGGGTCGGCGCATGCTGGACGAGATCGCCAAGTTCGCGCGCTCCAAGTCCGGCCGCGCCGGCCTGATCGGCGAAAGCGAGAAGTTCTGGTATGATTATGGTCGCGCCGAAGCGCGCTATCGTGCCGCCCGCGCCTTCGTCTTCGAGACCTGGCGCGATATCGAGGCCACCGTCGAGGCCGGGAACAGCGTCTCGACACGGCAGATCAGCCTCGTGCATCTGGCCAAGTCCGAGATCCACGAGACCGGCGTGGATATCTGCAACTTCGCCTATCGCGCGGGCGGCGGCGCGTCGCTGCGCGCCGGCGTGATCCAGCGCACATTCCGCGAGATGATGGTGGCGGCGAACCACTTCACCATCGCCCCGTCGATCGTCACTTCGGCGGGCCGTGACATCGGCGGCGTCTGGAACAATCGGGTCTGGCAGTTCTACGACCTGATCGAGAAGAAGTAGTCGTGCAAGGGCCGGGCGGCGAGAACCGTCCGGCCCCCTATCTCATGCAGCCGAAGAGATCCGTCGATGAGCCAGCCGCATCCGATGACCGCCGCTTTCCGCGAGGCCTTCCGCCGCCATCCGGCCGGCGTCGCCGTGATCACAGCCGATCCGGGGGAGAGGCCGGTAGCGATGACGGTGTCATCGCTGATCTCGGTCAGTGCCGCGCCACCGATCGTCGCTTTTTCTCTGTCGACGAAGTCGGCCTCGTCCGAGCCTTTGCTGAGGGCGGAAACCATGGTGATTCACCTACTGCGCTACACCGATATCGACCTGGCGCAGCTTTGTGCGTCGAGCGGCGCCGACCGTTTCGGTAAGGACATCGCCTGGGAACGGCTCCCGACCGGCGAGCCACGCTATACCGGCGTCGCGACCTGGTTCCGCGCCAAGAAGCTCGGCGTCCTGCCGATCGAGGGCGCGACGCTGGTCGCGGCGGAGCTTCTGGAAGGCGAGGCGCATCCGATGGAGGATCCACCGGAGGCCCACTCGCTGGTCTATCTCGATCGCCGCTGGCACCGTCTGCACAAAGAACTCGACGACGCGATCGATCTGGTCGATTCGTCGCGGTTCATGTAGGGGCGTGTTCAATCATTCGATGAAGGATCGCGGCGTTTCACCCGCCGATTTTGGCACCTTCGACGTCGTGATCGTCGGCGCGGGCTCGGCCGGCTGCGTGCTGGCCAACCGCCTTTCCGCCGATCCGTCGCGGCGCGTGCTGCTGATCGAGGCGGGGAAGAGCGACAATCACCCTTGGGTGCATATTCCCGTCGGCTATCTGTTTGCCATCGGCAATCCGCGTCTCGACTGGGGCTTCAAGACCGAGCCGGTTCCGGGGCTGAACGGCCGCAGCCTGCTCTATCCGCGCGGCAAGGTGCTGGGCGGCTGTTCCTCGATCAACGGCATGATCTATATGCGCGGCCAGTCTCAGGACTATGATGGCTGGCGCGACGCGGGCAATCCCGGCTGGGGCTGGTCCGACGTGCTGCCGCTGTTCCGCCGCTCCGAGCATCATTTCGGCGCCGCCGACGAAGCCCATGGCACCACGGGCGAATTGCGGGTTGAGCCGCAGCGCCTCCATTGGGCGATCCTCGACGAGGTGGCGCGCGCCGCCGAAGCGATGGGCATTCCCCGGTCGCATGATTTCAATGCCGGCGACAATGAGGGCGTCGGCTATTTCCCGGTCAACCAGAAGCGCGGCATACGCTGGAACGCGCGTAAGGCGTTCCTCGATCCAGCCCGCAAGCGGCGCAATCTGGCAATCCTGACGCAGTGCCATGTGCAGCGCCTCCGCCTCGATGGCAGGCGCGTCACCGGCATCGTGTTCTCGCGCGACGGCAGCCTGTTCGAGGCGCAGGCCCGTCAGGAAGTCGTCCTCGCCGCCGGCGCCATCGGTTCGCCGCAGATCCTCGAACTCTCCGGCATCGGCCGGCCGGACGTGCTGGAACGGATCGGCGTCCCGATCGTCCATGCGCTGCAAGGCGTCGGCGAGAATCTGCAGGATCATCTGCAACTGCGCACCATCTTCGCCGTCATCGGCGCCCGCACGCTGAATGATCGCGCCGCAACGCCCTGGGGCAAGGCTGGCATCGCATTGCAATATGCTATGACACAGAGCGGGCCGATGGCGATGGCGCCGAGCCAGCTCGGGATATTCAGCCGCTCGAGCCCGGCGCATGACCGCGCCAATATCGAATATCACGTCCAGCCGCTGTCGCTGGATGCCTTCGGCCAGCCGCTGCACAAGACAGCGGCGCTGACCGTCTCGGTCTGCAATCTGCGCCCAGCGAGCCGGGGCGCCACGCATGCGGTGAGTGCCGATCCGCTGGCGGCTCCGGCGATCCAGCCAAACTACCTATCGGCCGAGCCCGACCGCATCGTCGCGGCCGACAGCCTGCGCCATGCGCGCCGGCTGATGACGCAGCCGCCCTTGGCGCGCTATCGCCCGATCGAGCTGAAGCCGGGACCCGGTCCCGACGACGACGAGGCGCTGGCGCGGCTCGCTGGCGAGATCGGCACGACGATCTTCCATCCGGTGGGAACGGCGCGCATGGGCAGCGACGCGGATGCGGTGGTCGATCCCGAGTTGAAGGTGCATGGGCTGGACGGTCTCCGCATCGCCGATTGCTCGGTCATGCCGACGATCGTCTCCGGCAACACGCACGCGCCCGCAGTGATGATCGGCGAGCGGGCGGCGGAGCGCGTGCTCGCGGAGGGCAGGGGTTGAGCCCGAGTCGCTGATGCCCGGGCTCTATTTCAGCACGCCCCGGGCCTTGTAGAAGGCTAGCGCCGCCGGATGAAACGGAACCGCACTCGACGTGGCGGCCGTCGCAAGTGTCAGCCGGGCGGCCTCGGGGTGGATTTTGTGGATCGCATCCAGATTGTCGAAGATGCCGGTCAGCAACGCCTCGACCAAGCTATCCTCAGCCTTCGCCGAGACGATGAGGGCATTGGCGATACCGACACACGGCGTATCGGCCGTCATGCCGGCATAGGCCGTCTTGGGTAGCACCAGCGGCACATAGAGGCCGGGATATTTCTTGTCGATCGCGCTCTGTTCGTTGCCCGTCGGCAGAAAAACGATCGGCGGATGGCCGCCCTTCGCGAGTTCGGCGACCGCCGCCGTCGGCACCCCGCCGATCCAGAAGAAGGCGTCGATCTTGCCATCCTTGAGGGCGGCGGCGGATTCGGCGACCCCGAGATTGGACCGCTGCAAATCCGCCTTGGGATCCAGCCCCGCCGCTTCGAGCACGCGGTCGGCGATCGATTCCGTCGAGGAGCCGGCCGAGCCGATCGAGACGCGCTTGCCCTTCAATCCGGCGATGCCGGTGACGCCGGAAGCCTCGCTCGCGACGACATGCAGGTAGGAATCATAGAGGAGCGCGAGGACGCGGATGTCCTGCTTGCCGTCCTTGGCGAAGGCGCCGGTGCCATGGATCGCATCGAAGGCGGCATCGATCGTCGTGAAGCCCAGCTGGGCCTTTTCAGCCTGCAGCCATTTGGCATTGTCGACCGAGCCGCCGGTGACTTCGACCGTCGCCTTAAGTCCTGATCCCGATTTCGACAGGATCGCCGCCAGCCCCTCGCCATAGGGATAGAAGACGCCGCCCTTGCCGCCCGTCGCGATCTGGATCAGCAGCGGCGTCGCCGCCTCGGCCGGCATCGTTGCCATCGCGGCAGCGCCGGCGCCGAGGACAAGGAATTGGCGGCGGTTCAATCGAATGTCGTTCAAGTCTGCCTCCCCAGGCCGATCAAGCGCCGCATTCGGCCGCTCTCCGCCGCGGATGATAGACGTGAACCTGCCGGCCGCAAGCACAACGCGGAGGGGCGGTTAGCAGGCCTTCACCGCAAGATCTCCCGCATCCTCGCACTCACATCCCGAAGCGCCGGCAGGTAGCGCTCGACCAGCGCCTCGATCGGTTCGCCGCGAGCAGGCAGGCCGAGATTGACGGCGGCGACGGTGACACGATGCGCCGTCACCAGCGGGACGGCAATGGAGCGAAGCCCGATCTCCACCTCCTGGTCGATGGCGGCGTAGCCGTTCGCGCGGACACGGCCCAGCTCCGCCAGCACCGCCTCCGGCTCCGTCAGCGTATGCTCTGTCCGGCGGGGCAGGGGCGCCGTGCCCAGCCGCTGGCGCGCTTCTGCCTCGGGGAGGGCGGCGAGCAGCACGCGGCCCATCGAGGTGCAATAAGCCGGCAGGCGCGAGCCGGGCATCAGCGCGATCGACATCAGCTTCCGTTGCGCCGCACGGGCGACATAGACGATCTCGGCGCCGTCCAGCACCGATACCGAGGAACTCTCGCCGATGGCATCCGACAACTGGTCCAGCAGCGGCTGGACGAGCTGCGGCAGCGGCATGGTGGCGAGGCAGGCGGTACCCAGCCGTAGGACGCGCGGCGTCAGCGTGAAGAACTTGCCGTCATAATCGGCATAGCCGAGATGGGCGAGCGTCAGCAGACAGCGCCGCGCCGTCGCCCGGTCGAGACCCGCTGCCGCCGCCACTTCGGCGATCGACTGGCGAGGATGATCCGGGCGGAAGGTCTCGATGACGGCAAGGCCCTTGGCGAGACCGCCCATCAGGTCGCGTTCGGGAACGGCCATATCCGTGCTTGCCTTGAAGTTTGAGCGATATACGAACAAATGCAGCATATCGCACAAAATGGATGGACGGAAGCGCGGCCTCGGCCTATCGCTCTTGGCCATGCCGGGCGTCTGGCGCCATGGGCGCGAGGGAGAGCGAATGGACAAGACAGTCGGAGATCTGGCCACCGCGGTGGAGGGGATCGCGGATGGCATGACCGTGATGATCGGCGGCTTCGGCGGCGCCGGTTCGCCGATCGAGCTGATCCACGCGCTGATCGACCGCTTCCGCGCGACGGGCCATCCCAAGGACCTGACGGTCATCAACAACAATGCCGGCAACGGCCATGTCGGCCTCGCTGCCTTGATCGAGGCAGGCATGGTGAAGAAGCTCATCTGCTCCTTCCCGCGATCCGCCGATCCGGTCGTGTTCACTGATCTCTATCTTGCCGGCCAGATCGAGCTGGAGTTGGTGCCGCAGGGCACGCTTGCCGAGCGCATCCGCGCGGGCGGCGCCGGCATCCCGGCTTTCTACACCCCGACCTCCTATGGCACCGATCTCGCCCTGGGCAAGCCGGTCGAGGAGTTCGATGGCCGCGCCTATGTCCGCGAGCGCTGGCTGAAGGCCGATGTGGCCTTGGTCAAGGCCGAGACCGCCGACACGCATGGCAATCTGACCTACCGGGCGGCGGCGCGGAACTTCAACCCGCTGATGTGCATGGCGGCGGCACGCACCGTGGTGCAGGCGAGCCGGATCGTGCCGGCGGGCGGGATCGACCCCGAGATCGTCATCACGCCTGGCATCTTCGTCCAGGCCGTCGTCGAGGTGGCGCAGCCGCAGCAGGAAGAAGACCTGAACCGCGCCAACGCCGTCTATCCGGGAGTGGCATGACATGAGCGCCAAGCTGACCAACAACCAGATCGCCTGGCGCGCCGCGCAGGACATTCATGATGGTGCCTATGTCAATCTGGGCATCGGCTTCCCGGAGAAGGTGGCGCAGTACCAGCCGCCGGGCCGCGAGGCGATCTTCCACACCGAGAACGGCATCCTGAACTTCGGCGAGGCGCCGCCCGCCGGTCAGGAAGACTGGGACCTCATCAATGCGGGCAAGCGCGCCGTGACGCTTAAGCCCGGCGCCTCGTTCTTCCACCATGCCGACAGCTTCGCCATGGTGCGCGGCGGCCATCTCGATGTGGCGATCCTCGGCGCCTATGAGGTGGCGGAGAATGGTGACCTCGCCAATTGGTCGACCGGGCCGAAGGGCATTCCGGCCGTCGGCGGCGCGATGGACCTCGTCCACGGCGCCAAGCGCGTCGCGGTGATCACCGATCATGTGACCAAGGACGGCAAGCCCAAGCTCCTGAAGCGCTGCACGCTGCCGCTGACCGGCGTCGGCTGCGTGACGCGCGTCTATACCTCGTTGGCCGTGATCGACATCGAGGGCGGTCGCTTCGTCTTGAAGGAAAAGCTGCCGGCCTTGTCGCTCGATGATTTGCAGGCAGTCACCGGCGCCGAACTGCTGGTCGCCGGCCCAGTCGCCGATCTGATCGTTCCGGAGCTCTGAGATGACCGACGTTTTCATCTGCGACTATATCCGCACGCCGATCGGCCGCTTCGGCGGGGCACTCGCATCGGTCCGCGCCGACGATCTCGGCGCGATCCCGCTCAAGGCGCTTCTCGCGCGCAATGCCGGCGTCGATTGGGAAGCCGTCGACGACGTGATCTTCGGCTGCGCCAACCAGGCCGGCGAGGACAACCGCAACGTTGCGCGCATGTCCTTGCTGCTGGCCGGGCTGCCGGTCGGCGTCTCGGGCACGACGATCAACCGCCTCTGCGGTTCCGGCATGGACGCGATCATCACCGCGGCCCGCGCCATCAAGGCAGGCGAGGCGGAGCTGATGATCGCAGGCGGCGTCGAGAGCATGTCGCGCGCGCCCTTCGTCATGCCCAAGGCCGAGACGGCGTTTTCGCGCCATGCCGAGATCCACGACACGACCATCGGCTGGCGCTTCGTCAACCCGTTGATGAAGGCCCAGTACGGCGTCGATTCCATGCCGGAGACAGGCGAGAACGTCGCCGAGGATTTCGCCGTCTCGCGCGTCGACCAGGACGCTTTCGCGGTCCGCAGCCAGGCCAAGGCTGCTGCGGCGCAGGAGAATGGCCGACTGGCGCGCGAGATCACGCCGGTGACGATCCCGCAGCGCAAGGGCGATCCGATCGTCGTCGACAGGGACGAGCATCCACGCGCGACAACCATCGAGGCGCTGGCGAAGCTCGGCACACCGTTCCGCAAGGGCGGTAGCGTGACGGCCGGCAATGCCTCGGGCGTCAATGACGGCGCGGCGGCGCTGATCCTTGCCACCGAGGCTGCGGCGAAAAAGCATGGCCTGACACCGATCGCGCGCGTGCTCGGCGGCGCCGCGGCCGGAGTGCCGCCGCGCATCATGGGCATCGGCCCGGCGCCGGCTTCAAAGAAGCTGATGGCGCGGCTGGGCCTCACGCCCGTCGATTTCGACGTGATCGAGCTGAACGAAGCCTTCGCCTCGCAGGGACTGGCCACATTGCGCGAACTCGGCATCGCCGATGATGACGGGCGGGTGAACCGCAATGGCGGCGCCATCGCGCTCGGCCATCCGCTCGGCATGTCCGGCGCGCGCATCACCGGCACGGCGGCGCTGGAGCTCGCACTGACAGGCGGCCGCCGCTCGCTCTCGACCATGTGCATCGGCGTCGGCCAGGGCATAGCGGTGGCGCTCGAACGCGTCTGATCTCGCCCGCTTCCGGCGAGGCGCTTCGAAACGCCTTGCCGGAAATGTCACGAAATTCGGATTCATATTGCTCGCGGGAGAATTATCGGCACCTTACTAGAAAGTACCCTTTCTCGCTGACAGGCGCCCGACGCGACCGGGATGCGATTTCGCTGCCAATCGACCGGAAAACGTCCGCATGTCCCGTTCCTCGCTCCCTGCCGAAAGCGCCGTGTCGTTGCGCGGCGTCAGCAAGAGCTATGACGGACGCGCGGTCATCTCCGGCCTGTCGCTCGACGTCGCGGCCGGCGAGTTCCTGGCGATCGTCGGCCCGAGCGGCAGCGGCAAGACCACCGTCATGCGCATCATTGGCGGCTTCGAGCCGCTGGATGAAGGCGAGGTTCGGATCGCCGGCGAGGACGTGACCTTCGAGCCGGCCGAGCACCGCCGCGTCAACACCGTGTTCCAAAGCTACGCGCTTTTTCCGCATATGAGCGTGATCGAGAACGTCGCCTATGGCCCCCGAATGCGAGGGCTGTCGCGGCGCGGGCGGCGGGCGAAGGCGGCGGATTTTCTCGATCTCGTGCGGCTCACTGATTTTGCCGAGCGCTATCCGCACGAGCTTTCGGGCGGCATGCAGCAGCGCGTCGCGCTCGCTCGCGCGCTTGCCAACGAGCCGGAAGTGCTGCTGCTCGACGAGCCGCTCGGCGCGCTCGACCGTAAGCTTCGTGACGAGATGCAGCGCGAACTCCGCCGCGTGCAGAGCGAACTCAAGGCGACCTTCATCTATGTGACGCATGACCAGGACGAGGCCTTCGGCATGGCCGACCGGCTCGCCGTCATGCGCGAGGGTCGTTTCGAGCAGATCGGCGCGCCGGCGGAGATCTATGATCGGCCGGCCAATGCGTGGGTTTCGCTATTCGTCGGGTCGGCCAATACGGTTTCTGGCCGCGTCGATCGAACCGGCGATCCGGCGTTGCTGACAAGTGATTTCGGCCCGCTGGAAGTCGGGTATCTGGCGCCGGAACTTGCGCCGGGCGATCGCGGCCTCGTCGTGATCCGCCCGGAGGCGACCCGGTTCGAGCCGCGCGACGGCGGGTCGACGCGGCCAGCCAACCGCATTCCGGCGGAAATCGTCGACGTTGTCGCGATCGGCCCGTCGCTGCGACTTCGCGCCGTCACCGCTGGCGGCCTCGCTTTGGAATCCATCGTGCAACGCCATGCGAGCGCGCCGGACGGGGACGCCGCGCCCGACGATCTTGCGCCGGGGACTCCCGTCTTCGTCGTGTTCGACGCGTCCTCCGCACGCGCCTATCGCGACGAGAAATTCAGCTGAAGTCCGATCCTCCGACCAGAACGGAACCGACCATGACGACAACCATCAAGACCCGCCATCCCCAATTCGCCGGTCTCAGCCGGCGCACCCTGCTCGCGCTGCTGGGCGCGGCGCCGGCAACGGCCGCGCTGTCGGCAGCGTTCCCCGGTGCGTTCCGTGCCGAGGCTGCGACGGGCGCGCTCAACGTCTATTCCTGGCCGGATTATTTCTCGACCGACAATCTCGCCGCCTACGCCAAGAAGACGGGCGTGACGCCGAATATCTCGACCTATGATTCGAACGAGACGCTGTTCGCCAAGCTGAACAGCCCGGCCGGCGCTGGCTTCGACATCGTCATTCCCTCGTCGAGCTGGATCCAGCAACTCGCTGCCAAGGGCCTGCTGCAGGAACTCGACCACAGCCGGCTGAACCTCGCCTCGCTCGATCAGGACCTGCTCAACCGCGACTATGATCCGGGCAACAAGTACTCGATCCCGAAGGATTGGGGCCTGCTCGGCGTTGTCTATGATCCGGAAATCGTCGGTACGATCGAGACTTGGGAGGATTTCTTCAAGGCCTTCGAGAAGTCGGAAGTCTCCGGCAAGATCCGCATGTCGGATTCCGGCTGGGAGACGATCGGCCCGCAGCTCTGGATCGAGGGCAAGGACTGGAACACGGCGACCTCGGACGAGATCCGCGCCGCCGGCGAGAAGGTCAAGGCGCTTGCCAAGCACGTCAAGTCGTTCTCCGGCCTCGACCCGAACTCGGTCGCCAATGGCTCGATCGTGCTGGCCCAGACCAATCAGGGCACGGCGCGCGCCATCATCGGGCTCAATCCGAAGCTGAAATGGGTGGTGCCGGGGCCGTTCAGCGAGCTTTGGGTCGACAATTACGCGATCCCGAAGAGCGCGCCGAACCTCGACCAGGCCTATGACTTCCTGGCTTATCAGCTGCAGCCCGAGGTCCAGCTTTCGGAAACGCAGTATATCGGCTTCCCAGCCGCGCTCGCCGGCCTCGAGGCCAAGCTGCCGGCCGATACCAAGAACGCCGACCTGATTTTCGGCGGCAAGGGTCTCGACTTCAAGAAGCTGACCTCCTTCGTCGTCGATCCCGCGACGATCGGCACCTATCTCCAGGTCCAGACCGAGATCCAGGCGGCGGCGGGCTGATCGCGTAAGCCTATCTTCGATACCATCGCCGGACCCCGGCCTCCGTCGAGGGAGGTCGGGGCCGGCTTTTGCCTGGAATGGACCGTGACACGACACGAGGCGGAAGCCATGGGCACCGCATGACAACCCTTACCCGCCCTCGCTTCGCCACCGGCGCCGCCGATCATATCGTCGCGGCGGTTCCCGCTCTGTGGCTGGTCGCGTTTTTCCTGGCGCCGCTTGGCTTCACCGTCGTTTTCTCGTTCGGCCGCAACCTGTTCGGCGGGGTCGAACTCGCCTTCACCTTCGACAACTATCGCACGGCGCTCACCGGCTTCAACGGCACGACGCTGCTGCGGACTATTATCTTCGCGGCCTCTGCCTCGGCGCTCTGCCTCGCGGCAGCCTATCCGGTCGCCTATTTCCTGGCGCGGCACACGCAGCGCCGCCGAGCGCTCGCGGTCGTGCTGATCCTGGTTCCCTATTTCTCGTCCTTCCTGATCCGCATCATGGCGCTGCACATGCTGATGTCGCGCGGCGGCTTTGCGGAGAGCGTGCTGAATGCGCTCTATCTTCATTCCGGTCCGTTGGACGTTCTGGACACGCAACTCGCCGTCTTCATCGGCATGGTCTACGCCTATCTGCCGATCGCAATCGTGCCGCTCTTCGTGGTGCTGGACCGCATCCCCAAGCCGCTGCTGGAGGCGAGCCGCGATCTCGGTGCATCAAGGTTCAAGACATTCGTCTTCGTCACGCTGCCGCTCTCCCGTCCCGGCATCGCGACAGCGGTGCTGCTCACCGCCGTGCCCATGCTCGGCGAAATGGTGATCCCCAAGCTGCTCGGCGGTTCCAAGGGCGTGCTGATGGGGCAGGCGATCTCGTCGCAGTTCCTGCAGTCGCAGAACTATCCGCTGGGCGCCGCGATGGCCGTGCTCGTGCTGCTGGTCATCGGCGTGATCGTCGTCCTGCTGGCGCGGCTCACCAAGGGCTTCGCCGAGGTCGGCCAATGAGCGCACTCCGCTTCACGCCGGGCCGCTGGGGCGAGCGGACGACCAACGCCGCGCTGCTGCTCTGGTACGCCGCCGCCGTCCTGTTCCTGTTCGCGCCGATCTTCGCGGCGATCCTCTATTCGTTCAATCTCGGCGTCGTGAACAAGCAGACGGCGACGATCACCGGCTGGACGCTGAAATGGTTCCCGGCCGCGTGGAACGACCTGTCGCTGCGCCGTTCGGTCGAGGCCAGTCTCGTTGTCGCCTTCTGGTCAGCGCTGATCTCCATCCTGATCGGATCGGCGCTCGGCTATGCGATCGTGCGCCATCCGAGCGCGCGAATCCGGGCGGGACTGGCCGGACTCACCTATGTTCTTCTCATCGTGCCGGAATCGGTGATTGGCATCTCGCTGCTGCTCTTCTATGGCGTCACGCGCATCCCGCTCTCGACGGCGACGCTGGTCGCCGGCATCACGCCGATGGTGATTGCCGTCGTCGCGCTGATCGTGCGGGCCCGCGTGCTGACGCTCGATCGCCGCGTCGAAGAAGCGGCCGCCGATCTCGGCAGCACGCGCCTGAAAACGCTGTGGTTCATCGTGTTGCCGCAGCTCGCGCCCGCCATCGCCGCCGGCGGCATCATGGCCTACACCTTCTCCTTCGATAATCTCGTCGTCTCGGCCTTCCTCACCACGCCCCAGATCAATACGCTGCCCGTCTATCTCTATGGCAGCCTGCAATATGGACCGTCGCCCGCCGTCTATGCGGCCGCCTCCGCCGTCTTCGTCTTCACGCTCGCCATGCTCGGTGTCGCGGGGCTGATCTTCCGCTGGACCAGCCGCCATACGGCCGCGCCGCTTCCCTGAACGAACAAGGTTATCGCGCCGTGTCTCCTCATGATTACAACGCGCTTCTCGACATTCCGAACTTTCCACCCGAGCGCTATGCACCGCTCGCCGACCGGATCGCGCGGCTGCTCGGAACCCGCTCCGATATTGTGTTCGTGCAGGCCGAGGCGCTGCTGGCGCTGGAGGCCATTGCGACCAGCGTGGCGCGTCCCGGTCTCGTGGCCGCCAACATCGTGACCAGCCCCTATGGCGCCTATTTCGGCGCCTGGCTGCGGCGCGGCGGGGTGGAGGTCCTGGATATCGTCGCCGAGCCCGGCCAGCCAATCACGGCGCCGGCGGTCGAGGCGGCGATCAGCGTGCTGCCGAAGCTCGACATCCTCGTCATGGTCCATGGCGAGGCGGCGAATGGCGCGCTCAATCCGCTGGAGGCTGTGGCCCGGCAGGCGAGGGCGCATGGTGCGCTGCTGATCATCGACGCAGTTGCCTCCGTGGGAGCCCATGCGATCGATATCGACGGCCTCGGCATCGATTTCCTGGCCATCGGCCCGCAAAAGGCACTGGGCGGGCCCGTTGGCCTCTCCGCCGTCGCCATCAGCCCGCGCGGCTGGTCCCATATTGCCGCGACGCCTTCGCCGTCGCCTTCCTTGCTGTCGCTGGCGGACATCAAGGCCAACTGGCTGGACAAGGGGCGTGGCGCGCTGCCAGGCACGCCGCCGCCGCTCGAATTCTGGGCGCTGGAAGCGGCGATAGGCCGAGTCGAGGCGGAGGGCATCGACGCGCGTATCGCGCGGCATCAACTCGCCGCGCGCGCAACGCGGACTGGGCTGCGGGCGATGGGCGTCGAGCCTTGGATCGTCGATGACGATGCGGCGTCTGCGCTCGTCACCTCAGTGCCTGTTCCTCCCGGTCTCGATGCCGGGACGCTGATTGTGGAAGGGGCTGGCCTCGGCGTGGCGCTCGGCCGTGGTTTCGGCGACATCGAAGACCGTCTGCTGAGAATTGACCATACCGGCCGCCGGGCCGCCTTCGCCAGCGTGTCGGCGAGCCTTGCCGGATTAGGCGCCGTCCTCAAGGCCCATGGCGTCGCTGTCGATATCGGTGCCGCGATCCGGGTCGTCGCGGCCGTCTACAAGCGAACCTGACCTACTCGGAGAGCCCTCGATGTTCGATCTTTCGGCAGCGCAGGCCCATCTTCGCCAACAGGGCATCGACGCCTGGCTGCTCTATGATTATCGCGGCAGCAACCTCTTTTTCTGGAGCGTCCTCGGAGAGACGAAGACGCCGACGCGGCGGGCCTTTCTCGTCATCCGGCCGGCTGGCGAGCCGGTTCTGGTCCTGCATACGGTCGACCAGATGTTCTTCATCGACGTGAAGGTCGAGAAGCGCGTCTATCGCGGCTGGGAGGAGATGCGCGCTCTGGTGCGCGAACTGCTTGGCTCCGCGCACCGTCTCGCCGTCGAGTATTCGCCGGACGGCGCCGTGCCGACGGCCTCCTTCCTCGATGCCGGGACGGCGGAGTGGCTGCGCGAAACCGGCTATGACCTCGTCTCCTCGGCCGATCTCTTCCAGGTCTCGGCCTCGGCCTGGGACGACTTTGCCATCGAATCCCACAAGCGCGCCTGTGTCGTCGTCGCCGGCATCAAGGATGCGGCCTTCGACCTGGTCCGCCAAAGGATCCGTCGCGGCGAGACGATTGACGAATATGAACTGCAGCAATTCATCGTCTCGGAGTTCGAGCGTCTCGACCTCGAAAGCGAGGGCCATCCTGTGGTCCAGGTCAATGAGCATTCGGGCCAGGTATTCTACGAGCCGCGCCCGGGCGCCTCGTCGCCGATCGGCAAGGGCGACTGGCTGCTGATCGATTTCTGGGCACGCTATCCTGGCGAGCGCAACGTCTATTCCGACATCGCCTGGGGCGCCTATGCCGGCGAGGTCATTCCGGAGCGGTTGCAATCCGTTTTCGACATTGTGAGAGGGGCCCGCGACGCGGCGCTGGCTGCGATCCGCAATGCCTGGCAGCGGGGCGAGACGCTCGCCGGGTTCGAGGTCGACGATGTGGCGCGCGGCGTTATCGCCAATGCTGGCTTCCGGGCGAACTTCCACCACCGCACGGGCCATTCGATGGGGCCGGGCAAAAGGCTTCACGCGCTCGGTGTCAATCTCGACAATCTCGAGACCCACGACACGAGGCTGATCCTGCCGCGCACCGGCTTCTCGATCGAGCCGGCCATCTATCTGCCGGAATTCGGCGTGCGCCTGGAGATCAACGTCTTCCTTGATCCGGTAGCGGGGCCGAGCGTGACGACGCCGATCCAAGACGAGATCGTCCGTCTGGTCTGAACCATCCGATCGGCCGGCGCCCGGACGTCAGAAGGCGACGGCCTGGCCGTCCTTGCGCGGATCCGAGCCGGCAACATAGGCGTCGCCGAGCCGCTGCACGATCTGCGCGCCGCCAAAGGCGAAGACCGCGTCCGGCGATTCGAAGACAATCTCGTGACCCTTGGCGCGCAAAGCTTCAGCGACAGCCGGATCGTAGCTCGATTCGACGGCGACCGTCCTGCCGCCTGCGACGCGCCAACGGGGCGCATCCGCCGCGGCCTGCGGATTCTGGCCATAGGCGAGCATGCGCAGCATCATTTGGGTATGGCCCTGTGCCTGCATCGGGCCGCCCATCACGCCGAAGGCGGACAGCGGCGCCCCGGCGGCGTCGAGCGCAAAGCCTGGAATGATGGTGTGGAAGGGACGTTTTGCCGGCGCCACGCGGTTGGCATGGCCATCCGTCAAGGAGAAGCCGGCTCCGCGGTTCTGCAGGCTGATTCCGGTGCCCGGCACGACGATGCCCGAGCCGAAACCCATGTAGTTGGACTGGATGAACGAGACCATGCGGCCCTGGCTGTCGGCGGTCGCCAGATAGACGGTGCCGCCGGGTCCCGGGACGCCATAGGCGGGAAGGCTGGCCCGCGTCCTGTCGATGAGACGCGCGCGCTGATCGAGATAGGCCGGGTCGAGGAGCTGTTCCGATGCGAATTCCATATGGTCGGCATCGGCCACGTGCTGGTGGGCATCGGCCAGCGCCAGCTTGGTCGCTTCAAGAACGAGATGCACCGTCTCCGGATCATCGACGGGCCGGTCGCCAATGCCGAGCCGTTCCAGAAGCCCGAGCGTGATCAGGGTGACGATGCCCTGGCCGTTCGGCGGGATCTCGTGCACATGCGCGCCGGCAAAGGGCATTGCGATCGTGCCGACCCAATCGGCTTGGTGGGTAGCGAGGTCGTCCAGCGTCAACGCACCGCCATTCGCGGCGGCATGTGTGGTGAGCCGCTCGGCCAGGACGCCACGATAGAAGGACTCGCCTTCGCTGGCGACGATCGCCTCAAGGCTCTGCGCGAGGGCAGGATTGCGGAAGTGCTCGCCGGGGCGTGGCGCCCGTCCGTTCGGCAGGAACGCCTCGGCAAAACCCGGTTGCCGGCCAAGCGCTGCGCCGCCCTTTTCCCAGAGAATCGCGATGATCGGCGAGACGGGAAAGCCGTCACGGGCATAGCGGATCGCCGGTGCGGCGATCGTCTCCAGGCCCAGGCTGCCGAAGCGTCGCCAGAGCGCGATCCAGGCCGAAACGGCGCCTGGGACGGTCACGCTGTCCCAGCCGCGCTCCGGCATGCGCTCCGCTCCGGCGAAGCGCTCGGCGGTCCAGGCGGCGGGCGCGCGTCCGGAGGCGTTGAGCCCGTGCAGTTCGCTGCCATCCCAGAGGATCGCGAAGGCGTCGCTGCCAAGGCCGCAACCTGTCGGCTCGACGACCGTCAGTGCCATGGCGGCGGCGATCGCGGCGTCGATGGCGTTGCCGCCTTGAGCCAGCATCGCGAGCCCGGCCTGGGCGGCGAGGGGCTGCGACGTCGCGACGACATTGTCGCCATGGACGGGGGAACGTTGTGAAGTGTAAGGCAGTGCGAAATCCATGCCCGTCAGCTCTTCGACGGCTTGTTGCCGAACGATATCGGCGGTGTGCCGCGGTAGAGCGACATGTGAGTGTGATTGGCTACCCAGCGTTCCGTGATACTGCCGCGAATGAGGGAAACCGTCGCTCGTCCGGCGCGGACGAAAGTCGAGCCGTCCTCGTGGTAGCCGGTGGAATCGAACACAGCGAGGCCGACGGCGAACAGGCGGTCGGGAGAGACGAGTGCGCGGATGTCGTCACGGAAGGTGAAGCCGTCGATGGACGGCCAGACCTTGCGCCACTGCGTCATCTCGGCGACCTGCTGGCCAACCATGAAATCCGTGATGGTGCCGAAAGCGATGAAGTCCTCGACGACGAGCCGGCGGGCCGGCACGAAATCGACAGCGCGAACCAGCGCCGCAAGCTCGGTAAACCAGGCGCGGACACCTTCGAGATCCTCGTCATGGACCAGGGTGCCAGCTTCCTCATGCGTCGCCATTCGTCTTCTCCTGTTGGACGGAATCGTGTCCGGTGCCGAGCCGATTCCGGATTCTATGGGTCAGGTTACAGAATCGCGTGGTCTTGTGCAGCGCCACAACGTCGCGCGAACGTTCAAGCGTACGTGCACGCTGGCCGAAGAGCGTCCTGTGAGCCCCGGCAATTCGGCGGTCGGCCCTCAGCGATGAAGGGTTTTCAAGAAACGATCGAACTCGCCGAAATCGATCGACGCGGGGAGGGGGGTCGCCCCTATTTCCATGGCTTCGCGAAGCTCGCTCGGCGGGAGGCCGAAGGTCTGGCGGAATGCTCTCGTGAATGCCGAGGCATCGCTGAAGCCGTAGCGTGTCGCCAGCGAGACGATGGTCGGGCCGCCTTCCGCCTGGCCAAGTTCCAGGCGGGCGGCCTCCAGCTTTTCCCGGCGCACGAAGGTTGCGATTCCGCCGAGCGGCTCGAACAGGCGATAGAGCGTCGCCCGCGAAATGCCGAAACGCTGGCAGAGCTCGCCGGCATCCAGCGTCGGTGAGGTCAGGTTCTCGCGGATGTGGCGCTTGATGCGCTCGGTCAGGCCGGCGCGCAGAAGATCGCGAGCGTCTTCGATGTTGCCTGGCGTGGTGGAAAGGCAGGACAGGATCATGGCGCGGAGCGCATCGCGCACTTGGGCCGGGTTCAGTTGATCGGCGTGGGCGCCGAGACGATTGCCGAGCGAGACGACGAAGTCGGCGAGCAAGGCGTTCAGCCCCTGATCGGCGACGTCCGGATCGAGGAGATCGAAGACGCCTGGATTATCCCGGAACAGATCGCGCGGCACGAACAGCGAGACGACCCTCGTGTCTGAAACGGTGCCCGCGAGTGGCCGTGCCAGCGATCCGAAGGAAAGGGGGCGCCGTCGATAGGCCATTCCGGAGCCGTCGGCGATGGGGACGACGAGCGACCAATGGTCGAGTTCCGCCCGGGGATTGTGGCTCCAACGGCGGGCAAAGCCCTCGCCGGGCAAAGACATCGAGCCGAGCGCGATTCCACCAATGTCCCAGGCCTCCAGCGTTGCCGCGAAGCCGGTGTTGTTCCGTTCGCTCGCCGGCCGTTCGACCTGGATCGACCGGACCATTGCCGCATGCCAGGCATCGAACTGGTGTTCGGGGCGCTCGTCGAGGGTAGAGAAACGAAAGGACTGGACGGCCGGAACGTTTGCGTCGAGTGGCGATGGGATGGGTTCGTTCGTCGGAACGTCGGCTTGGCGCATGGAACTCCATCACCGGCGAAATGACGGCACGACGGCTGAATGCGCTCCGTCTACGACGAGATCGTGGCAACAATCCAGAGAAGTGGCGGTTCCAGAGCCGTCCGGCGGGCCTTCCCACGTCGGCCTGCATGCCTCTCGCACTGGAGCGGAGTTGTCTGCGCGTTGCATCCCAAGGCGAGCGCCGCGCGGAAAACGGATGGCCCCTCTTTATCTTTAGGGCCAGAGCTTCCTGCCCAAAAACGAACAACGCCCGGATCGACCGGGCGTTCTCCTGTGCGTGCCGTGCGGCAGCCGCTACTTCGTTCTCCTCACCCGGATCAAGCGATTTCCAGATGGTCGCGATCGGGAAGGGTGGGGAAGGGCGCGGTTGGGAGCGTCTGGTACCAGAAGGCGACCGAGGCGATATCGTCCTGCAGCGGCAGATAGCGCGGGTCCTTCTTCTCGGTTCGCCAGCCGAGCGCCTGGATGGTGACGCGCAGGTCGCTCTCGAAGCGGATCGGGTCGTTCAGGTGCCAGCGATACATGCCGAAGCGCTGCTGGCTGCGATAGACGCCGTCCGGCCTCAGCACCTGCGGCAGGCCCGAATAGGGCGTGGTGAATTCGCGGTACCGTTTGTCCATCGTGTCGTCGACGACGCCGCCGTCGAAATTATAGGCGCCGCAGAAATAGTCCTCGGTGCCGGTGCCGCAGATCGTCGGGAAGGTGGTGTCGCCATCCATGAAGAACTTGATCTCGCCCTCGCCCCACCAGCCGGAATTGTTCACGCCCCAGGCCATATAGGTGCCGACATAGTGGCCGCGGCCGCTGACGCCGTCGACGATCGTATAGTCTTCCTTGAACGGCAGCGGATTGGTGCGGCGGAACTGGGCGTGGAAATAGGCGGCGTCCTCCGGCACGTCGGTCAGCGTGTAGTTGATCTGGTAGAAGATGACGCCGAAATTCTCCGGATCGCGGTTCTCGATCTCGATGCGCGCGGCCTTGCGGAAGGGCATTTCCCAATAGCAGTTGAAGGCCCGGCCGGGATTGACGCAGACGGCGAGCGAGGACACCTGCGCATACTGGTTCCAGCCCGAGCAGAAGAAGTCGCCCAGCGGACACTCGACAGAGGGCTGCTCCTGATCGTCCCACCAGATGCGCAGGATTAGCTCGCGCCAGCGCAGATACGCGGATGTCATCCAGATCTGCTGGATCGCGCCCATGCCGCGAATGTCGGCGAGCACGCGCGTCTCGCCGGGCTCGATGCGGATCGAGGGCGAGACCTTCCAGCCGAGGACGCCGCCATCGGGCGCCAGGCCGCGCGCATGGATGGCGCCCGTGCCTTCGGTCGCCATGCCGCCCTGGCCCTTCTCGCCCGTCATGTTCTCGGCGGAGATGGAGCGCGTCTTGGCAGAGGAGAGGCGATAGAGATTGTGCAGGCCGACGCCGAGGCCGTTGAACGAGGTGGTCATGTGAAGATCCGTTGTTGGGGGCCGGATTTACTTGAGGCCCGTCGTCTTGATCGAATCCATGATCTGTCGCTGGAAGATCACGAACACGACGAGCATGGGGATGGCGACGATGACGGAGGCCGCCATCGTATAGTTCCAGGCAGCTGAGTACTGGCTCTTGAAATTGGCGATCGCGACCTGAACGACCCAGAGATCGGACTGCGGCGCGACGGTGAGCGGCCAGAGGAAGCTGTTCCAGTTGGCGAGAAAGAAGAGGATCGCCAGCGTCGAGACGATCGGGCGGCTGAGCGGCAGGATGATGCTCCAGTAGATCCGCCAATAGCCCGCACCGTCGATCAGCGCCGCCTCCTCCAGCTCCCGCGGCAGCGACAGATAATATTGCCGCAGCAGGAAGATGCCGAAAGCGTCGAAGATCGAGGGAATGATCAGCCCCGCCCAGCTGTTCACCATCCCCATCATCCGCACCATCGCGAAGAGGGGCACGATGATGACCGGCAGCGAGACCAGGAAGGTGGAGAGCATCGCGAGGAAGACCGCTTCGCGTCCCGGAAAGCGCAGCCGCGCCAGCGCGTAGCCCGCCATGGTGTGGAAGAAGAGCGCGACCACCGTGACGACCGACGAGACGATGAAGGTGTTGGCGAGATAGTGCCAGAACGGCACCTCGGTCAGCACATAGAAGAAGTTCGCGAGCGTCGGCTGCGCCGGGACCACGTTGGAACGGAAGACCTCCGGCGGCGGCTTGAACGAGATCGAGAGCATATAGAGCAGCGGATAGATCGCCATCACGCCGAGGATGGCCGTGATCACCATCAGGATGAGGCGGACGATGCGCTGCTGGCCGTCATAGACGGGCGGCGCGGGTGCCTTATTCATATTGGAACCTCCCGCCGCGCGTCGCCCAGAAGAAGGCGAGCGTGATCGCCATCAGCATCAGCACGAGCAGCGTCGCCATGGCGGAGGCGTATCCGAACGCGCCGTACTGGAAGGCCTGCTGATAGATGTAGGTGATCAGCAGCAGCGTCGCGTTCGCCGGTCCGCCGCGCGTCATCACATAGACGAGGTCGAAGGCCTGCTGGCCCGAGACGGCCGCAACCGACGAGACGACGAGCACGAAGAAGCTGGTCGGCCGCAGCAGGGGCAGCGTGATGTGCCAGAAGCTCTGGGCGCGGCTGGCGCCGTCGATGCGGGCGGCCTCGTAATATTCCTTGGGAATATCCTGCAGGCCGCCGATGAAGATCAGCATGTAGAACCCCATCAGGAACCAGACGAAGGCCAGCACCACGGTGAACAGCGCGACATGCGGATTGCCGAGGAAGGACACGGATCCCAGGCCAAGGCTGGCGATGAGGCGCGGCAGCACGCCGATCTTCTCGACGGACATGAGCTGCCAGACGAGCGCCACGACGACGAGGCTGACGACCTGCGGCGCGAAGAACAGGAAGCGCATCGCGGTGTTGAAGCGCGACGTCTTCTGGACGAGCAGCGCCAGCATCAGGCCGATGACATAGAGCAGCGGCACCGCCATCAGCGCGAAGGTCAGCGTGACCCGCAGCGCCGACCAGAACAGCGGATCGGCCGCCATGCGCGCATAATTGTCGAGCCCGACGAAACGGAAGCCGCCGAAGCCGTCAACCTCGAAAGCGCTCATGCCGATCGCCAGCAGCATGGGCAGGCCGATGAAGACCAGCAGCCCCAGCGCGTCCGGAAGGACGAACAGGATGCCGGCGAGGGCCTCGCGCCGCTCCGTCGGAAGCGCTCGCAAGGCGGCGCGCTTGGCCGCCTTGCGATCTTCGTTCAGCTGGGCCGTCACAGCAGCGGCGCGCCCTTGTAGCTCGCCAGGAAGGCGTCGATCTGCTGGCTGGCCGTCGCCGCGGCCTGCTGCGCATCCGCGCCGCCCAGCATGGTGCCCTGGATCGCGTCGGAGATCATCTTGTAGACCTCCGGCGGCAGGCGCGGCTCGGCCCGCGTGCCGGGATGGATCTCGCGGGTGAAGACGCCGAGCACGCCCTTGTCGAAGGCCGCGGCGCCCGCCTTGAGCGCCGAGTTACGCGGCGGCATGTCCGATTTGGCGACGGTGCACCAGTCCACGACGCGGTCGATCGATTCCTTCGACATCGAGGCGAGCGCCCAGGCGATGAACTTGCCGGCCGCTTCGGGATTCTTGCCCTTGGCGTTGGCGACGAACGCCCAGCCGCCGCCGACCGTCACATATTTTCCGCCCGTCGGAACGGGGAGCCTGAAGACGCCGTATTTGAAGTCGGGCGCGTTGTTGGCGAGGTCCGAGATGCCCCAGATGCCCATGTTCTGGATGGCGCAATAGCCCGAGGCGAGGTTGGCGGCGATGTCGCTGCCGCCACCGCCCAGTGCCTGGCGCGGCGCCGAGCCGGACGCCACGGCATCCTGCCACAGCTTCAGCGCCGCGACGGTCGCCGGGCTGTCGAACGCGCTCTTGCCGTCGGCCTTCTGGAACTCGCCGCCGCCCTGCCACAGGAAGGGATACCAGGTGAAGTTCTGGTAATAGCCGGGCTGCGTCTCGAACAAGAGGCCGTAGCGGTCCGCCGTCGTCAGCTTCTTGCCGACTTCCAGCAGTTCGTCCCAGGTCTTCGGAACGTCGTTCTCGTTGAGGCCTGCATCCTCGAACGCCTTGACCGAATAGTAGAAGGCCATCGGCTCGACTTCCATCGGGACGCCGTAGATCTTGCCGTCCACCTTGCGGTTGGCGATCACGGTCTCGGGGAAATCGGCCTGGGCGGCCGCGTCGATGTGGGGCGAGAGATCCGCCAGCACGCCGCCATTGTAATAACGCAGGAAATCGCCCGGCGAGATCAGGAAGATATCCGGGCCCTGGCCGGATGCGAACGACGTCGCCAGCTTCGTGCCGCCGATATATTCGCTGTCCGGCACGTAATCGAGCGTGATCTTGGCGTCATTGGCGCCGTTCCACGCGTCGACCAGTTTCTGGATCCAGTCGGACTGCGTCTTGGACGGGCCATTCGGCCCGATGAACTGCATGAAATTCAGGCCGGCGTCTGCGGCGAACGCGCTCGAACCCAGCGAGAGGCCGGTGAGGCCGGCTGCGCCCAGGCCGGCACCGACCTTCAGGATCGAACGCCGGGACCAGCCTTGTGGACGGAAATGGCTGTCAGTCATGGTTTTCCTCTGGAGTTTTGTTGGCTTTTTTGCAGTTTCTTGGCGTCGGGCCGTTTCGCCCGTCTCATTCCGCCTGCATCAGGCGGTATCGAATTGCCGGAGGATGCAGGGCAGGATCTCGTTGCGCGGCGAACCGTCGACGCGTCCCTCGACCCGGTCGAGCAGCATCGTGACCGAGCGTGTGGCGAGCAGCGCCGGGTCGTTGCCGACGCGGGTCACGCGCGGGCGGAAATACTCGAAGTGCTCCCACCCGCCGAAGGAAGCGACGGCGATATCGTCGGGAATCCTCAGCCCGTGGTCGTAAAGGGCCGCGAGCCCGCCCTGGGCCATCAGCGAACTGGAGAAGAAAATGGCGTCGGGAAGATTGCCGCCATGCTCGCGCAGCAGCCACTCGACGCCCTCATAGCCCGAGGGCGTGAGATAGCTGCCTTCATAGTGCAGACTTGTGTCGACGATGCCGCCATGCTGGCCGAAGCCTTCGTCGAAGGCTCTGCGGCGGACCACGGCCTGCTCGAAGAAGGATGGGCCGGTGATATGCGACACGCGGCGATGACCCGCCTCGGCGAGGTATTTCCCCATGAGATAGGCGCCGCCGGCATCGTCGATCCCGACGCTGTCGATGACCTGGCTCGGGAGCTGGCCGATGAACACCGCGGGGATGGTCAGGCGTTCGAGATCCTCATGCATCCGGTGCACGGCGAAATCGCCGATCAGGATGCCGTCGAAACGCTTGGGGCTGATCTGGCGCAGATATTCCCGGCCATGCTCGATCGATCGCCCGCCCGGCACGTCGGTATTGAAGATCATCGCCTCGAGCCCGGCCTTCTCGAGCTCGGTCTGGATGACATGGACGAGCTTCACGTAGAACGGGTTGAGAATATCTGGGATCAGGACGGCGATGAGGTTCGTGCGTCCGGTGCGCAGCGACCGCGCCTGCGGGTTCGGCGCATAGCCCAGTTCCTCGACGGCGGCCATGACCTTGTCGCGCAGCGGCTTCGATACGCGATCCGCGTGATTGAGCACGTGCGACACCGTCGTTCGTGACACCCCCGCTCGCTCGGCAACCTTTGAAATCGTGCTCATGACAGGAAGCTAGCGCGGCAGAAATCGATTTGCAAATTGATTTGCAAATCGATTTGGAAGATTGCCGGGTGCCTTGGTGCGCTTGGGAGCCATGCCATGGGATCGACCCGCTAGAAGAGCGCCTTGACACCCGCAGCCGAACCCTGATGCGGGGAAGATCACGCAGGATGAAGCACCGTCGCTTGATCGGCCAAGGGGTTCCTGTCCTTGGGCGCGGCGCGGGTCTTGGCTGAGGTGGTGACCGGGGCTGTTCCGGTATGGTCTGATTGCTGACACCCACGCCAGAGCCAAACATCGACCGATGACGGCCGACATAATGTGCCAGGCGGCGGCTCTCGAGATTGTAGCTGGGCACCGTCCGGACTTGGTTTCGGATGAGGCCGAGGCGATGAGAGGCGGGAAGGACGACGATCATCCCTTCACCCTCGGCCTTTATCTCGACCCGCACCCGGAGACTTCGCTTGCGGGATCGAGCGCCATCATCAGGTCGCTGCGAAGCTGCCAACCGCCAACCTGTTCGAATTCGCCTTCTGTGGTCGCGCCTACAGACAACGAAGGATCAGGCGGAGGTCATCGCATCGGGAGTACGCCAAACAAGGCATTGGACGGCTCCGGGAAACGCGGAGCGGTTCAGGCCACTGAACAACAGCCCGACATGGACGGATGATCCGCAGGCGGCCGGGCAATACATTGAAACACCAGCGGTTTCTGGCCGGCCGCTCCGTGCGTATCCTAAAGTCTGGGGACGAAAGTCTGGGGCTGACAACAAGCAGCACGACACCGAATATGGCAAGCGTCATGCTGTACGGGTTGCACATGCGACCGAGGCTTGCATAGCCGTCGGCGCGGTTCAATTCGTGGCGGATTGACTCCATTGCGCATGAACATCACCATATTCCAGCGTCACTCAGACGCCGCTTGGCGCATGTCGTCCACCACTCGCAGCTTGGGAATTGGGCCACTGCTGCGCCAAGGGTGAGGATCCGCGCGTTGCGGGTCTGCGCGTCGCCTCAGAAGCCGACCTTGAGGCTGGCGTTGAAGCCGTTCTGCTCGACGGCGTCGCCGAACTGGCCAGTATAGGCGATGCCGAGCGTCGATTCGGCGCCGAGGCGCATGTCCAGCCCCGCTTCCAGCACCGCCGCCGTTTCGGCGATCGGCGTGCCGGTAATGATGAAAGCGCCGGAGGTCGGGAATGCCTGGCTCATCGCCGGGGTGATGGCCCCGAAGGACTGGCGCCAGCCGACGGTTCCGCGCAGCGTCGTCGCATGGACGCCGAGCGTCAGTTCTTTCGCCATCCGCAGGCCAAGCGTCGCGAAGGTGGTGTTCATGTTGGCCCCATCCGAATGCAGCGCCGCCACACCGCCGGTCTCGGCAAAGTCCGACGTATCGAGGCTGACATAGGCGAGGTTGGCGAAGGGCTCAAAGCTGGCAAAGGCCGTGTCGATCCGGTTGCCGATCTCGCCGAATGCCTGGAATGCGTCGGCATTGTAGTCTGCCGTGAGATAATCCGCGAAACCCGGGAAGGCGACTGAGCGGCTGGTGGAAACGTCCTGCCACGTATAGGCAAGGCCGCCGCGCACGGCGAACGCGTCCCAGCTTCTACCGGCATAGAGGGCGGCGTGCCAGTTGTCGCTGTTGCCGGAGGCGGTACTGCCGCTCGCCTGGAAGGCGGTGTGGCTGTAGCCGCCGGCGAGGCCGACCCGCCAGGCGTCGCCGACCAGCGTATCGGCACCGATCAGGAAGCCGCCCGTGGAATCGCTGAGGCCGGCTGCGTTCGCACTGCCGTCGAAGGAGCCCCAGTTGCCGAACCCCGTCGTCCACAGCGCCAACTTTTCGACCGGCGCGGGCACCGCGTTGAGCGACAGGCCCATATTGGCCGCCAAGGGCGACTTCGGGGTGTCTTCCGCATAAGCGAGCGCACCACCCGCCGTCTCGACGACGCTGACGACGCTTCCCGCCGGGGCACCGACCCCGCCCTGCGCCGCCCGCAGGCGATCATTCACTGCACCGCGGATCAGCGCGCTCTGCTCCATGAAGACGCTCTGCGCCGACGCGTGCACGTCGCCGGAGAGCTGGTCGAATGCGCTGCGCGCTTCGGCATCGCTCTGCAGCCAGGCAATGGCGTCGAAGAGCGGATCGCCGAGGGTGAGGCTGTTCAGCGCGCTCGCGGTGTTCGCTTGGTTGGGCGTCGCCGCGGCTGAGGCGAAGGAGCGGGTCTGAGCCACGTCCAGGAATACGTTGCCGCCGGCATAGTCATAGACGACCACGGGAGCGTAGAAGGCGCTTATCGCGCCGACGTCGCCGGCGACGGTGCTGAAGCTGCCGGAGAGCCCGTTGGAGGCCAGCAGCGTGTAGTGATCGCCGAGGCTGAAGGGCTGCTGGGCCTCCACGTTAAGGGTCGTGCCGTCGACAATGGTGGCCGTTCCGCCGACCGTGAGCCGGTCCGATTGTCCGCCGCCGAGTTCCACCTGATAGGTGGAGCCGGCGCCGAAAGTGGCGTCCCCCGCTACGGTTAGGGCGCCGGTTGAATTGCCCGGCGCAACCGTGCTGCCGGCGCCGGCATTCAGCGCGCCGATGGTGCCGGTGCCGCTCAGCGTCGCGCCGGAGAGCACCTCCACAGTGCCGCCCAGAGTGCCGGTTACGGCGAGCCACCCGGCGGCAACGCTGGTGGTCCCGGCAAACCCGCCGCTGCTTCCCCCATAGACAAGGGTGCCAACCCCCTGTTTCTCGAACATGCCGGTACCGGACAGCGTGCCGTCAAAACCGCTGGTGGCCGTGGCGGTCAGTTCGAAGGTAGCGCCGCCCGAGATGTCGACATCCCCGGCGAAGCGGGAGATGTCGGCCGCGAGGCGTCCGGCCTCTAGCGTCCAGTCGAAGTCGGAGGGGCCGAAGAGGGCGAGCGTGCCGGCGCCGAGCTTGTTGAGGGTGCCGGTGCCGGTGATCGCCCCCGCGAGGGCGAGTTGCGTGCCGTCCGCCACGTCAAAGCCGCCCGCACCATCCACGCTGACGCTGCGCGCCGTGTCGAAGCTGGCCGTGGTCCCAAGCGTGCCGCCGGCGAGCAGGATGCCGTCCGAAGCCTGGCCGAGATTGGCGTCGGCAGAAACGGAGAGAGTGCCGCCGGAAACTTCTGTGCCGCCCGAGTAGGTGTTAACGCCGGAGAGCACCAGCGTGCCGCCGCCGACCTTCCTGAGGCCGTTCGCGCCGGTGCCGTCGGCGATCACGGAACCGATGGTGGTGGTGACGCCGGCATCCGTCGCGACCGTACCGAAGCTGCCGAAAGCGGGCGCGATGGCGAGCGTGCCGCCGGTCAGCCCATAGCCGTCGGTCTTGAACTGGAGGGTGTCGAACGCCTGCGTGCCGTCCACCGTCACGGTGCCGGCAGTGCCCATGAAAACGCCCACCGAGCCCATCCACGGCGCGTTGAGGCCGGCATCGCCGGGAGCGCCGGTCCAGTTGGTGGTGGCGGCGTTCCAGGTGCCCGTGCCGCCCTCGACGGTGCCATTGCCGGTGAGTTGCGAGCCGTCCCAGAACTGTACGGTCTGGCCCGTGCCGGCCGCCAGCAGCGTCACAGCACTGTCAGTCCCGCTGCCATAGCCGACGACGCTGTTCTGCATCTCGACGCCGCCGGTGCCGGTGACATGGGTGGCGTCGAAGCTGCTCCCGGAAGCGAGGCTGCCATAGGTGAAGAGGGCGTAGTAGCCCGCCGAGCTGACATCGGCGTCCAGCGTGCCGCCAAGGGTGAGGGTACCGTCGACCCGCACGAGATCGTTGCTCGCTCCGCCGGTCACGCCCGGTGCATTCAGTTCGAACAGGGAGGTGGAGCCGGAGCCGAGCGTCAGATCGTCCTGGAAGGTCAGCGTGCCGGGGCTGTTGCCGGCGGCGAGCGTGCCATCGATGGTCGTGGCGCCGCCGATGGTGCCGGAGCCGCGCAGCGTCGCCCCCGCGTCCACCTGCAGGGTGCCGCCCAGGGCGCCGCTCGTGCCGTCACCCACCCGCAGCGTGCCGGCGGCAACGGTGGTCGCGCCGGCAAAGCCGGAGCTGTCGCCGGTGAGCAGCAGGGTGCCCGTGCCCTGCTTGGTGAGAGTGCCGCTGCCGTCGAAGGCGCCGGCGAAGGTAGTGTCGTTGGCGGTGCCTGCGGCGAGGCCGTTGCTGCCCAGCTTGACCTTGGAGCCGGCGACGCCGGAGAGGTCGCCGATGGTGCGGCCGCCATCGGCACCGGACAGGTCGAACACCGAAGAGCTGCCGGTGAGCGCCACGGCGCCCGTGGCCGCGAGCGTGCCCGTGCCCGACAGGGCCAGCGTGCCGGCGGCGATGGTCGTTCCGCCCGCATAGGTGCTGGCTCCCGTCAGCGCCACCGTTCCGGCGCCGGATTTGGTGATCGCGCCATCGGCGCCGCCGAGCCCGCCGGCGAGGGTGAAGCTGTCGGTGGCGCCCAGCGCCGCGACGTTGAGCGCTCCCTCCAGCGTGATGCCGCCGGTGGCGGCGAGGGTCAGCGAGGTGGCGCCGCCCTTCTCCTTGAAGGTGGGGTCGGTGCCGCCCATGGCGGTATCGGCATTGCCGCCGCGCAACGTGGCGCCGTCCTCGAAGGTGATGGTGCCGGCGGTGGTGACGCTGTTCGCGCCGCCGGCGACCAGCGTGCCGTCGGCGCCGACCGTGAAGGTGGAGCCGGCGCCGTCGAGCTGAAGCGTGCCGACGCCGACCACGGCGTCCTCGTCGTCCGTCGTCGGGTTGTCGACCTCGCCGGCAGCGTAGAGGTAGAGCCGGCCTTCGGAGATGGCGAAATCGGTGCGGCCGGTGCCGGATACGGCGAGGACATTGCCGCCCCCCAGCGCCCAGGTGCCGTCCCCGGTCTTGGTCAGCGTGTTGGCGACGGTGTCGGCGTTGCCGCTCATCGGGTCGCGCATGTCGAGCAGCGCGCCTGTACCCGTGTCGACGTTGAGCGTGGACGCCGTGTAGATAAATTGGGGGAACGTGAGGACCCCGGTCCCCACATGGATCGCCGACGCCTGACCGCCGGCCATATTGCCGGAGAACAGGCTGCCGGAGCCATCGCTGACCGTCAGGTTCAGCGTGCCGCCCAGCAGCGCGATCGCGCCGCCTGCGGACCCGGCGCTGTTGCCGGTGAAATCGCTGTCGACGAGGCTCACGACGACGGGTCTGGCTGCCCCTTCAACAGAGATCGCGCCGCCCTGCTCTCCCGCGCTGTTGCCGGAGAAGCTGCTTGCGATGACCGTGGTGTACCCGCCAAAGGCGGCGATCGCTCCACCCACCGACTGCACGTCATTGCCCGCGAAGCTGCTGCGCTCGACGAGAAGGGTGCCAACCTGGGCCATGGCCCCGCCGGAGCCAGCGGAGTTCCCAGTGAAGGTGCTGTCGGCCAGCGCCAAGACGCTGTAATTGGCGATGGCTCCACCGGCGTAGCCCGCCGAATTGTCGCTGAAGGTCGCGCTGGCGATGCTCACCGTTCCAGCTGCGTTGTAGAGGACGCTACCTCCGTCGGAAGCATGATTCTCGCTGAAGACATAGCCCTGCGTCTGGCCTTCACCGACGCCCAGATCGAGCGTGCTATCGGGGTTGACCATGATGGCACTGCCGAACATGCTGCCCTGGAAGCCGCTCAGGGTCAGCCCGGCATCGGCGCCTTCCAGGCGGATCGCACCTGCCTGCCCATACCCTATCGTGATCGCGCTGTCGGTCGCCGGGTCGAGCGACACCGACCCGGTGATCTGCAGCGTCGGAAGTTCGCCGCTGGCCTGTCCTTCGTCGATCGCCTGCCGGTAGCCGGCCTGCGCCGCCGCGAGCGCCGCCGCGTTCTCTGCTGTCGGCACGCTGGCATAGGTGGAGATGGCGGATGAGAGGGCGGACGCCGTACCGGAAAGCCCGGTTACGCCGCTCACCGGCGCATTGAAGCGGAGGCTGACGCCGTCGCCCAGCGCCGCCTTGCTGGCCACGCTCAGCGTGCCGGAGGTTAATGTCGTGCCGCCGGAATAGCTATTGACGCCCGACAGCGTCAGAACCTGCGGCCCGACATTGACGACGACACCGCCCTGACCGGTGATGTTGTTCGATACATCGGCGTCTATGCCGTCCAGCTTGAAGGTGAGCGAACTGCCAGCGGCGTTCACGCCCAGATCGCCGGTAAGGCTCCAGCCCTCCTGAAGCGTCAGGCTATTTGAGCCGCCGGTAAAGGTGATGGCATTGGCACGTGTCCCGCCATCGCCCGACAACCCGCCGGAGATCGCGCCGGCATTGATGATCGTCAGATCGGCGCCGACGACACCGGTTCCACCGGCTCCCGCGGCCCCGGCTACGTTGGCGGACGTCCCCCCCGCCCCGCCTGCGCCGCCGAGGATGGTCCCCGAATTGACGAGCGTACCGCTGCCGGAGAAAAAGACGCCCGTCCCACCGGTGCCGCCGCTGCCCCCAACGCCTTGGGGGCCGCTGCCATTGCCGCCCGCGCCGCCCGTCCCCCCTTCGGCGGTCCCGGTCAGGGTGTAGGTAAGGCCGGTGCCGTCGACGACGACGCCCCAACCGGCTGCGCCACCGCCTCCGCCGCCGCCGCCGGGGGCGCCGGTAATCGGTGATCCATTGCCGCCACGGCCGCCACTACCACCGATCGCACCAGCATCGGTTGTCGTCGTCGTGAGCACTTGGCCATGCGCGCCGCCGCCGCCGCCACCACCACCGCTGCCGTTGCCGGCAAAGGTCGAGCCCTCGCCGCCGTCACTGCCCGTGCCGCCGGCTGCGATGGCTCCGGCACTGCCCGCGCCCGATGCGCCGCCGCTCTTGCCGCCGGCGCCACCAGCTACACCGGCGCCACCACCTCCACCGGCCGTGACCGCAAAAGTGCCCCCACCGCCGGCGTCGCCGGTTGCCGTAGCGGAATCGGCACCGCCAGCGCCGCCGCCGGAAATTGGTGAAGTCGAGGCGCCATTGCCGCCCTCGGCGAAAGCCGGCAGCAGGAACAGGGCCGGAGATAGCAGCAACACGCCGCACAACACGGTGGAAGACAGCAGAGTGCCCCGCAAGGCGAGGGATCCACGGGGTCCGACCCCGCAGCCGCGCCCTGGGGCCACGTCCGCATCCGCTGCCCGAGCCGCAGATTCAGTTCCCGCCATCATTCCAGCCCCGCAGCCTGGCGCCCATCGGTGCGGGCGATTCAACGCTGGACGGTAAGGGCAAGGGGGGAATGATCCTATTCCTCTAATCAGAGGAGAGGCCCGCGGGGCATCGATATCGCGGATCCGGACGGGTCCCAGGTCCACGATGCCGAGAACGTCGCCGTGCTGGTGTCCAATATGCTCATCACTATGAGTTGAATCATTATCGCCTGACGGACAAAGGCAGGGCGAATTGAGGCGGAGATCATCGACCCGAACCCTGGCGAGATCGCTACCGCCTGATCGACGACGACGACGATATGAAGAGGGCGCCGATCGGGGTCCTCTTCATATCGTCATGCCCGCATCAACAATGGCCTGCTTTTACTCCGCCCCACTGGCCTGGAATCTGACCGGCGTTGACAGCTTGATCGGTTGCTCCAATTCCTTGCCTCGCCCGCCCAGGTCCTCGCGATGTCGGCGTCCGATCTCGATTCCACCGTCCGTGCGAACTCGCCCCTCACTGCACTCGGACAAAGCGCGCTGCTGGAGGCAGCACAGCGGAACGCATCCGACCTTGCGACCGTCGATGCTGTGGCGCACCTCTGCGTTCTGCTCGCCGTGCTGCAAAGGGTCGATATGCACCGCGAGCCACGCTTTGGTACTGCCGAAAGCCGGCAGAGAGACCAGGACGATAAAGCGGCGTGGAATCGGCGCGGAAATCGTCTCGCACAACAGGCGCCCGTGCGTAGCCCTCGCAAGACCCGGAAACGGCGGCCGAATCCTCAGCGTAAAAAAGCAAAAAATAACAATATCAATGGGTTAATTGGTGGCGGAAGGGGTGGGATTCGAACCCACGGTGGGCTTGCACCCACGGCGGTTTTCAAGACCGCTGCCTTAAACCACTCGGCCACCCTTCCTCGCGGGGGATCAATGCGGATGCGTCCCGCAAAATCAAGGGGATCTCCGACCTCTCGGTGTTTTTCTCTCGGTCGCGCACATCATCCTTGCCCGCCTCGTCGGTGCGAGCCGGAGGTGTTCCCTGCCGTGCGGCGGGTCCTGCACATAAAGCGCTAACCATTCGGCGGGGCAGGGCGGGATAGGTCGGATTTGAGGGATCGCGGCAAGGCGGCATTAACGCTTCCTCAAGCGGAAGGCCTGTCTATGGAGTGGGCCGGAAATGGTTCAAACGGAGACGTCCCCACGACAGGGGTCGGATCCGGGCCAGAAAGCCGCATCGGTCGACAATTTCGCCGGTTGCTGCTATCGAGGAAGCAAGATGGGGACGAGCGCCATAACCGTGTTGTGTACCAAGCGCGTCGCATCGCCTGCCAGAAAGCGGGCGGTCCAGTCAGCTGTTTTGCTTTCGGCCGCTGTTCTTCTGGCCGCCTGCGCGTCCAAGCCGCCGACGCCGACCAAGCGTTCCAAGGAATATTTTCCGGAAAGCGTCTACGGCGTAAAGGCCAGCCCGCGCGTCGTCGAATATGGCCAGCCCGTACCGCAGGGAGGCGGGCGCTATCTCGTCGGCAATGCCTATAAGGTCAAGGGCCGGACCTACACGCCCAAGGAATACAAGCGCTATACGGCGGTTGGCTATGCCTCCTGGTATGGTTCCGCCTTCCACGGTCGTCGTACCGCCAATGGCGAAGTCTACGACATGGACACGCTTTCGGCGGCGCATCCGACCATGCCACTGCCGAGCTATGCCCGCGTCACCAATCTGCGCAACGGCAGTTCGGTCGTCGTGCGCGTCAATGATCGCGGGCCCTATGAGCGCGATCGCGTGATCGATCTTTCCGCAAAAACCGCCGAAATGCTCGATGTCAGGCGGCATGGGTCGGTCAAGGTCAAGGTGGAGTATGTCGGTCCCGCCCGGATGGAGGGACACGACAAGCAGATGCTGATGGCAAGCTATGTGCCGCCGCGCGGCGGGGTGCCCGTCTATCGCGACGCGCCGCCGGCGAGCCGCGACACGATGATCGCCATGACGCCGCCGTCGAACAATCCGTCCGTCGTCCTCGCCATGGTGCCGATCCCGCGCTCTCGCCCCGACCTCGAGGGCGGCGTCGCGATCGATCCCTACCAGAATTACGAGATCCAGGCCGCTTCGATCGAGGTGCCGCGCTCGGGCCGGGCGGCGCGGAACGATGCTGCCTTTGCCGCCACCGAGGCGCCCGACAATGTCGCCGTGCCGCAGGTCGTCCAGGCGTCCGCGGCGGGCGAGGGCGGGTATCCCGAGGGCGGGACGAATTATGGCGAGCGTACGCTCGGCACCTTCACGACGTCGGAGCCCGTCAGCTTCGCCCCGGCTACCGGCGGCTCGGCCCGGTCGTCCTACGCGGAGTCCTCTTCGCTGTCGCCAGCGCAGATTGCCGCCGAAACCATGGCCTATCCGGGCCGCCAGAAGCTCCAGTTAGCGCTCGCTGGCGCCGTGGCGCGCCAGGCCGCCGAGCGCAGCGCCGAACTCGTCGAGATCCAGGTCGGCGTCTATTCGAGCGCTGACAACGCTGCCGTGATCGGCGGAAAGATCGGCCGCCTCGGCCATGTCCGGATCGCGGCCGTCTCGGTCGGCGGCAAATCGATGCAGGCCGTGCGGCTCTATGTCGATCCCTCGATCGGCGGCGATGCGGCCCTTCAGGCAGTTGCCGACGCCGGCGCGCGCGGAGCCTATGTCGTCACGCGCTGAGGGCTGGGATTGATCCTCGGCTTGCCTAGCTGGTAGCAATGCAGACCGCCGCCGCTTCGGCGTACGGACCCGTGTCTCATGTGTGCCAAAAGCCAGCCCCTGCGCCTTGTCGTTCTGGCCTTGCTTGCCGCTGCCGGGAGCCTTGCGGCTGCCTGCGCCGCGGCGGCGCAGGGTTATGACAGCAAGGCTCCCTACGCGATCCTGATCGACGTCGATTCCGGCGCCGTACTCTATCGCAAGGCCGACGACGTACCGTTCGAGCCGGCAGCGATGGTCAAGATGATGACCATGGCGGTGGTGTTCGATGCGATCGCGAGCGGGCAGATCTCCCTCGATCAGACATTTCCGGTCAGCGAGAGTTCGTGGCGGAAGGGCGGGGCGCCATCCGGCGGCGCAACCATGTTCGCGGCACTGAAATCGCAGGTTCCGGTATCCGACCTTCTGCGCGGCGCGATCGTGCAGGCCGGCAACGATGCCTGCCTCATCCTCGCCGAGGGAATAGCGGGGTCGGAGGAAGCGTTTGTCCGCCGCATGAACGACAAGGCGAGCGAATTGCAGTTGACGGGAAGCACCTTCACCAATGTGACGGGCCTCGACGACCCGGCGCAAAAGGTGACGGCGCGGGATCTGGCGACCATTGCCGACTATCTCATTCGCCGACATCCGGACCTCTATCGGATCTATGGCGAGCCGGACTTCACCTGGAACAAGATCTATCAGCGCAACCGCAATCCATTGCTGGGCGCAGGGCTCGGCGTCGACGGGCTTTCCACCGGCTCCACAGCTTCATCCGGTTTCGGACTGACGATTTCCGCCATCCAGGATGGCCATCGCACCACGCTGGTCGTCGGTGGGCTCGGCAGCGACAAGGATCGCACCGACGAGGCGAAGCGGCTGCTGGGCTATGCCAATAGCGGCTTCGAGCGCGTCCGCTTCTTCGCGCCGGGCGAGCCGCTGGCCGAGGCTCGTGTGTTCGGCGGCGCGGCCAGCACGGTTCCGCTCGCGACGGAGGAGGCGCTTGACATCCTGCTGGAGCGGGGCGCCCGTTCGCGCGTCCGAGCCCGCGCCATCTATACGGGGCCGCTCGTAGCTCCGGTTGCGAAGGGCGCGCAGGTCGGCGTGGTGCGCGTGTGGATCGGCGACGATGTCGCGGTCGAGAAGCCGGTCTACACGACGCAGACGGTTGCCGAGGGCAGCATGACCCAGCGCGCTATCGATGCGGTCAGCCAATTGCTGATCGGTTGGCTGTGACCGTGTCGGGACATTTCATTACCTTCGAAGGCGGGGAGGGGTCCGGCAAGTCGACCCAGGCCCGCCGTCTGGCGGAGCGCCTGCGCGAGACCGGGGCGACGGTCGTCGTCACGCGCGAACCGGGCGGCACCGAGACCGCTGAGCGGATCCGCGATTTCCTGCTGTCGGGACGCGGGGAGGGGTTCGGGGCCGAGGGGGAGGCAATCCTGTTCGCAGCCGCCCGCGCCGATCACGTCGACCGGGTCATCCGTCCGGCGCTGGAGCGCGGCGAGTGGGTGCTCTCCGATCGCTTCTTCGATTCAACCCGCGCCTATCAGGGCGGCGACGGTGTCGACGAGGCGCTGCTTTCGGCGCTCGAGCATCTTGCAGTCGGGAGCGTACGTCCGCATTTGACCTTGCTGCTTGACCTGCCCGTCGAGGCCGGACTTGCGCGGGCGGCCAAGCGGCGAGGCGAGGGCGATGTGCCGGACCGCTTCGAGCGCGAGACCGTGGAGCGGCATGACCGGCGCCGGCAAGCCTTTCTCGCCATCGCGTCCCGTGAGCCGGAACGCCTCATCATTGTCGATGCCTCCCGCGGCGAGGATGAGGTTGCCGCCCATGTCTGGCGGGCCGTGGAGCTTCGTCTGTTGACCTCGCAGGAAGCGCGCTGAAATGGCCGATGCCGCCGACATACTCGCGCCCGATGCCATCGAAGGCTGGCCGCTGCCGGAGGCGCAGGACGAATGGTATGGCAGCCCGGAGGTCGAGCGGCTGCTGATCGAGGCCTATCGCGGTGGGCGAATGCACCATGCCTGGCTGATCGGCGGACCGAAGGGGATCGGCAAGGCCACGCTCGCCTATCGCTTCGCCCGATTCGCGCTGGCCTATCCCGATCCTTCGGTGGCGCCGGATGCGGAGACGCTTGAGGTCTCGCCGAACGCACCCGCGGCACGCAAGATCGCGGCCGGTTCGCATCCGAACCTCCTGACCCTGTCGCGTCCCTATGACGAGAAGAACAAGCGCTTCCTGTCTTCGCTCTCGATCGATGAAGTCCGCCGCACGATCCCGTTCTTCGGCTCGACTGCTGGCGAGGCGGGCTGGCGAATCGCAATCGTCGATTCGGCTGAAGACATGAACATCAATGCAGCCAATGCCTTGCTGAAGATTCTTGAAGAGCCACCGAAGCGTTCGTTGTTTCTCGTGTTGTCCCATGCGCCGGGGCGGCTTCTGCCGACCATCCGCTCGCGCTGCCGGCGGCTCGATCTCGAACCGCTGCCGGCCGACGCGATCGAGCGCGCGCTGGCCCGTCACACCGATGCGGACGTCGATGCGCGGCGCTTCGCGGCGGAGGCGGGCAGGGGGAGCCTGCGCCGGGCGATCCGCTTCCTTGACGAGGACGTCGCCGCCATCGGCCGCGCCTTTGCGAGCGCGATCGGGTCGATGCCGGAGCTGAATGCGTCGTCGGCGCATGCGCTGGGCGACATTGTCGCGCAGCGTGGTGCGGACGAGGCTTTCGAGGGCTTCCAGGACCTCGTTTTCGACTGGCTGGCGCGGCGGGCGAGGGGAGAGGACGAACCGGCGGAGCTTGGCGCCCTGCCCCCGGCGGCGGCCGCCGTTCCGCTTGCGGCCTGGGCGGAGGTATGGGAAAAGGTCCGCCTTGCTTCGGCAGAGGTCGAGGCCCTCAATCTCGACCGCAAACAGTTTGTGCTCACGACTTTGACCATGCTCGCCCGCGCGACCCGAATGTGACGCTAGGAGAGGACCGGCCCCGCCGGTCCCGCTTCGGCATGGTGCGGAACATACGAAAGGCGAGCAGCCGATGACGGCGCCCAAATTCTACGTAACCACAGCGATTGCCTATCCGAACGGCGTGCCGCATATCGGCCATGCCTATGAGATTCTGGCAACCGACGCCCTGGCGCGGTTCAAGCGCCATGACGGCTACGACGTCCACTTCCTGACCGGCACGGACGAGCACGGCATCAAGATGGTGCAGACGGCGGCGCGCGAAGGCGTGTCGCCACGCGAACTGGCCGACCGCAACGTGCCGCGCTTCCAGGCGATGGCCGAGGCGCTGGACTGCTCCAACGACGATTTCATTCGCACGACCGAGCCGCGCCATCGTGCCGCCTCGCAGGCGATATGGGAGCGCATGCAGGCAGCGGGTGATATCTACAAGGACACCTATGCCGGCTGGTATTCCGTCCGCGACGAGGCGTACTACGCCGAGAGCGAGACGGAAGTTCGGGCCGACGGCGTTCGCTATGGTCCGCAGGGCACGCCGGTCGACTGGGTCGAAGAGGAGAGCTATTTCTTCCGCCTTTCAGCCTATCAGGACCGGCTGCTCGCTCATTTCGAGGCGCACCCGGAGTTCATCGGACCCGATGAGCGCCGCAACGAGGTGGTGAGCTTCGTCAAGGGCGGGCTCAAGGATCTGTCGATCTCGCGCACAACCTTCGACTGGGGCATTCCGGTGCCTGGCGATCCGAAGCATGTCATGTATGTCTGGGTCGACGCGCTGACGAACTACATCACCGGCGTCGGCTATCCCGATGTCGAGAGTGAGTCTTTCCGCCGCTACTGGCCAGCCGATCTGCACGTGATCGGCAAGGACATCGTCCGCTTCCACACGGTCTATTGGCCCGCTTTCCTATTCTCGGCAGGACTGGAA
Source organism: Kaistia algarum (assembly GCF_026343945.1). NCBI lineage: Bacteria > Pseudomonadati > Pseudomonadota > Alphaproteobacteria > Hyphomicrobiales > Kaistiaceae > Kaistia > Kaistia algarum. The sequence continues at coordinate 324,905 of NZ_JAPKNJ010000002.1, forward strand.
CCGCCGAAGCGCGTCTTCGCGCATGGGTTCCTGTTCAACCGCGGCGAGAAGATGTCGAAGTCGGTCGGCAACGTCATCGACCCGTTCTCGCTGGTCGCGGAATATGGCGTCGATCCAGTGCGCTTCTTCTTCCTGCGCGAGGTGCCGTTCGGCCAGGACGGCAATTACAGTCACGAGGCGATCGTCAACCGCGTCAATGCCGACCTCGCCAATGACCTTGGTAATCTGGCGCAGCGCTCGCTTTCCATGATCGGCAAGAACCTTGACGGCGTCCTGCCCGAGCCGGGCGCTCTGACGGCCGAGGACGAGGCGATCCTGTCGGCCGCAGACGGATTGCTGCCGCTCTGCCGGGAAGCCTTCGACGGCCAGCAGATCCATCTGGCGTTGAATGCCGTCTGGGGGCTGGTCGCCGAGGCGAACCGCTATTTCGCCAATGCCGCGCCGTGGCAATTGCGCAAGACCGATCCGGCGCGGATGGGTACCGTCCTTTATGTGACGGCCGAATTGATCCGCCAGATCGCGATTCTCTCCCAGCCGGCCATGCCCGGCTCGGCGGCGAAACTGCTCGATTTGCTGGCGGTCCCGGCCGATCGCCGTGACTTCGATGCGCTTGGGCCGGTTGGTCGGCTCAAGGCTGGAGCCGTGCTGCCGCCGCCGGCTGGCGTGTTCCCACGCTATCAGGAGAAGGAAGAGGGCGCCGCCGGCTGACGGCGCGTTCTCGTGCTCATCTTGCGCCGAAGCGCTCGTTGATGCGCTGGACCGTCGCGACCGTCTCCGATTCGGCCGTGCGCCGAAGTGCGAACTCCTGTCCGGCATTGGCAATGTCCCGGCAGGCTAGGTCGTGTTCGCGGCACCATTCGACCTTTTCGATCAGATCGGAAAGGTCGGCCGCGACGGGAACGTAGTGGGTCCATTCGACGAGGTCGTCATAATACCACTGCCGGAATCCGCTCTGCGAGGAGACCTTCAGCACGCAGCAGCCGAGCAGCAGGCGGGTGTAGAAATTCGCCCAGCTATTGGTCGGGCCATCTATGTCGAGCGCGAATTTGACGTCGATCCAGCGAGACGGCGCGATCGAGCCGCCGAGGATGCCATGCGCTCCCAACGCCGCGGTGGCCTGGTGCTCGGCCTTGTCGCGGTGGGTCGACAGCAGCTTCACATCGACATCCGGCAGACCGCGCAGCGCAAGGCAGAGACGCACGCGCTGTTTCAATGCCGGGTCGTCGACTTCCATCGCTTGCGTCACCGTGAGTCCTTCGCCGGCAATGGCACCGCGCCAGAGCAGCGTGTCCCTACGCGCGTGCCACCGGTCCGGTTGGCTGTCGCCAAGCTCGCGGAATGGCTCATAGAGATGCGTGGTCATGAAGGCCGGATCTGGCACAAGAAAGGCTTGCGGCTCGTCGGAGCAGAAGGCCAGCTCCTCCGGTTGATTGCCGCCGCCATCCGAGATATTGGCGCTGATCGGCGCGAGCTCCCGCGAAGCGCGCGACAGGAGCCGGATCAGCGTCGGCAGTCGCCGCCACGTCATGCGGTAAAGTTCCCAGTCGCCGGCAAGGCGCTCCCGGTCGAGAATGATGCTCAGACGATTGCCTTCCCGTCCAAAAGCCACCTGATGGCGGTGACGGCTGCGCTCGCCGCCATGCTCGAAGGCGAGGGTGGGCGGGGAGGGGGTCATGGTAGGGAGGGCGGTGCCGAGCCGCCGCAGCATCGCCTCTTCCTTGAGGCGCTTCGGCACGGAGCCGAACAGGATCTTCTCGGTGGTTAGCAAAGCTGGCCCGACTCTCGCGACGCCGAAGGAGCGAAGTCTAGATTGCGGCGATCCGTACTGTCCAGAACGGTCGACAGGGCCGGCGTAAGCCGGTACTGACAGGGCCGATAAGCGGCGCCGATATCGTAAGGCGCCCGTACTTGAAGTCCATTGAAATGCTCGTAGACAGCCACTGCCATCTTGATTTTGCCGATTTCGACGCCGACCGCGCGGCGCTCATGGCCCGAGCGGCGGAGGCAGGCGTCGGATTGATGGTGACGATCTCCACGCGGATCGCGACTTTCCCGCGCGTCCTCGCGATCGCCGAGGGTCATGGCAACGTCTATTGCTCGGTCGGGGTTCATCCGAACAGCGCCCATGAGGAGCCGGACGTCACCACGGAAGAGGTTGTCGACCTGTCCCGCCACCCGAAGGTCGTTGCGATCGGCGAGGCCGGGCTCGACTATTTCTACGGCGCCGAGCACAAGGCAGTGCAGGCGGTCGGGCTTCGCCGCCACATCGCCGCGGCGCGGATCACCGGGCTGCCGCTCGTGATCCATGCCCGCAATGCCGATGACGACATGATCGCGATCCTGACTGAGGAGATGGGGCAGGGCGCCTTCCCGGCTATCCTGCATTGTTTCTCTTCAGGTCCTGAACTCGCGCGTGTCGGCGTCGAGCTCGGCCTTTATGTCTCCTTCTCTGGGATCCTGACCTTCCGCAACGCCGAGGCGATCCGTGAGGTCGCGCTCTCCGTTCCCAAGGATCGGCTTCTCGTCGAGACGGACGCGCCCTATCTGGCGCCCATTCCCCATCGCGGCCAGCGCAACGAGCCGGCCTATGTGCGCGATACTGCGAAGTTTCTGGGCGAGCTGATCGGCGTTGGCGACGAGATCGAGGCGATCACGACGGCGAATTTCCGCCGCCTGTTCGCGAAGATCCCGGCCGAGGCGTTCGAAAGCAAGGCGCCGTTTCATGGCTGATGGCGAATATGGCCACGGGCCTATCGAGCGGCTCCGCATCACCGTTCTGGGCTGCGGCGCCTCGCCGGGCGTGCCGCGCATCGGCAATGATTGGGGCGCCTGCGATCCATCGGAGCCCAAGAACCGTCGCACCCGCTCGGCGATCCTGATCGACGGCTTGCGTGCCGACCGGCCCTATCCGACACGCATTCTGGTCGATACGGGACCGGACCTGCGCAATCAGCTTCTGGACGCTCGCGTCGATCGGCTGGATGGCGTTCTCTACACTCACGCGCACGCCGACCACACCCACGGCATCGACGATCTCCGCGCCTTCTGGCTCGAGAGCCGCCGTCTCGTGCCGGTCTATACCGACGATTTCACCCAGGAGCGTCTTGAGGAGGCCTTCGGCTATTGCTTCCGAACGCCAGCCGGCGGGAGCTATCCTCCGATCCTTGGAAGGCGCCGCATCGTCGCCGGCTCCGCCTTTGCGGTCGACGGCCCAGGCGGCAAGGTCGAGATCCTGCCTTTCCGGCAGATACATGGCGATATCGACAGCCTCGGCTTCCGGATCGGCGATTTTGCCTATTCGAGCGATGTCAGCGACCTGCCGCCCGAGACGCTCCCTGCGCTGGTCGGGCTGGATCTCTGGATCGTCGATGCGCTGCGCTGGCGACCGCATCCGAGCCATTTCAGCGTCGATGAAACGCTGGCCTGGAAGGACCGTCTCGCGCCGCGCCGCACCGTCCTGACCCATATGCATGGCGACCTAGACTATCGATCGCTGACGTCGCAACTGCCGGGCGACGTCGCGCCGGCCTATGACGGGCTGGTCCTCGACATTTCGATGTGACGGCGCCGCCTGCCTGATCACGAAGCATGAATTGCTGCAATTTGACGAGATTGTTTCCTTGGCACGGCCCTCGCCCGCATGCCAATCTCCGGCCGGGCCGACAGATTCCGGGGCCGTATCGAAGAGGGAAGGGGATCTCGCCTGATGAAACTCCGCAATGCCGCCTGGTCCATTTTCGGCATCGTTGCGGTTCTCGTGTCCGGATACATCCTCTATCGCGAGTTCCGCCGCATCTCTTTCGCGGAGGTAGCGGACAGCCTTGCTGCGATCAGCATGCACAATTGGGTGCTATCCGCCGTCGCGACGCTCTGCGCCTATGGCGCGCTCGCCTGGTACGACCGGATCGCGATCGCCCATATCGGGGCTAAGAAGATCTCCTGGCTGTTTATTTCGGTCTGCTCGTTCACGACCTATGCGCTGTCGCATAATATCGGTGCCTCGGTCCTTTCCGGCGCCGTGGTGCGTTACCGCGCCTACACGACACGGGGGCTGACGCCGCAGGAGATCGGCCTGCTGATCGTCTTCTGCTCCTTCACCTTCGCGCTCGGCACGGTGCTGACGACCGGCGTCGTGCTCGTCGCTGGCCCGCACATTGTCTCTCGCTTGGTCAACATGCCACCATGGATGAGCGTTGCGATCGGTCTCGTTCTACTGGGGTTGGTGGCGCTGTATGTACTCGGTTCCTGGCGGCATTTTCCGCCGGTTCATTGGAAGCGCTTCCATATCCAGTATCCGCGCCTGCCGATCGTTGGCCGCCAGCTTCTTGCGGGCCCGATCGAACTCTGCAGCGCCGCGGCGATCATTTATTTCGCCCTGCCTGTGGCCGACAATCCGGGCTACCTGATCGTCCTTGGCGTCTTTCTCGCGTCTTTCACGCTTGCTCTGCTCTCGCATGCCCCCGGAGGACTCGGTGTCCTCGAAGTCACGTTTCTCGCGGCAATGCCGGAACTGAACCCCAACGACGTGCTCGCGGCCCTGATCGTGTTCCGGCTGCTTTACCTCCTCATCCCGTTTGCCATCTCGCTGGTGATCGTTCTGTTGTTCGAGCGCACGCAACTCGCTCGCACAGACTCATGATGCGGCAATATTTGGCCACATAGTGCCGAATATTGCCCTATTCACGTCGAAGTTGGGCCTGATTGCCGGTCCATGCTCCACCATGAAAGATGAGCAATTTTAGGGACTGTGCCATGGCTGGCTATCTTGTTGCCGAACGCGTGATCGAGCTGGCTCCCGAAGGGGAGGATGGGGCAGGGCACCTGGCCCGCTACGCCCTGTATGCCGCGGCCGCTGCTGCCGCGCTGGCCGGCGCCTGGCTCATCGCCGCTCCATCTTCGGGGAGCGCCCCTGCCCCTGGGGCGATGACGGCCCGCACGGCGGAACTTCCCGTCGCCGCGGAGATGCCCGCCTCCAACATTCGGCAGATCGACATGTCGAAGGCCGCAGCGCAGGACGGCGGCGTGGATAGCGCTTCGACGGCCGCCGGCCCGACAGCCTATTCCGCGCCTTCGGTGCCGGCCGCTCCTGCACCGGCGGCCGCGATGGCTGAAATGTCGATCCCACCGAAGCCGGTTCCGCGCCCCACGAATGTAACCGTCCGCCAGGCGCCGGTCATTGCAGCGGAGCCGGCCGCACGGATCGCCGCGCCGGCCATGCCGGCGGCTGAGCCCGCACCGCGCATGGTCCAGACTGGAGCACCGCCTCAGGACCTCGGCGTCCTGCGTGACGCGGCAGCGCCGTCCTATGCGGCCCCGGTTTATGTTCCGGCCCAGCCGCCGGCCGTGGCCTACGAGCCTTCGGGTCCGGTTCCGCCCATGCCGGTCGAAGACGCTGCCGCTACCGCGGCACCGGCCGGCACGCCCGTCCATCATCAGGGATTGCTGGGTGCCAGCGAGCGCGCCGTCGGTACGGCATGGAACTGGACGACGGGTACCGTGGGCGGCGTTGTCCGAGGCGTCCAGCAGAGCTTCTGACGGGTCGATCGTCAGGCCAGGGTCTTGTTGTGGCTCAAAGCGATTGCCGCCCGGCTAGCCAAGGCTGGTCGGGCGCCGACGGTGACAAATGCCAAGATCCAGCCTCGGTTCGCCTGAGCGTCAATTAGGTTCCATAATATATCTTATGCGAATTACGTGTAGACTGGAGCGGCGTGGATCAATCGTAGCCATTCCTCCCCCTCGCATGCCGTCGGGTGCTCTTTTCGATGGCGAACGCTGTAGCCCGGAATGTGTCCGTGTCCGTGTCCTTGGATCAAGGATCGGATGGCAATGCTGAGCGTAGTTGGGGACGCCCTGCCCGCTACGAGCCTGTAGGCGTCGCCACGGCGCTTGCCGGTCGGTCAGAGCCTAACGGCGCCGACATGTATGTTGACGTGCTTTGCCGTCAGGCCTTGACGGCGTGCCGCGGCGCGCGGACCTCGCCGCGGACGCTGCCGATCCCGAGTTCGAAGCTGTCGGCAATGCGGTTGGCGCGGTCGATGAAGATCGCCGCCGCGTCGGGCGGCATGATCTCGGCCGTCGTGGCGCGGAAGAGCGTCAGCCAGCGGTCAAAATGGGTCGCCTGGATCGGAAGGCGCAGATGCTTCTGCATCGGCCGGCCCTGATAGCGCCCGGTTCGCAGCACGACGTTGGACCAGAAGTCACAGAGCTTCTGGAGATGCTCCGGCCAATCGTCGATCTGTGCGTCGAAGACTGGACCGAGCAGCGGATCCAGCCGGACGCGATCATAGAAGGTGTGGACCAGCCTGCGGATCGAGGCTTCGTCCACGCCGGCGATTTTCTCGTTCCAGCCGCCCGTTTCCATGGTCGCTCCGTCTCCGCGGCGTCTTGTTGCCATCGCAGCTAAGCGCTGGGCTGTTGCCGAACAAGCCGCTGCGGCAAGCCGCCGCTAGGTTTCAATTGACAGATACCGGTCTCTTCGACAGATAAACGTCCAACACTAGAGAACGGTGAAAAGTCGGCCGTCCGCCGACCCGTTTCCGCGCGAAGCGCGGCGCGTTCGTCACCCGCCGAACGGACCGCCTGCCGATCACGCATATCGAGACTCTCATTTCATGAATAGCGAAGCCCCGCGCATTTCCTTCGTCAGCCTCGGCTGCCCCAAGGCGCTCGTCGATTCCGAGCGGATCCTGACGCATCTGCGTTCCGAGGGATACGAACTGTCGCGCCATCATGACGGCGCCGACGTCGTCATCGTCAATACATGTGGTTTCCTCGACAGCGCCAAGGCGGAGTCGCTCGAGGCGATCGGCCTGGCGATGAAGGAGAATGGCAAGGTCATCGTCACGGGCTGTATGGGCGCCGAGCCCGAGCAGATCCGCCACGCCTTCCCGAACGTGCTAGCGATCACCGGGCCACAGCAATATGAAAGCGTGCTCGGTGCCGTGCATCAGGCCGTACCGCCGGCGCACGATCCCTTTGTCGATCTCGTGCCGCCGCAGGGCATCAAGCTGACGCCGAGGCACTACGCCTATCTGAAGATCTCGGAAGGCTGCAACAATCGCTGTTCGTTCTGCATCATCCCGAAGCTGCGCGGCGATCTCGTCAGCCGGCCGGCTGGCGACGTGCTGCGCGAGGCCGAGCGTCTGGTGAAGGCGGGCGTCAAAGAGCTGCTGGTCATCTCGCAGGACACCAGCGCCTATGGCGTCGATTTGAAATATGCCGCGAGCCCGTGGCGCGACCGCGAGGTGAGGGCGAAATTCCTCGACCTTTCGGCGGCGCTGGGCGAACTTGGCGCCTGGGTGCGCATGCATTATGTCTACCCCTACCCTCACGTCGACGCCGTGGTCGAACTGATGGCCGAGGGCAAGATCCTCCCCTATATCGACATCCCGTTCCAGCATGCGAGCCCGTCCGTGCTGAAGGCGATGCGCCGGCCCGCGCATCAGGAAAAGACAGCCGAGCGCATTCATCGCTGGCGCGAGATCTGTTCGGACATGGCCATCCGCTCGACCTTTATCGTCGGGTTTCCCGGCGAGACGGACGAGGATTTCGAGTTCCTGCTTGATTGGCTCGATGAGGTGAAGCTCGACCGCGTCGGCTGCTTCAAGTTCGAGCCGGTCGACGGCGCCCCGGCCAACGAACTGGCCGGCGCCGTTCCCGAAGAGGTCAAGCAGCAGCGCTGGAACCGCTTCATGCAGCGCCAGCAGGCGATCAGCGCCAGGCAGCTGGCGAAAAAGGTCGGCCGCCGGGTGCAGGTCATCGTCGATGAGAGCTCGGGCCTGACGGCCAAGGCGCGCACTGTCTGGGACGCTCCCGAGATCGATGGTACTGTCCACCTCACGTCGCGCCGCCCGATCCGGGCCGGTGAGATCGTCACGGCAAGGATCGAAAGCGCGGATGCCTATGATCTCCACGCCGTGGTTGTCTGAGGCCCCTCGCGGCGAACATTCCTTAATTTCTGCCACCTAGAGTGGCCGCGACCGAACGGAATCGGCGCAAGGCATGGCGGGGGCTCGTTGTGCCCCGCTGCGATTCCCGCAGGACGGGCCACGCGCTTGTTTTCTCCGACCAACCGGCATTTCGCGGCCCTGGATGGCTGCCGTGGCTTCTGCGCTGCCATGGTCGCGATCTTCCACTTCAACGCCTATAGCCATTTCCGCCTGCTTGGCGTCGTTGCGAACGCCTATCTGTTTGTCGATTTCTTCTTTGTTCTGAGCGGCTTCGTCATCGCTGCCAACTATGCTCGGGACCTCCGGGAGGGCTTCGGGGTAGGGCGATTCATGCTGCTCCGGATGGGGCGCCTCTATCCGCTCCATGTCGCCATGTTGCTGGTGCTTGTGGTGCTCGAATGCCTCCCTCTCCTGCTTCGTGGGCTCGCAGGGCATGACGCCGCGCCATTCTCGACCGCCGATCGGGGGCTTGGCTCGCTTGCCGCCAATCTCTTCATGATCCAGGGACTTGGCTTCGAACGCTCGCTCACCTGGAATTTTCCGAGCTGGAGCATCAGCGCGGAACTCGCCACCTATCTCCTGTTCGCCTTCGTCGCGACCGCCCTCCCCGCCGGTCGTCTCGTTCGCCTACTGGTCGTGGTCGCGTTCACCTGTCCGCTTCTGCTTGGCTGGATCAGCCCGCGCAACATGGACGCGACCTATGATTTCGGCCTTATCCGCGCCATGGGAGGCTTCAGCGCCGGCGTGCTCGGCTACGCGCTCTATAGCGGCATCGATCTGCAGGCGTGGGCCGCTCGGCTGAGCCGGCCGCTTTGGACATTCATCGAGATCGCCACCGTCTTCGCCATCGTCGCCTTCGTATCGATTGCCGGGATCACGCCGCTGTCGTTGGCCGGGTCGCTGGTCTTCCTTGTCGGCGTTCTCGTTTTTGCGGTGGAGGGCGGGGCGGTCAGCGCCGGCCTTCGCTCGCGCCCTGCCCTCAGAGTCGGTGTCCTGTCCTATTCGATCTACATGGTGCATGTGCCGGTGCTGCATGTTCTGATGATGGCAGTCCACACGCTTGAGCGCCGCACCGGCATCGATTTGACGACGCCCGGCTTTCGCGATGGCCACCCGGCGCTGTTCGTCGGTCGCGAGCGCTGGCAGGGCGATCTGCTGACGCTGGGCGTCCTCGCTGTCGTGCTGGTCGCCTCGTCGGTGACCTATGCATGGATCGAAACGCCGGGCCGGCGCTGGACGCGCCGCATCGTCGACCGCCACTTGCCCGGCAAGTTGAAGGGGCGCTTCGAGGCGAGGGACGCCCTGCCCTCCTAGCCGGCGTTGTCGATCAGCAGCGCCGCATAGCGCTTCAGCGTCTCTTCCGGCACGCGGCCGATCAGCATGCGCGCAAAGCCGCCGCTTGCCCAATGGACGACGTTGAATCCGTCCACCACAATCGCCGTGGGCGGCGTCTCGCGCTTGTTTGGATCGGTGATCAGGCAGAACGCGATCGGCTCGCCGTCGCGGTTCAGATAGGCGATCTGCGCCAATGGACGGCCGGCGAAATCGAAGATCGTCGCACCTCGAAATGACGCATCCGGCAAGGCCACGTTCTGCATGGCGAGCGGCAGGCCGAGCCGTTCGGCAGCGAGCTGCAACTGGCGCGCGGCGTGGTCGGCGGTGGGTTCGATGGCCAGCGTATCGGGCGTTGTCAGCCGCCAATATTCGGCTACGGCCTCCCGCCAGGTTTCGGGCGGACCACTGGACGGCGCGCCGAGAACCGCGTAGCCGATCCAGATACCGGCAATGCCGGCGATGACCGCCGTCAAGACCGGGGCGAGCGCGATGCGGAAGAGCGGCCAGGGCTTGCGGCGCACCGGCTCCTGGACGGGTGCCCTTGGCGGGGCCTGATCGGCAATGGCACGGTCGAGGATGGCGTCGAGGCGCTCGATCGGCGCTGTATCCAGCAGGAAGTCGAAGGCCGGACGAATCCCCTGCCCGCTCCGCTCCAGGCGTGCGAATTGATCCCGCAAGGCGGCATCCCCGCCGAGGCGGGCGATGATCGCTTCGCCTGTATCCGGCTCGATCTCTCCGTCGAGCAGGGCGACGAGAGCGTCGCGGTCGGTTGGATCGATCTCCGCCATCTAGTCCCGCCCCCTTTCCGTAGTTTCGGCCAGCTTTTCGCGGGCCGCGGCCAGCCGGCTCATGATTGTCCCGATCGGCACCCCGAGCAGATCCGCCGCCTCGCGATAAGCGTAGCCTTCGCCATAGACGAGAAGGACCGTCTCCCGCTGCGCCTCCGGAAGTCTTCCGATCCGCTCTAACAGTTGAGCCGCCAGAATATTCGTTTCGATCTCATGGGCGCCGTCGACCACAAGCGCGATCTCGGCATCGACCTCACCGGTCCCGTGCCGCACACGGCGCGCGCGCAGGTCGTTGATCCATATGGAATGCAGGATCGTAAACAGCCAACGATCCAGCCTTGTGCCGGATTGAAACTGCTCGGCGCGCTCCAGCGCCCGCAGGCAGGTCGCCTGAACCAGTTCTTCAGCTGTATCCCGATTGCGGGACAGCACGAGGCCATAACGCCAGAGGGCCGCCAGATGGACCCGCAATCCGCTTTTCACCTCTTCGTGACCGGGAGTGACCATGCGGGGAGCGAATAAGACCGACTTGGGGGCTGTTCATCGCGTGCCTTCGCAATCGGGCGACGGCGCATCAGGAGAGATCCATGACTATCATGTCTCAATCGGCGAAGCGATCCGTCGTCGCCCTGGCTATGGCCGGTTTCTGTGGTCTCGTCGCCTCCTCCGCCTTTGCGGCGAGCGGAAGTGGCGGCGGTAGCGGTGGCGGTGGTGGCGGGGGCAGCAACAGCGTGCCGGCCCAGCAGGTGTGCAACAAGGGCTGGGTGTGGAGCAAGGCGGTGCAGCGCTGCGTGAAGGCCAATTCCGGCAGTCTCGACGACAAGCAATTGCTGGAGCAGGGCCGGGCTCTTGCCCTTTCTGGCTACTACGACAACGCCCTCGCCGTTCTCGACGCCGTCTCCAACAAGAACGACGCCGTGGTGCTGACCTATATCGGCTACAGCCATCGCAAGATGGGCGATACCGACGTCGGCATCGGCTATTACAAGCAGGCCCTCGCCATCGATCCGCACAATCTGAACACTCGCGAATATCTTGGCGAAGGCTATATGAGCGCCGGAAAGCTGGAACTCGCCCAGGCCGAGCTGGCCACGATCGAGCAGCTATGCGGCAACCGCGAATGCGAGCAGTATCAGGATCTCGCCAACGCGCTCGCCGGCAGGCCGGAATAGCGGGCCGACCAGGCAGAAGGTCCAACAAGATCATGCTCGACCGTTCATCCACCGTCCCGGCGGCGCCCTTGGGCGCTGTCGCTGCCCTCAACGTGTCCATGCGCTCGCTCGTCACCGCGACGCCGCCGCACAAAGTTCCCCAAGCCCTCGCGAAGGAGCGGGCGCGGGAGGTTTTCGCCAGCCGGATGCCGTTCTTCCCCCAGCTGGAACAAGTGTTCGACAACGCCGCGATCGACTACCGCTATTCCTGCCTGCCGGTTGAATGGTTCCTCGGACCGGCCGATTTCGGCGAGAAGACTCGCCTTTATGTCGAGCATGCCACGGCTTTGGCTGAGGACGCGGCTCGCCGCGCGCTGGAGGCCGCGGCGATGACCGAAGCCGACATCGACGCCATCGTCTTCGTCAGCTCGACGGGCATCTCGACGCCGAGTATCGAGGCGCGGCTGATGAACCGGATGCCGTTCCGCAGCGATGTCATGCGTCTGCCGATCTTCGGGCTCGGCTGCGCGGGCGGCGTGATCGGCATGACGCGAGCTGCCCAGATGGCCCGGTCGCAGCCGGGTCTGAACGTGCTTCTGATCGTCGTCGAGCTTTCCTCCCTCGCGTTCCGCTATGACCGGATCAGCAAGGCCAACATGGTTGCCTGTGCCCTTTTCGGGGACGGTGCGGCGGCGGCTATCCTGTCGAGCGACACGGAAGGCGCCGGCGGCATCACGATCGGCGACGGAGGCGAGCATTGCTGGCCTGGAACGCTGGGCGTGATGGGCTGGGATGTCGACGGTCAGGGGCTGGACGTGATCTTCCAGCAGAGCATTCCGGAGATCACCGCCCGCGACTATCCCGGTGCGCTGGATGGTTTTCTCGCTCGTCGGGGCCTCACCCGTTCGGCGATCGATCGGCCGTGCTGTCATCCTGGCGGCGCCAAGGTAGTCGTCGAGCTGGAACGCGTCTTCGGCTATGGCGAGGGTGAACTGGACGCCGAACGCCGTGTGCTGCGCAATTATGGCAACATGTCAGCGCCGACTGTGCTCTTCGTCCTTGACGATCTGATCCGCAACGGCGCCAGCGGCCAATTGCTGCTCTCCTCCCTTGGGCCGGGCTTCACGGCGGCGTTCCAATTTGTCGAAGTGGGAGCGTCACGTAGCGCGTCATGACGCTTTTCTGGATCTATGCCTTGCTGGGTTTCGTCGTGCTGCAGCGCGGAATTGAACTCGCCTACGCACGACGAAATGCCGCCCGGCTGCTGGCCCGGGGTGGACGCGAGGTTGGGGGCGAGCACTATCCGCTCTTCATCGCGCTGCATGCATCGTGGCTCGCCGCGCTTATTTTGCTCGCTCGGCCAACGGAGAATGTTCCTTGGCTGCTGCTCGCAATCTTCGCCGTCCTGCAGATGTTGCGAATCTGGATTATCGCGAGCCTCGGGCCTTATTGGACGACGCGGATCGTGACCCTGCCCGATGCGCCCCTTCAGCGGCGTGGACCTTATCGCTGGCTCGAGCACCCAAACTATCTGCTTGTCGCTGCCGAGATCCCGGTTCTGCCGCTGATCCTGAATCTGCCAGTTGTGGCGCTGTTGTTTGGATTGCTCAATGCGGCGTTGCTGACCTACCGAATCCATGTTGAGGATCGGGCTCTGAAGCCGCGCAGGAGGGTCGCCGCTTCAGACTGAGAGCAGCGTTTCCAGTGCCCGGGCGACGATCTCGGTCGCGGCGCGCAAATCGTCGAGACGCAGATGCTCGTCGGCCGAATAGGCATTGGCCTCGACGATGGAGCGGGGCCCGGCGCCATAGAGCACGGTCGGAATGCCGGCCGCCGCATAGTGACGGGCATCTGTGAAGAGCGGCACGCCCGTAACCTCGATCGGCACGCCCAGAACGGCCTCCGCCGGCGTCTTCAACGCCGCCACGAGCTGTTCCACGCCAGGCAGCGGCCGGAGCGGCTCGGCGAGCAGTATGCGCCGGCATTCGATCTCGATGCCTGGTGTCGGCACAGCTGCCGCCTCGATCCGCTCGATCAGTTCCGCCTCGACCGTCTCACCGTCTTCTTCCGTGATCAGCCGCCGGTCGATCCGGATGACGATCCGCTCCGGCACGACATTGGTGTTCGTGCCGCCGGAGATGAGGCCGACCGTGATCTGCGGCGAACCGATGCCGGGATCGGCGGAGACGATGGATGCAAGGCGCCTCCGCTCGGCATAGATCGCGGCAAGGATTGGCACCGTCGCCTCCAGTGCGTCCGCACCGGCGGAAGGAACGGAGGAATGGGCCTGTCGGCCCCGCACGATGACTTCGAGATGCAGCACGCCGCTATGGGCCGTCGTGATCGCATAGGAGAAGCCGGCAGTAATTGCATAGTTCGCGCGGCTATGGCCGTGTTCGAGCAACCATTTCGGCCCGACGAATCCGCCGCTCTCCTCGTCATAGGTGAAGTGCAGTTCGACGCCGCCGTCGAGCGGCTTCCTGGATTTCCCGAGGGCGAGCAGCGCGAAGGCATAGGTGGCGAAGTCGGATTTCGATACGGCAGCGCCGCGCCCATAAATCGCGCCGCGACGCTCGTCGGCGCCATAGGGGTCGGTTGACCAGCCCTCCCCCGGCGGCACCACGTCGCCATGCGCATTGAGGGCGATCACCGGGCCCCTGCCCACGCCAAAGCTGCGGCGGACGATGAGGTTGACGATACTCTTCAGGCCATATTGCCGTGCGAAGGGGTCGGGAACCGGGTGGATTTCGACATGGAAGCCCAATTCCTGAAGCATGGCAGCCACGGCTTCGGCATGCGGTGCGCAGTCGCCCGGCGGGTTGCTGCTCGGCAGGCGGATCAGAGCCTTCAGAAATTCGACCTCGCGACCGAAATTTGCGTCGACCGCTTCGCGGATCATCGCTCGGCACTCTCCTGGCGGGCGATCTCGGCAATGGTGCCGACCAGCGCCTCCACGGCCGCGCCCATGTCGTCGATTGTCACCGACTCGTTGGGATTATGGCTGATGCCGGCCCGGCAGCGCACAAAGATCATACCGAAATCGCCGAGCTGGACCATGGACTGGCCGTCATGACCGGCCCCGGACATCAACGCACGCGCCGGCTTGCCCTGGATGGCGGCAACCGCCGTGCCGATCGCCTTTTGCAGGCGCGGCGCACAACGCGCGACGGACTTTTCCATCATCGTCTCGACGCCCACGACCACATGCCGGCGGCGGTCGATCTTGCGAGCGAAATTCTTGATCGTCTCGACGGCCGCCTGCCGCGCCGCATCGTCGGCAGCCCGGACATCAACGGTGAAGCGGACATCGGCCGGGATGACGTTGGAAGCGCCTGGCATCACCTCGACATGACCGACTGTCGCCACCAGCGAGTGCTTCTTGCCCTTCCGGGCGATCGCCTCGATTTCGAGAATGATCTCGGCCGCCGCCGTCAGCGCGTCGTGGCGCATGCCCATCGGTACGGTACCGGCATGCCCCGCCTCGCCCTTGATCCGCACGCGGTGGCGGCTCTGGCTGGCGATGGCCGTGACCACGCCGAGCGGCTCGTTCACCCGCTCCAGTACCGGCCCCTGCTCAATATGGACTTCGAGATAGCCTAGCACGCCAGGGCGGGCATAGGCCTCCTGCTGCAAGCGCGTGGGATCGCCGCCGAACGCAGTCAGTGCGGCGGCGAGCGATGTATCGCCCTCATCCGTGACGGCAAGGGCCTTCGGATCGAAGACGCCAGCGGCAACCGCCGAACTCGTCAGCGTTACCGGGAAGCGCACGCCCTCCTCGTCCCCAAAGGCGAGGATTTCCAGGCCGAAGGGCAATTTCACTCCCCTCGCCTTCAGCGTCTCGACAGCAAGGACGGCCACCACGACGCCCAAATTGCCGTCATAGCGGCCGGCATCGATGACCGTGTCGATATGCGAGCCGATCAAGAGAGCCTTGTTGGAGCTCTTCCCCGAGCGGCCAGGCGGCAGCGAGCCGCGCATCGTGCCGGCAGCGTCCATGCGGACGGAAAGACCGCTGGCAGCCATCCATTCGCCGACCAGTTCGGCGGCACGCTTATGCTCAGGCGTCAGATAGAGGCGGGTCAGTCGATCCGGATCGGCCGAGATCGCCGCGAGCGCATCGATCATGCGCTGGGCCTTTTCGCCGAGTTCACGCATCGACGGCGCACTGGACGCTACCGCGCTCATGACGCGACCCGGTCCTCAAGGCGGAAGCGCAGGATCCGCTGGACCTGGCCGAGCGCCGTCTGGAACTCCGTCTCCGGATCGTTGGGGAGCCGTTCCTGGAAGGCGGCGATGATCTGCGCCTTGGTCGAACCTTTCACCGCGCGGATGAACGGGATGCCATGGCGGGCGCGGTAGCGTGTGTTCAGATCGGTGAAGAACGCGTATTCCTCGGACGTCATCCGATCGAGACCAGCGCCGGATTGCTCGTTGTAGGATTCAGGCGCGAGCGAACCCGCGATCGCGGCCTTGCCGGCGAGATCCGGGTGCTCGCGCAGCAAAGCGAGCTGGGCTTCGCGGTCCATTTCGGCCATGGCGCGGTGGAAGGCAGCGACCAGCGCCGCGTGATCCAGAAACGGCGCGAAGGCGAAAGCCGCCTCCGCAACCCATGGAGAATGCTCGGCAATATCGCCGAAGGCGGCCACGAAGGCCGCCTCGTCCATGCGGTTGACTTCGTCGAGCGTCAGCGGCGGATTCGGCATGGGGTCCCGATATTCGTAAGACGTCCAGCTCTCTAATGGCTTTGCAGCCAGGCGCCAAGCCTCTTGCGGTCCTCCGGCGTCATCCCCTTCTCATTGCCGAGCGGCATGGCGTTGCCCTGGACCGCCTGGGCGATGATCTGGTCCTTGTGGGCGATCAGTTCCGCGGTCGTCTGCAGCATTACGCCCTTAGGCGGGGCGTCGAAGCCGTCATGGGTCGGTTTGGCAGAATGGCATACGGCGCAATGGGTTGCGGTCAGAGTGAGGATCTCGATATCGCTGACCTGCAGGCTTGGATCGATCTCGACGGGCTTGGGCGCGGTCATGACCAGGAGCACGGCGAGAAACACGAGCCCGGCCGGCAGTGCCCAGACATATTTCGACAGCGGGTCATGGGCTTCATGACGGTTGATGAAATGTCGTATCGAGCCGCCGAGCAGAAGGATGAAAGCGACGAGGATCCAGCTCTGCGGGTGGCCCGTCAGGAACGGATAGTGATTGCTCACCATCATCAGCAGGACTGGCAGAGTCAGATAGTTATTGTGAACGGAACGTTGCTTGCCGATGGCGCCTAGGCGCGGGTCTGGCCGTTCGTGCTTCAGCAGCGACGCGACGATCTTCTTCTGGTTCGGCACGATGACGCCGAAAACATTGACCGCCATGATCGTGCCGACAAAGGCGCCGACATGGATCAGCGCGCCCCGGCCGGAGAAGACATGCGTGAACATATAGGCGGCGGCAACGATCAAGGCAAAGACACAGACAGCCAGAACCGGGGTATTGCGGCCGATCGGCGATTTGCACAACTGGTCATAGATCACCCAGCCGCCGATGAGCGATAGGAACGATATCACGATCGCCTGTGACGGCAGCAGTGGCAGGACCGATCGATCGATCAGGAACGTGTTGGCGTTCCAGTAATACTGGACGATCAGCAACAAGAAGCCCGTCACCCAGGTGAGATAGGCTTCCCATTTGTACCAGATCAAATCATCGGGAAGCGCGTCCGGAGCGACGAGGTATTTCTCGACATGATAAAAGCCGCCGCCATGAACCTCCCACGCTGTCCCATAGACGCCGGGATTCATCTGCGCTCGCTTCTTCAGGCTCAGATCGAGCGCGATGAAGTAGAATGAGGTGCCGATCCAGCCGATGCCAACGATCATATGGGCCCAGCGGACGAGAAGATTGAGCCATTCGACGACGAATGCGGACATGTGGTGGTGAGGCCCCCGGTTGACGACGGCCGGCACCTCTCAAAGGCGCCGGCCGGATTGGTTTCGCCCGGCGTCGCCCGGACGCCGCCATTGGCGAAAGCGGATGCTTATTGTGGCAGCTTGTCGTCGATGCCCTTAACGTACCAGTTGAGGCCGGACAGCGTCTTGTCGTCCATGACCGCGCCATCGGCGACGCCGACCGACCCGTCCTGCTTGGTGATCGGTCCCTTGAAGACCTGCAACTCGCCGGACTTGATCTTCTCCATAGTGCTCTCGGCGAGGGCCTTCACGTCGTCAGGCATGTTGGTGAGCGGCTGGAGCTCCACCATGCCGGACTTGATACCGCCCCAGGTGTCGGTGGACTTCCAAGTGCCGTCGAGCGCCGCCTGGACACGATCGATGTAGTAGGGCGTCCAGTTGTCGACCAGCGAGGCCAGATGCGCCTTGGGGCCGAACTTGGACATGTCGGCCGACTGGCCAAAGGCGTGCAGGCCGCGTTCCTCGGCGATCTGCATGGCGGCGGGCGAATCAGTGTGCTGGACGATGATGTCGACGCCCTGGTCGATCAGCGCCTTGGCGGCGTCGGCTTCCTTGCCGGGATCGAACCAGGTGTTGACCCAGACGACCTTGACCTTGAAGTCGGGGTTGACCGACTGCGCGCCGAGCATGAAGGCGTCGATGCCCATCACCACTTCGGGGATCGGAAAGGAGACGATGTAGCCGGCGACGCCGGTCTTCGACATCTTCGCGGCGATCTGGCCCTGAACGTAGCGCCCCTCATACCAGCGCATGTTGTAGATCGAGACATTGTCGGCCATCTTGTAGCCGGCATCGTGCTCGAACTTCACCTTCGGGAACTTCTTGGCGATCTTGATGGTCGGATCCATGAAGCCGAACGACGTCGTGAAGATCATGCCGCAGCCGGAACGGGCGAGACGCTCGATGGCGCGCTCGGCGTCCGGGCCTTCTGCCACGTTCTCGACATAGGCCGTCTCGATCTTGTCGCCGAACTTCGCCTCAAGGGCGAGGCGGGCCGTGTCGTGCTGCTGGCTCCAGCCGCCATCATTGTGCGGGCCGGTATAGACGAAGCAGACCTTGAGCTTGTCGGCGGCGCTGGCGCCGGTCGCCAAGCCGGCGATGAGCGCGAATGCGCCGATCACGGCGAGATATTTCTTCATCGAAGTTCCCTTCCTCTGGATCAGGTTTTGCACGTGGTGCCGCATCCCCTTCCCTGCTCAGGGACGCAGCGTGAAGCTCATGTGTCGGGGACAAAGGGCCGGCCGAGGGTTGCCGGCGTATTGACGGAAAGCAGCGCCCGGTTGCGCGAAATCAGCACCAGGGCGATGACGGTGACGATATAGGGCAGCATGGACAGGAACTGCGACGGGATGCCGATGCCGAGCGCCTGCGCATGCAATTGCAGGATCGACACGGCGCCGAAGAGCAGTGCGCCGATCACAAGGCGCCCCGGCAGCCAGCTGGCGAAGACGACGAGCGCGAGCGCGATCCAGCCGCGGCCGGCGGTCATCGCCTGTGTCCATTGCGGCGTATAGACCATGGAGAGATAGGCTCCGGCGATGCCGGCGCAGGCCCCGCCGAACAGCACGGCGAGGAAGCGCGTGCGGAACACGGAGAAGCCGAGTGCATGCGCCGAGGCGGCATTGTCGCCGACGGCGCGCAGGATCAGCCCGCCGCGCGTCTTGAAGATGAACCACCAGGTGGCGATGGTGAGGAGGATGGCGCCATAGACGAAGGGATCCTGCCCGAAGACCAGGGTACCGACCACCGGCAGTTCGCTCAAGCCCGGAATATACACCTTCGGGATCGGCACGCCCGGCACGCCGACAAAGGCGCTGCCGATCAGGCCCGATAGGCCGAGCCCGAACAAGGTGAGTGCGACGCCGGTGGCGTTCTGGTTCGCCACGAAGAACAGCGCGACGATGCCGAAGAGGCTCGCCGCCAGCATGCCGGCGATCATCGCGGCGAGGACGCCGAGGAGCGGGTTGCCGGTCAGGTTGGAGGCGGCGAAGCCGCAGACGGCGCCGACCGCCATCATGCCCTCGACGCCGAGATTGAGCACGCCGGAGCGCTCGGCCACCAGTTCGCCGATCGCGGCGAAGAGCAGCGGCGTTGCAGCCGTGATGATCGTCAGCAGGATGCCTTCGAACATGGTCATGACGCCACCCTCGCCGCCGTGGCTTCGTGCGAGCGATCGCGAACAAAACGGAGCCGGTAATAGATGAAGCTGTCGCAGGCGAGCACGTAGAAGAGCAGCATGCCCTGGAACACCTGCGTCGTCTGGTCGGAAAGGCCGAGTGCCACCTGGGCGCCCTCCCCGCCCATATAGGAAAGCGCCAGCAGCAGGCCGGCGACGAGAATGCCGAAGGGATGCAGCCGTCCGAGGAAGGCGACGATGATCGCGGTGAAGCCGTAGCCCGGCGAGACTGTCGTCCGCAGCAGGCCGATCGGCCCGGCGACTTCGCAGATGCCGGCAAGGCCGGCCAGTCCACCCGAGATCAGGAAGGTCAGCATCACCATCTTGTTGCGGGAGAAGCCGCCAAAGGCGCCGGCACGCGGCGAGAGACCGAGCACGCGGATTTTGAAGCCAGTCATGGTCTTCGAGGTCAGGAACCAGGCGATGACGACGGCCGCCAGCATGAACACGATCGACAGCCGCACCGTGTCGCCCGCGATGATCGGCAGCAGCTGGCCGTCCTCGAACGGCTTGGAGTTCGGGAAATTCATTCCGGCCGGGTCTCGCCACGGCCCACGCGCCATATAGTCGAGAAACAGGTTCGCCACATAGACGAGCATCAGCGTCGTCAGCGTCTCGTTGGCATTGAAGCGGATTTTCAGGATGGCGGGGATCGCCGCATAGGCCATGCCGCCGAGCACGCCCATGATCATCATGGCCGCCAGCACCCAGGGTCCCTGCAGACTTGGATAGAGCACGGGAAGGATAGAGCCGGCGAGAGCGCCTGCGGCGAGTTGGCCCTCGGCCCCGATGTTCCAGACGGCGGATTGGTAGCAGAAGGAAAGGCCGATCGCGATCAGGATGATCGGCGCCGCCTTGGTCAGCAGATCCTCGATCGACCAGCCGGCGGTCAGCGGCTCGACGAAATAGATGTAGAGCGCCTGCAGCGGGTCGATGCCCGAGAGCACGAAAATGATGAAGAAGGAGACAAGCGACAGCCCGATCGCGATGATCGGCGACAGATATTGCATCGCCTGGCTGTGCGAGGCGCGCCGTTCAAGCTGAATGCGCATGGGCCGCCCCCGTCGTTCCACGCTTGCCTTCGCCGAGGCCGGCCATCATTAGTCCGATCTGTTCGCGCGTCATGGTCCTGGCCGGTACGGGGTCGGAGAGATGGCCGCGCGAGATGACGGCGATCCGATCGGCGATCTCGAAGATCTCGTCGAGATCCTGGCTGACGACGATGACGGCCGAGCCGGAGCGCGCCAGATCGATCAGCGCCTGCCGGATCACGGCCGCCGCGCCGGCATCGACGCCCCAGGTCGGCTGGCTGACGAGCAGAACGCCCGGCTGGCGATCGATCTCGCGGCCGACGATGAATTTTTGCAGATTGCCGCCGGAAAGGGAGCCCGCCTCGGGGTCTGGTCCCGACTTTCGGACATCGAACGAACGGCCGATGCGCTCGGCCAGCGTCTTCATGCTGGCAAAATCGATGACGCCGATGCGCATCAACTGGTCGCCGGTCGCGTGGCGGGTGAGCAGCACATTGTCCGAGAGCTTCAGGCGCGGCACGGCGCCATGGCCCATGCGCTCCTCCGGCACGAAGGCGGCCCCGAGCCGGCGCCGCGCCGTCACGCCCATCCGTCCCGCCGGCCTATTGTCGATCAGCACGGCATCGGCCCGGTCGGCGAGCCGCTCACCGGACAACGCTTCGAAGAGTTCGCTCTGGCCATTGCCGGCGATGCCGGCAATGCCGACGATCTCGCCGGCCTTCACTTCCAGCGAGACATTCTTGAGCGCCACCGCAAAGGGATGCGGCTCCGGCATGGAAAGGCCCTGGATGACGAAGCGGGCCTTGGCGGCGATCGGCGGCGGCGTGTCGGAGGTGATGGCGTGGACCTCGGCGCCGACCATCAGGCTCGCCAGCCGCGAGGCCGTTTCCTTCTGCGGATCGCATTCGCCGACGATTCTGCCGAGGCGCAGGATCGTCGCGTGATGGCAGATCTGCTTCACTTCCTCGAGGCGGTGGCTGATGTAGAGCACGGCACAGCCGCGCGCGATCAGCTTGTCGAGCGTGACGAAGAGGTCGTCGGCCTCCTGCGGCGTCAGCACCGAGGTCGGCTCGTCCATGATCAGGAGTTCGGGGTTCTGCAACAGGCAGCGCACGATCTCGACCCGCTGACGCTCGCCGACCGAGAGGTCGACGATGCGCGAGGCGGGATTGAGCGGCAGGCCATATTCGGCCGAGACCTTCTCGATTTCACGGGCGAGTTCGGCGCGGTTGTTGCGATCGGAAAGCGCGAGCGCGATGTTCTCGGTGACGGTCAGCGCCTCGAACAGCGAGAAATGCTGGAACACCATGCCGATGCCGAGGCGGCGGGCCGCCGAGGGGTTCGGGATGACGACCGGCTGGCCCTTCCAGCGTAATTCGCCATCCGTCGGTTGCAGCGAGCCATAGATGATCTTGACCAGCGTCGACTTGCCGGCGCCGTTTTCGCCGAGCAGGGCGTGAATCTCGCCGGGTCGGATGGCGAAATCGACATTGTCGTTCGCCGTGAAGTCGCCGAACCGCTTGGTGATACCGACCGCTTCAAGCAGCGGGGCGCTGTCGGGTCTCGTTCGGCCGCCGGATGGGGTTTGCTGCAAGATCAGACGACCTTTCGAGAAGGGATGGCCGGAAGCGGGGCCGCTTCGGCAATCATGGCCGCATGACGCGCAGCCTCATCGCGTATCAGCAAGTCCGATGCCACCGAGGCGGCGATCGCCGCCGGCAGCTTGGAGCGGATGCCGGCAATGCCGATCGGCGTGGTCATCCGGTCGACATCGGTCCTCGCCAACCCTGCCTCGCCCAGCAGTCGGCGGAAGCGGGCACGCTTCGAAGCGCTGCCGATGACGCCCAGATAGGCGATGCCGGGCCGTTTCAGCGCCGCTTCGGTGATGGCGAGATCGAGGCCGTGATTATGGGTCATCACCAGGACGAAATCGCCCTCCCCGGCATCGACGAGCATTGAAGGCGGATCTCCCGCCTCGATGCAGCGGACATTGGCCGGAACGCGGGCCGGGAAGGCATCGGGGCGCGGATCGATCCAGATCGTCTCGAATGGGAGCGGCGCCAGCGCCAGCACTAAGGCGCGGCCGACATGGCCGGCGCCGTAGAGAAAGAGCCGGCGCGGCGCCTCGCCGAAACCTTCCTCAATCCGCGCGCCCATTCGGCGGACCGAGCCGATGGCGACGCTGCCCGTGGCATCGACCTCGCGGTCGAGAGCTGCCTCGCCGGCGATGGCGGCGCGGGTGCGGAACGGTCCCTCCGCCTCCAGCGTGGCAAGTCGTTCGATCGCCTCGCGCTGCTCCGGGCCGAACATCTCATAGGCGAGTTCAACCCGGCCGCCGCAGCATTGGCCGAGCTCTGGCCCGAGCGCGATCGAGCGAAGCTGGAACGGCCTTGGCGACGGGCGGGAGAGCAGGGCCTGAAGATCAGCCAGCGCGCGCCATTCGAGCGTTCCGCCGCCGATCGTGCCAAAGAACGAACCATCCGGAAGCGCCACGACACGGGCGCCGGCCTCGCGCGGCGTCGAGCCCTGCATGCCGATGACGCTGGCCATCGCGGCAATGCCGTGATGCTCCAGTTCGTCCTTCAGGCGCTGCCAGAGGCGCATCGGCTCAGTCTCCCGCCACCATGGCCCGGACCGACTTCAGGATCGCCTCGGGCGTCGCCGGGGCATTCAGCTTTGGTACGCCGCCGGGCCGCAGGCTCGCGATCGCATTGGCGATGGCGCACCAAACGGAGATCGGCAGCATCAAGGGCGGCTCGCCCACGGCCTTGGAGCGATAGATCGTCTTCTCGCGCGCGCCGTCCGACTGAAACAGCTCGACGCGGAAATGCTCGGGAATGTCCGAGGCGGCCGGGATCTTGTAGGTCGAGGGCGCATGCGTCCGCAGACGGCCCTGACTATCCCAGACCAGCTCCTCCGTCGTCAGCCAGCCCATGCCCTGCACGAAGCCGCCCTCGATCTGGCCGATATCGATGGCCGGATTAAGCGATTTGCCGACATCATGCAGCACGTCGATCCGATCGACCTTCATCTCGCCGGTCATCGTATCGATGGTGACCTCGGAGCAGGAGGCGCCATAGGCGAAATAGAAGAACGGCCGGCCCTCCGCCTTGTCGCGATTCCAAGAAATAACCGGCGTCTTGTAGTGGCCGGCGGCCGAGAGCGAGACGCGCTCCAGATAGGCGGCGTTGGCGAGTTCGCCGAGGCTCATGGCGCGATTGCCGAAGAAGACCTGATTATCCCGGAATCTCACCTGATGGCGGCGGATCTGCCATTTCTGCTCGATGAAGGCGTAAAGCCGCTCCTTGATCTGCCCGCAGGCATCGACCGCCGCCATGGCATTGAGGTCCGTGCCGGCGGAGGCGGCGGTGGGCGAGGTGTTGGGCACCTTGTCGGTGCGCGTCGCCGTGATCGCGACCTTGCCGAGATCGACGCCGAATTCCTCGGCGACGACCTGCGCCACCTTGAGAAAGAGCCCCTGCCCCATCTCGGTGCCGCCATGGTTCAGATGCAGCGAACCGTCGCGATAGAGATGGACCAGCGCGCCGGCCTGGTTGAGCGGCATCAGCGTGAAGGAGATGCCGAACTTGATCGGCGTCAGCGCCAGGCCGCGCTTCAGGATGCGGCTCTCGGCGTTCCAGGCGGCGATCTCCTCGCGGCGGGCGCGATAGTCGCTCTTCGCCTCCAGTTCGGCCACCAGTTCCGGCAGCAGATTGTCGGTAACCTGCTGGCCATAGGGTGTGCGGTCGCGTCCGGCGGCATAGAAATTCGCCTTGCGGACATCGAGCGGATCCTTGCCGAGCCGATAGGCGATCTGGTCCATCATCCGCTCGGCGAACACCATGCCCTGCGGCCCGCCGAAACCGCGGAACGCGGTGTTGGAACAGGTATTGGTGCGGTAGCGCCGCGTCAGCACCCGGCACTCGGGGTAGAAATAGGAATTGTCGGCGTGGAACATCGTCCGGTCGACGACGCCCATGGAGAGATCCTCGGAGTGGCCGCAGCGCGCCGCAAACGCGACATCGACCGCCGTGAGCACGCCGTCCTCGTCATGGCCGACCGAATAATCGACGCGGAAATCATGCCGCTTGCCGGTCATGATCATGTCGTCGTCACGGTCGAGCCGCATCTTGCACGGCACGCCGGTCTTCCAGGCTGCGACGGCCGCCAATACGGCCCATTGAGTCGCCTGGCTCTCCTTGCCGCCGAAGCCGCCACCCATGCGGCGGATCTCGACCGTCACGGCGCTGGTCGGCAGATGCAGCGCATGGGCGACGACGTGCTGCACCTCGCTTGGATGCTGCGTCGAGGCATAGACGAATATCTCGCCCGCCTCGCCCGGCACGGCCATCGAGACCTGGCCCTCGAGGTAGAAATGCTCCTGCCCGCCGATGCGGAAACTGTCGGAGAATTTTACTGGCGCGCCGGCGATGGCGGCGTCCGGGTCGCCCCTGAGGAACGCATAGTCCGGAAGGACGGTGTCGCTCGCCTCGTCGACATCGATGACGGGCTTGGCGGCCTCGGTGGCGAATTTCGCCTTCTTCGCCGCGCGCCGTGCCTGGTCGCGCGTCTCGGCGATGACGATGAACACGACCTGGCCGTGGAAGCGGATCTCGCCGTCGGCAAGCGCCGGATCGTCGCCAATCAGCTTCGGCGAGATGTCGTTGGCGCCCGGCAGGTCCGCCGCCGTCATCACCGCGACGACGCCAGGCGATGCGCTCACGGCTGAGAGATCGACATCGAGCAGGCGGCCTGCAGCGATCGGCGCATAGCCCGGCGCGACATGCAGCGTGCCGGCCGGCTCGCGTATATCGTCGATATAGGCTGCGGCGCCCGTCACGTGGCGCGGCGCGCTGTCATGCGGCAGCGGCTTGCGGACGACGGCAAGCTCCGAATCGGGAATGAGAACGTCACTCGGCGGCATGGATAGCCTCCCTGCGGCCGATGAGGCGGGTGCGGTGTGTCGAGGTACCTGCCGATTCGAGCAGTGCCTTGCCGAGCAGCGCATGCGCGGTCTCGGCGCGATAGGCGGCGCTGGCGCGGTGGTCGTCGAGCGGCGTGAAGTCTTCCTTCAGCGCCGCGAACGCCTTCGACCAGGCGGCCGAATCGCGGATCGACGAGCCGGTCAGCGCGCTTTCGGCATGCTTTGCCCGCTTCGGGGTGCCGGCCATTCCGCCATAGGCGATGCGGGCCTCGCGGATCATGCCGCCGGCATCGAGCGTGAAGCGGAAAGCGCCCATCACCGACGAAATGTCCTGGTCGAAGCGCTTCGTCACCTTGTAGCAGCGGAAGACCTGATCGGCCTTCAGGCGCGGGATCATCAACCCGGTGACGAACTCGCCGGAGGCGCGGTTCTGCTTGCCATATTCGATGTAGAAATCCTCGACCGGCAGCACGCGCGAGCGCTCGCCTTTACGGAGTTCCATCGTAGCGCCGAGCGCGATCAGAGCCGGCGGCGTATCGCCGATCGGCGAACCATTGGCGACATTGCCGCCGACCGTGCCGCTGGCGCGCACCTGCTTGGAGCCAATGCGCCGGAAAAGTTCGCCGAAATCCGGATCGATCGCGTGAGCATAGGGCTCGACATCGGCATAGGTCGCCGCGGCGCCGATCAGCAGTTCGCGGCCCGTATCCTCGATGCCGTCGAGCCCGGGCACGCGGCCGATATGGATGATCTTCGGAATGTCGCGCAGCTGCTTGGTGATCCAGAGGCCGACATCGGTGGCGCCGGCGACGATCACGGCGGTCGGATGGCGCTCATAGAGCGTCGCGAGTCCATCGATCGAGGCGGGCGCAGCGAAGAAGCGTTCATGGTCGCCGATGAACAGATCTCGTCCATCGGAAAGGAACTGCAATATGCCGGCCGTATCGGCATTGGCGTCGCGGAACTTATCCGCCCGCTCCTGCGAGCAGACGGAGAGCGCCGCCTCGACGATCGGCCGATAGCCGGTGCAGCGGCAGAGATTGCCGGCAATGCAATCGTTGACGGCGCCGCGCGTCACCGGCCCCTCGGTCGACTGGTAGAGGGTGAACAGGCTCATGACGAAGCCCGGCGTGCAGAAGCCGCATTGCGAGGCGTGCTTCTCGACCATGGCCGTCTGGATCGGGTGCAGCTCCGCGCCGGTGGCGAGGTCTTCGACCGCGACGATCTCGGTGCCGTCGATCATGCCGAGCAACTGGATGCAGGCATTGACGGGCTGATAGACGACCTGGCCGTCCTTCTGCCGGCCAATCGCCACGGTGCATGCGCCGCAATCGCCCTCCCCGCAGCCCTCCTTGGTTCCCGTGGCTCCCTCGGCGAGGCGCAGATGGTCGAGCAGCGTCGTCATCGGATCGATATTGCCGATCTCGACGATCTGGCCGCGGCGGACGAAACGGACGGTATCGCGCATGGGTGCTCAGCTGCCCCGATAGGTCGAATAGCCGTAAGGCGAGAGCAGCAACGGCACATGATAATGCTGCGATGGGTCGGCAATGCCGAATCGGATCGGGATCACATCAAGAAAAGGCGGGTCCGTGAGCCGGGCGGACGACTGGCGCAGATAGTCGCCGGCGTGGAACCGCAGCTCGTAGACGCCGGCCGCCAACGCTTCGCCCTCCAGCAAGGGCTCGTCGACACGGCCATCGTCATTCGTCGTTACCGCGCGCACGAAGCTCAATTCGTCGTCGACGCGGAACAATTCGATGGCGAGACCGCCAGCGGGCCTGCCGGTGGCAATATCCAGAACATGCGTGGTGAGACGGCCCATTATCTGCTTTCTCGAAAGCCCGACCCTACGGACCGGCGATGCCCGACTCTAGGAAATGCCCAAGGCTTAATCAAATCCAATCTTGCCCATCCGGTTGCCCGCTAGGGAAGCAAAATGCCGCGTCCGACGCGCGCGAAACATGGTAGGACGGTGCGGATGCAGGGAATACTACTAGATTGAGCGCGACATGCTGCCGGAAAGGCAGCATGTGAGTATTGGGAGTCGGAGATGGATGGAGCGGGTTCGCGGGCGGGCCATGTCTCGGCGGCCTCACTCGCCCGGCTTTTTCACACCCCTTCCCTGCTCTATTTCGTCTCGGTGGCCGAGACGCTGTCGATGCGCGAGACGGCACGGCGGCTCAACATCGCGTCCTCGGCGGTAGCCAGGCAGATCGGCCATCTGGAAGAGACGCTGGGCTTCAAGCTGTTTTCACGTGAGAGGCGGCGACTACGGCTTACCCCGGCCGGCGAGATCCTGCTGCGTCACGCCCGCGAGCTGACCCATCCCCTGGAAGCCGCGGTCTCGGAGCTCGATCTGCTCGCAGGTCTCCAGTCCGGCTCCGTCCGCATCGCCACTGTCGAGAGTGTCGGCCTGTCGATCCTGCCGCGGCTGATCGCCGAATTCGGCCGCCGCTATCCGCGGCTGAAGGTCGAGACTCGGGTGGCACCGGCCTCCGACGTGGTCGAGCTGGTCGCCGCCGGAGAGGCCGACATGGGTTTCGCCTTCCTGGCGCGGGCAACCCGCCATGTCGAAATCGCCGTCCGCCGCGACCTGCCGATCGGCGTGGTGATCCGGTCTGATCACCCCCTGGCGGCAGCGCAAGCGCTCTCTTTCGCCGATTGCTTCGCCCATCCCTGCGCCGTGCCGGCGCGGGGATTGTCGATCCGCGAAGTCATCGACCCGTTCCTGGTGCCATTCGGTGATCTGCCGCGCTCTGTGGTCGAGGCGAATTCCGTGCGCATGCTCTATGAGCTAGCTCGCTCGGGCCACTACGCCGCATTCCTGACGCCGCTCGGCATCGAGCGCGAGATCATGTCGGGCGAGGTGTTGTTCCGCCCGCTCACCGAGCGCGGCCTGCCGCTCAACCGCTTCGGCATGATCGTGCGATCGCAAAGCAGCCTTCGCTTCGCGCCCGCTGCCTTCTTCGACATGGCGCGCATCTATTTCGACACGGCCGGAAACCTGAGCGAGTTTCCGGCCGGTCCATGACGTCCCTCACGCCCCGCTGCGAACCGCGCCGATCGCATCGGGCTCGATCCGGCGTGGGCGGACGCGAACCTGGCCGGAGAGCAGCAGGCTGGCGAGCGCCGGGATCAGCAGCGTACCGAGGCCGATCCGGAGGCCGGCGAATTCGGTGACGAAACCGATGACGGGCGGGCCGATCAGGAAGCCGGTGAACGACAGCAGCGACAGCGCCGCGACGTTGACGGCCGACGATCCCTCGCGTCCGGCTGCGGCGGAAACGGCGAGCGGGAAGATGATCGACACGCCGAAGCCCGCCGCTGCCGCGCCGAGGATCACGAAGAGCGGCGAGGTGGCCAGAACCATCAGCGTCAGGCCGGCGAGGCCGATCGAGCAGCAGACCCGCGCCATCGTCACCGGGCCGAAGCGCATGGAAAGATAGTCGCCCGCCAGCCGCCCCACCGCCATGACGCCGCCAAAGGCCGTGAAGGCGAAGCCGGTGACCGGCGGTTTGGCACCGAATACGTCGCGCAGATAGATGGCGCTCCAGTCGGTTATCGCGCCCTCGACCAGCAGCATGCCGAAGCCGAAGAAGCACAGCAGCACGATGTTGCGCGGCGGCAGCACGAAGACCGGGGTCTTTTCGGCATTTTCCGTGACCGGGGTGCGGAATTGCGGCATGCGCGCACCGAAAAGCTGCGAGGCGACGAGCGCAAACACCGCGACGAGAATCATGTGCTGATAGGGCGCCAGGCCAAAGGCCGCCGCGGCCGAGCCCACGGCACCGCCCGCCATCAGGCCAAGGCTCCAGAAGCCGTGGCAGCGCGACATGATCGTGCGTCCGAGTGCGACGCCGATCCGGTCCGCCGCGACGTTCACGCCGACCTCGACTGCGCCCATCGAGAGCCCGACCGCGACCAGCGCGAAGAACAGCCAGGTCGCGTTGCCCGCTAGCGGAGGCAGCAGCAGTGCCGCGATCAGGAAGATGAAGCCATAGCGGATGGCGTTGGCGGCGCCAAAGCGCTCCACGACCATCCCGGAAAACGCCATCGAGATGACGAGGCCGACCGGCATGCCGATCAGGCAGATCGCCAGCTGCGCCGGCTCCAGGCCCAGCATGTGCTGCACGTCCGGAATGCGGATCAGCCAGTTCGATATTCCGAACGAATAGACGAAGAACAGCGCCATGACGAGGCGCGCCGAAGCGAAGGAGAGGACCATCTGGATAACCGTCAAGCGGGCGGAGGCGGCCGCCTTCGCGGCCGGGGCGCGTGTCCGACGTCCACGGATTCGCCAATGCACAGAATATGTGCCCCGTATATAGGCAGATTGCCTCGCTCGCAACCGACCAGACGACATTCGCGAGCCCGCATCGCGTTGCGTCGGCCTCCCTTGGGCGGAAGGCCGGCGCTGAGGCGTCAGCTCTTTTTCGGCCCTCGCTTGGCGGCGACATTGAGCACTTCGACAAAGGCCGAGAAGGCCATCGCCGCGTAGATGTAGCCGCGTGGGATGTGGAAGCCGAGACCATCGGCGACGAGCGCGATGCCGATCATCAGCAGGAAGGCGAGCGCCAGCATCTTGGTCGTCGGATGGCGCTCGATGAAGGACGAGATGGCTCCCGAGGCCAGATACATCACGCCCATCGCAATGATGACGGCGAGGATCATGATCTCGACATGCTCGGCCATCCCGATCGCCGTGATGATCGAATCGACCGAGAACACCATGTCGATGACGATGATCTGCGAGACGATCGCCGCGAAGCTGGCCTGGACCGGCTTCTGGCCGTCCTCGTGCGAGCCCTCGACGCCCTGGTGGATCTCGTGCGTCGATTTGTAGATCAGGAAGAGGCCACCGGCGAGCAGGATCAGATCGCGCCAGGAGAGCGAGAGGCCGAAGGCCGTGACCACGGGCTCCGTCAGCCCGATGAGCCAGGAGAGGACGACGAGCAGCGCGATGCGGAAGACGAGCGCCAGGGCAAGGCCGATCTGGCGTGCTTTCTTGGAGCTTTCCGCCGGCAATCGGCTGACCAGCACGGAAATGAACACGATGTTGTCGATGCCGAGCACGATCTCCATCGCGGTCAGCGTCAGAAGGCTCGCCCAGGCGCCGGCTTGAAAGAAGAGTTCGAAATTCATCGACAATCCGTGTTCGTGGGGTGAAGGGGTCAGGCGCTCGATGCGCTGCGCCGTCTCCATAGACGCGCAGCCTGAAGAAAGGCTCCGATCAGCGCAAGATAAGCTGAACTGATGCCGAGCCCCCAGAGAATGGCTGCCGATGGCTTCAGATCCGCCAGCACTGCGAGAAGCGCGAAGACGGCCCAAGCCAAGGTCATGGTGAGTGTCAGCGGCCGGGCCTGCCGGACCCGGAAGGGGTGAATGAACTCAACCGGTGTGAAGGTCAGCACCAAAAAAAGCGCGATCAGCGCGGCGCCGGCATAGGGCGGCAGCGCAAAGGCGACGAGGACGAAGACAACCGCGTTCCAGACGGCTGGAAACCCCCGGAAGCCGAAATCGACCGTCTTCATCCGCGTATCGGCGAAATAGATCGCGCCGATCACCGCCACCGCGATCGCGGCAGGAATCGCCAGAAGTGGCGGCATGATGTCGGCGCGGGCCAGCATCAGCGCCGGAATGAACACATAGGTCGCATAATCGATGACGAGATCGAGGATCGCGCCGTCGAACCAGGGCACGCGCTCCTCGACCTTGAAGGTGCGGGCGAGCGGCCCGTCTATGCCATCGACGAAGAGCGCTGCGCCGAGCCAGGCGAAGGTCGCCGTCCAGTTGCTCTCAAAGGCGGAAAGCGTTGCCAGTACGGCGAAGGCCGCCCCGCTCGCCGTGAGAAGATGCACGGCCCAGCTTTCCGTGCGCGGCCAGCCCCGCCGCTTCGGCATGAAGTACCCCTGCGTTTCACGTCCCTACCCCGATGCTCCGTCCGGGGAGCCGCGGGTTCTGTCTTGTCCGGAGAATTCCACAGAAAGTCCCCGCTTCCCTCGATACGGAAGCGCGGCGACGCTGGCAAGCGATGGCGAGCCTCGACTTCTCGCCAATTTGCCCGATGCGACACTGCTCGGTCTTGCCCTCGCCCCGCCCCTCGCCCACTTTCCACTCGAATTCGGTAGGAGATGTCCATGTCGAGCTTCGATGTCCTGGTGATTGGTGCCGGACCGGCCGGGCTTGCCGCGGCGATACTGGCGCAGCAGGCCGGCGCCACGACGGCCCTCCTCGCGCCGAGGCTTGAGGCGCGCGACCGCCGCACGGTCGCCATGCTCGGCGTCTCGGTCGATATCCTGAAGCAGGCCGGCATCTTCGCCGCGGTTGAGGGCGTCTCGGCACCGATGCGCACCATGCGGCTCGTTGATTCGACGCGCCGGCTGATCAGGGCGCCGCTGGTCGAGTTCCACGCCAGCGAGATCGGCAGGGAGGTCTTCGGCTACAACATTCCCCATGCCGCGCTGGTGAGCGCGCTGGAGCAGGCGGCGACGGCGATCGGCGTGGAGCGCATCGACGGCGTTGCCGCGTCGATCGAGCCGGATCTGGACGCTGTCACCGTCGTGACCGGCGCCGGCGACACGATCACCGCGCGCCTCCTCGGTGCCGCCGATGGCCGCCGTTCGCCGGGCCGCGAGGCGGCCGGCATCGGCGTCCGCAGCTGGTCCTATCCGCAATCCGCCCTCGTCGTGAACACGGCCCATGCCCTGCCGCATGACGATGTCTCGACGGAGTTTCATACCGAGACCGGCCCGTTCACCCTCGTGCCGCTGCCGGGTCTGCATTCGGCTGTCGTCTGTGTCGAGCGGCCTGCCGAGGCGGAGCGGCTGATGGGCTTGAGCGACGATGCGCTGGCGGCGGAGTTCGAGCGGCGGTCGCATTTCCTGCTGGGTGCGATCCGCATCGACGGCCCGCGCCAGGTCTTTCCGCTGACCGGCCTGGCGGCCCGCAAATTTGCGGCAAGACGAATCGCGCTCATCGGCGAGGCGGCGCATGTCTTCCCGCCGATCGGGGCGCAGGGGCTCAATCTCGGCCTTCGCGATGCGGCCGTGTTCGCCAATGTCATCGCCGGACACCTCGCCGATCCGGGCTCGGCGGCAGCGCTCTCAGCCTATGACAGGGGCCGCACCGGCGACGTCTTCACGCGCACGGCCGGCGTCGACGCTCTGAACCGGACCCTGCTCACCAGCTTCCTTCCGGTGCAGGCGGCGCGTGGCATCGGCCTGTTCGCGATGGACCGTCTGCCGGCGCTGAAGCGCGCCGCCATGCGCCGGGCGCTGGCGCCGCATCTTTAGCCAGCGCGGCCCCGAAAGGTTGACAGCCCTGCGCGTTCGTGCCTTTTGGCGACCCGCCGCCAAGAGGCATGGGAGCCATGGGTCAGACGCGTTCCGCCAAGTTTCAGATCGGACAGATCGTCCGCCACCGCGTATTCCCATTTCGCGGCGTGATCTATGACGTCGATCCGGTTTTCGCCAATACCGAGGAATGGTGGCTGTCGATCCCGGAGGAGGTGCGTCCCTCGAAGGACCAGCCCTTCTATCATCTGCTCGCCGAGAACGACGAGAGCGAATATGTCGCCTATGTCTCGGAGCAGAACCTCGTCGCCGACGGCTCGGAAGAGCCGCTGCGCCACGCCCAGATCGGTGATTATTTCGACGGCCGCGACGGCGATCTCTATGTCTCGCGAGACCGCGGCCTGAACTGAATCTCGCACGGCTCTGCTGCAACGGAGCGGCGCTCCGCCAGCCCCAAACAAAACGGCGCCCGAAGGCGCCGTTTTCATTTGTCCGGTGAGACGCTTGGCCCCTTACTGCGGGGTTGCCGTCCGTTCCTTGTTCTGCTGGTCGATCAGGGCCTTGTTGCGCTCGGTGGCGCGCTTCTGCACGGCTTCCTGCAGCTGGTTGCGGCGGGCGGCGCCGGCGGCGCGGTCGAGACCCTCGCCCTCGAAGGTCTTGGTGAAGCCCGTCAGCGGGAACGGGAACACCATTGGCTTGCCCTGCGGGTTCATGGTGATCGACGCGATGCGCTTGCCCTTCTTCAGGGAAGCGACGAAAGCGTCGTCGACCTCGCCCTGCGCGTAGCAGACCGACGGATCGCAGATCACATATTTCAGCGGGATCGCCTTGTTCTGGTCGACCTGGATCAGGAGACCCGGCTGGATCAGCTGGCCGGTGAGCACGATGGCGGTCAGCGCCATCTTGGGATCACCCTCGAGCTGACGAAGCTGCAGCGAGGCGATGAACTGGTTGGTCTCGGCGCGCAGCTCCTGCGAGGTGATGCAGAGCTTCTTCTTGGACTGCTGGTCCTGCGCGCATTCCTTGATCCATGACGGAGCTGGCGGGGCATTGTCGCCAGCAGCCGGCGCGGCG
This sequence comes from Kaistia algarum, assembly GCF_026343945.1. Taxonomy (NCBI): domain Bacteria; kingdom Pseudomonadati; phylum Pseudomonadota; class Alphaproteobacteria; order Hyphomicrobiales; family Kaistiaceae; genus Kaistia; species Kaistia algarum. Next base: position 358,584 of record NZ_JAPKNJ010000002.1, read on the forward strand.
GCTGCTGCGGCCGGCGCGGGCGCCGCATCGGCCGGAGCCGGCGTGTCCTGGGCCATGGCGCCCGTCGCGGTCATCGCAACGAAGAGCGCGACGGCTGCCAGCTGCGGCACCCGGACCATTCCTGAATTCCAACCATGCAGCATCGCGCGTTTCCTTGCATTCATCTGGGGCCTGGCGTTCACCCGAAGTCTTCGACTCTCAAGCCGACCCTCACGCTTCAGCCAAATGTAGGGGCTGGATGGAGAGCAAATGCGGCGACACGGTGACGACCCGGCGGCGCCGCATGAATAGCGCGGTGCGGGCGCGATTTCCAGCGGGAAGGCATGGACAATTGCATGGGCGAAGGGCCGTTGATTCCGCGGTCATGTTAGGGTTCGCTTCGCTCGAATCGCTGGCCGCGTCGGAGGAAACCGAAATGTCGCACCATTGGCGTTCCATGGGTCTCGGCCTCGCCGCTCTCGTTTCGGCCGCCATCTGGGGCACCCAATCACCCGCAGCCGCCGAGCCGGCGCATGCAATCGCGATGCATGGCGACCCGGCGCTGCCCGCCGGCTTCGACCATCTTCCCTATGCCGATCCGAACGCGCCGAAGGGCGGCACGGTCACCTATGCCTATGTCGGCACCTATGACAGCGTAAACCCCTTCATCGTGAAGAGCGCCACGACGACATCGCGCGGCATCTGGGACGTCGCGCTCGGCAACAACGTCTTCGAGAGCCTGCTGGTACGCAATCGTGACGAGGCCTTCTCGCTGTATGGGCTACTGGCCGATAGCGTCGACATGCCGGACGACCGCACCTCGATCGCCTTTACCATCGACCCGAAGGCGCATTTTTCCGATGGCCAGCCGGTGACGGTCGACGACGTGCTCTTCACGGTCGATCTGCTCAAGGAGAAGGGCCGGCCGATCTACAAGACTTGGTACTCGCAGGTCGAGAAGACCGAGAAGATCGGCGATCGTGGCATCAAATTCACCTTCAAGGATGGCGGCGAGAACCGCGAATTGCCGCTGCTGATCGGCCTGATGCCGATCCTGCCGAAGCATGCCATCGACCCCGAGACCTTCGACCAGTCGACGCTGAAGCCGATGATCGGTTCCGGTCCCTATGTCATGGGCGAGATCAAGCCCGGCGAGCGCTTCGTCCTGCAGCGCGATCCCAACTACTGGGGCAAGGACCTGCCGGTGAAGCGCGGCTTCGACAATTTCGACGAAATCCGCATCGATTATTACCGCGACCGCAATGTGATGTTCGAGGCGTTCAAGAAGGGGCTCTACGACGTCAATCCGGAGGGCGATCCGGCGAACTGGCTGCACAATTACGATTTTCCCGCCGCAGCCGACGGCCGCGTGGTCAAGGAGACGGTGAGGAACGGCCTGCCGAAGGGGATGCTCGGCCTCGCCATGAACACACGCAGGCCGATGTTCGCCGATGTTCGGGCGCGCAAGGCGCTCGCCATGTTGTTCGACTTCGAATCGGTCAACAAGAACCTCTTTTCCGGCGCCTATAGCCGCAATGGCAGCTTCTTCCAGGATTCGGTGCTGTCTTCCCTCGGCGTCCCGGCCTCCGACATCGAGAAGAAGCTGCTAGCCCCCTTCCCCGATGCCGTCGAGCCAGACGTCATGGCCGGCACCTACAAGCCGACCGTATCGGACGGCTCGGGCGGCGACCGCAAGGTGCTGCGCACCGCGCTCGATCTGCTCGAACAGGCTGGCTACAAACTCGCCGGCAACCAGCTCGTCGACAGCGCCGGCCAGCCGTTCGCCTTCGAGATCTTGCTGCAGGATCGCGAGCAGGAGAAGGTCGGCCTCGCCTACGCCCGCACGCTGCAGCGCATCGGCATCGAGGCGACGACCCGCACGGTCGATTCGACGCAGTACCAGCGCCGCGTGCAGGATTTCGACTTCGACGTGATTCAGACCTCGTGGCCGGCGTCGCTGTCGCCGGGCAACGAGCAGGGCAATCGCTGGTCGAGCACCAATGTCGATGTACCGGGCTCGTTCAACTATGTCGGCGCCAAGAGCCCAGCGATCGACGCCATGCTGGCGGCGCTGCTCGCGGCCAAGAGCCAGGAAGATTTCGTCGCCGCCGTCCGCGCCCTCGACCGCGTCCTGATCTCCGGACACTACGTCGTCCCGCTCTACTACCTCCCCGAACAATGGATCGCCCATTGGGCCCGCGTCGATCATCCGCAGACGCAATCGGTCAACGGCTACACGCTGTCGACCTGGTTTGCCGCGCCTGGGAAGTAAGGGGGGCCGTCCTTCCTTGACCCCTCCCCTTGCGGGAGGGCCGAAAACGCCCTCGCGTTTTCGGGGAGGGGTCGCTCTGGTGGGAAGTCTCAGGAAGAGGCTACACACTGGCTCCGGGCAATCTCCGGCCAGAGCCCTGTAAGCCCCCTCCCCGACCCTCCCCCGCAAGCGGGAGAGGGGGAGGAGTCGCTACCGCTTCACTTCCCACGTCGTGACGATCTCGCCGGTCGTCGGGTCCTTGGCGTCTTTGAGCGCGATGCCCATGGCGTCGAGTTCGTTCCGGATGCGGTCTGCTTCGGCGAAGTCTTTCGCGCGACGGGCTTCGAGACGGGTGACAATAAGGGAAGCAATCTTTTTCGAGTTCACTATACGAGATCGAGCCGAGAACTCGGAGATGCTACTATCATCAATCCTCACAGAGAGCCGCCGGACCGACACGACATTTCCAAGTCGTTTCAGGCTGATCAGGAGGTCTGCCTCCGGCCGCAATTTGCCACTTCGATAGTGCGACGCCCTAGCAGCCTTAGCCACAAGCGATCGAACAAAATCCGCAGGAAAAGCCTCCAAGAGACGAACGAGATTTACGGCGCCTTTGACGATTTTATTCAGTAATAATGGTGAATAATCCGATGACTCCGTTCCATAATCCGGTACTATGTTATTTATATCGGATATACGATCCACGGTAACGATATCGTACGATGAATCATCATAATCATACCCACGTGATACGACTATACTTTCTATAAGATTAAGACATATGATGAGATTCGTTTGGGGTCTTAATTTTCTATCACTGCCTCTGGAATTATATATCGCCATATCAACAATATCGTTGATGTTTTCTGTAGAAAAGTCTTCTAGATATCGAGTAAGCCTTCTAGTTTCCAGCGATGCCTTCTTCACAGGTGTGAGTGGCGACTTGAAGCCTAAAATATTTAGTGCCTTGTATACAAAGAACCTCTGCTCAGCGGCTGGATTTTTGGCGGACACTGCTTCATCTATTACAGATAGCGCGCCAGGAGTATTGAGGTCATCCAGTAGATATTCGAGGAATTGGCCCATCCGGTGATAGTCCATTTCCTTGGTAGTGCGCTCGGCAGCAAAGGCACGCCATTTCTTGAGGCGCTCTCGGGAGCGATATAAGTTTTCTACCGTAAAATCAATTGGTTGACGGTAGGCAGTCCCGAGCATCGCAAGTCGAAGAACAGGGCCGGTCCATCGGCGGCCGCCTAGTCGAGTGGTATATCGTGCCTCCCTTATCGTCACGAAATTCCCGACACTCTTGCTCATCTTCTCGCCTTCGACCTGCAGGAAGCCGTTGTGCATCCAGATGTTGGCCATGCGGGGGGAGTTGAAGGCGCAGCAGGATTGGGCGATTTCGTTTTCGTGGTGGGGGAAGACGAGGTCGATGCCGCCGCCGTGGATGTCGAAGGTGTTCCGCGTCGGGTCGGTGCATTCCAAACCGCCGCCGAACGGCTCCAGCAGCTTCGCCATCGACATGGCCGAGCATTCGATGTGCCAGCCCGGGCGACCCCTGCCCTCGATGCCGGCCGGCGACGGCCAGCCGGGCTCGTCCGCGGCCGAAGGTTTCCACAGCACGAAATCGGTGGAATCGCGCTTGTAGGGCGCCACGTCGACGCGGGCGCCGGCGATCATCTCGTCGAGCGAGCGCCGCGCCAGCGCGCCATAGCGCGGCAGCACCCCGTTCAACCGGTCCATCTCGGCCGGCGAGAACAGCACATGGCCCTCGGCGACATAAGCGACGCCGCGCGACACGAGCCGCTCGATCATCGCCTTCATCGCATCGATGTGCTCGGTCGCGCGCGGCTGCTCGGTTGGCGGCAGGCAGCCGAGCGCCGCGACGTCGGCCTGGAACTGGGTGTTGGTCTTCTCGGTGACGCGGCGGATCGCCTCGTTGAGCGGCAGGTCGGGATAGTCGACCGCCGCGCGCGCGTTGATCTTGTCGTCCACGTCCGTGATGTTGCGGACATAGGTGACGTTCGCCTCGCCGTAGAGATGGCGCAGCAGGCGGAAAAGAACGTCGAAGACGATGACGGGCCGCGCATTGCCGATATGGGCGAAGTCATAGACCGTGGGGCCGCAAACATACATGCGCACATGCGGCTTGCCCTCGGCGTCATGGAAGAGCGGCTTGAGCTCGTCCTTTTCCTTCGTCAGCGTGTTGTAGAGGCGAAGCGTCATCGTCGACCCCGAATGAGGAACCCATCATGCAGGGCGCGCCTCTCGGGATGGACCGGGCCGAGACGGAGCGCCCGGCCAGCTCGCGCTAACCGGCCAGAACGTCGCGACAGCAGAGAAGGAATACGCGCCGGAAAGCCATCATGGCGAGCGTGATGCAGGATTTCGACTGGAGCGTCAAGGCTGTGGAAACGGGCGCGAATTGTGACCGGATCATGGTGAATCATTCGAATTTTAATCAAATCGCAATCAATCCGAACGATATCTGAATGCGGATTTCAGGACCCGTTCAGGCGAAGAAAGCCAGTATGGCGGCGGGTTTAATGAGTGTGTTGGAGTACCCTGTCATGGCCACCCGTTCCTTTCTGGTCGTCACCCTGTTCGCCACATTGTTCGGCATCGGCATGGCCGAGCTGGTCCGCCCGTCGCTGCATCGCGATCTGAGCGATTCCCGCACCTCGATGCTCGGCCTCTGCCTGAAGAGCGGCATCGGCTGCGGCATCGCCGCGCCCGGTCCGGTGAGCAATCTCTGACGCTCGCCTCACTCCCGGCGATGTTGTAGGAGAGTCCGCACCGCGATCGCGCGGAGCGAACTTTCAAGCGACAGGCAGGAAATGACCGAAAGAGGCCGGACGGACGCCGATCTCGACCAGAGCGCCCTTTACTATCACCAGTATCCGCAGCCGGGAAAACTGGAGATCCGGGCGACCAAGCCACTGGGAAACCAGCGCGATCTGGCGCTCGCCTATTCCCCCGGCGTCGCGGCTCCCTGTCTCGCCATCGCCGCCGATCCCGCTAAGGCCTTCGATTACACCGCCCGTGGCAACCTCGTCGCGGTGATCTCCAACGGCACCGCCGTGCTGGGACTCGGCGCGATCGGCGCGCTCGCCGGCAAGCCGGTGATGGAAGGCAAGGCCGTCCTCTTCAAGAAGTTCGCCGGCATCGATGTCTTCGACATCGAAGTCGAGGAACGCGACATCGACAAGTTCGTCGATGTCGTCGCGGCGCTGGAGCCGACCTTCGGCGGCATCAATCTCGAGGACATCAAGGCGCCGGAATGCTTCGACATCGAGGCGAAGCTGCGCGCGCGGATGAAGATCCCCGTCTTCCACGACGACCAGCACGGCACGGCGATCATCGTCGGCGCGGCAGTCACCAACGCGCTCGGCATCAAGAACAAGCCGATCGAGGAGGCGAAGATCGTCGCCTCCGGTGCGGGCGCGGCGGCGCTGGCCTGCCTCAACATGCTCGTCTCGCTCGGCGCGAAGCACGAGAACATTACCGTCTGCGACATCGAGGGCGTGGTCTATGAAGGCCGCACCACGCTGATGGACCGCTGGAAATCCGCCTTCGCGCGGAAGACCGACAAGCGCACGCTCGGCGAGGTCATCGACGGCGCCGACATCTTCCTCGGCCTTTCGGCAGCCGGCGTGCTGAAGGCGGAGATGGTGGCGAAGATGGCCGACCATCCGCTGATCCTCGCGCTCGCCAACCCGTCGCCGGAGATCATGCCCGAGGTCGCCCGCGCGGCGCGGCCGGACGCGATGATCTGCACCGGCCGTTCGGATTTCCCCAATCAGGTCAACAACGTCCTCTGCTTTCCTTACATCTTCCGCGGCGCGCTCGATGTCGGCGCGACGACGATCAACGAGGAAATGAAGCATGCGGCGGTGCGCGCCATCGCGGCTCTCGCCAAGGAGGAGCCGTCGGACGTGGTGGCGCAGGCCTATGGCGGCGTCGAGCGGACCTTCGGTCCTGATTTCCTGATCCCCTCGCCCTTCGACCAGCGGCTGATCCTGCGCATCGCG